>DATIBF010000001.1:0-5006 GCA_035457655.1 Gaiellaceae bacterium
GGACGAACAGACCTCTGGTGTATCAGTCGTCGTGCCAACGGCGCTGCTGGTTAGCCACGTCTGGATGGGATAACCGCTGAAAGCATCTAAGCGGGAAGCCCACCTCGAGATGAGGCCTCCCATCCCCTCGAGGGAGTAAGGGTCGTGGGAGACCACCACGTTGATAGGCGGGACGTGCAAGCACAGCGATGTGTTCAGCGGACCCGTACTAATCACCCGAGGTCTTGATTTGAACACCGTCATAAAGTCGCTATGGAGTTTTGAGGGTGTGCGAGGAGTCGCGCACGAGCCTCACAATTTCCGGTGGTCATAGCGGCGGGGAGACACCTCTTCCCATTCCGAACAGAGAAGTTAAGCCCGCCTGCGCCGATGGTACTCGGAGGGCAACCTCCCGGGAGAGTAGGTCGCCGCCGGTTTATCTTCGGGAAAGGGCCGCCGCAAGGCGGCCCTTCTCATTCTGCCGAGTCACTGATCTCTCACGACGCAGGGACGGAACCGGGGCTCCCGGCGGAGCTCCAGACGATCCGCGCCGGGTCGGTCGCGGAACCACGCGAAGACGACCGTCTGGCGGCTCGTGAGCCCGGCGTCGCCGGCGAGGGGGAAGAACCACTGGGTCCAGTGGATGACGCCATGCGCCCCCTTGAGGGCGGTGTTCCTCGTCGACCGGCGCTGTCGCTGCACCGTCGCCCACTCGCCGCTCTCGCCTTCCTGAACCTGCCGGACGAAGATGAGCCGGACGTAGCCGTTCACCGGGCTCGACTTCTAGCGCGTGTGGGCGCGAATGGTGCTCGGGGTCCGACCGACGATCCCGCACCCGACACGGTGCGCCTCCCAGGAGATGGGCCCGCTCCTGCCCGACCAGGGTCCGACCGGGTCGGCCACGGCGACGTCGGCTACCGCCAGTGCCAGGAAGCTGGTCCACATCACACAGACGCCGACGCGGCGTCTCCTTCGCCCGGTCATCCTCCCTCCTCGTCCGTCCGGACGAACTCTAGGGGGCCGACCGGTCGGCGACGGGGCCGGGTGGGGTCACGCAGCGCGCAGCTTTTCTCGCCACTCGGGATCGAGCGCACGCAGGCGCGCGACCCGATCGCCAATAGGCGGGTGCGTCGAGAACATCGCGGCGAGGCCAACGGGCTCGAACGGATTGACGATGTAAAGCGGCTCAGTGACCGGGCTCGCCTGAAAGCGGACGAGCTCCTCGGCCTGCTCGATTCGAACGAGCGCGTCGGCGAGCGGGTGGGGAGAGGCGCAGATCTCGGCAGCGCGCAGATCGGCGGCGAGCTCGCGCTTCGGCGAGAGGAAGACCTGGACGATGCTCGCTGCGACCGGGCCGAGGACGAAGAGGAGCGCCCGCTCGAGGAAGCCTCCGATCCGGCTTGCCTCGACGAGCCAGACGCCGATCAGCACCACCGGGGTCTGGATGAGCGAGTCCCGGTGGCGCGCATGCGCCAGCTCGTGGGCGATGACGCCTTCGAGCTCGGCCGGGGTCAGAAGCGTGAGGAGGCCCTGGGTGAACGCGATGCCGGATGCCCCTGCACCCCGACCGACCGAGAGTGCGCGCGGGTGGCCGTCGGCGATCAGGTAGAGCTTCGGCCGCTCGACCCGGGCGACCAGCGCGAGGCGCTCAGCCGTGGAGTGGAGCGCCGGAGACTCGGCGATCTGGAGCTCGCGGGCGCCAAGCGAGGCGAGGATGACGCGCGGCCCGTACCAGAAGACCGTCGCGGCCATGAGGAGACCGACGACGAGGAAGACGCTGCCGAGCCGAACGCCGCCGAGCCACCAGCCGAGCGCGAAGAGGCCGCCGGCGAGCGCGCCGTAGAGGAGGAGCGCCTTGGCGATGTTGCGCGCGGCCAGAAGCCTGCTGCGCACGGACCGGGTTACGGCTCGCCTTCGCTCTCGGCCAGGCCGCGGGGCGGCCAGTCCGGCTCGGGAGCGTCACAGCGGCTCGAGCAGTGGAGTGAGGCGATGTTCTGGAGGGGCACGAGGATGTGACCGTTGAGCTCGAGGTGGGGGATGCCGGCGACGGCGCAGTAGGCGGTCAGCGTTCCTTCCTGATACTCGCCGCCGAACAGCTCGACCTCGACCTGCTCGCCGGTGTACTTGTTCGTGTAGTCCTCCACGCGCTCAGTCTAGCCGGGCGATCCTCCCGTTCTCGACGGCCACGCGGGACAGGCGGGCGTTCGGCTCCACCGGCCGGATCTTTCGGTGGGCGGCGAGGTCGATGCCCAGAGCGGTGGCATGAAGAGCCCGGATCGGCCCGCCGTGCGCGACGACGAGGACGGAGTCGCCCGGGTGGGCCTGGGCGATGTTCAGGATCGCACGAACGACCCTTTCCGTCATCTGCTCGTACGTCTCTCCGTCGTCCCACCCCTGGGCGCCGTCCGCCCAGCGGCGATACGCCGCCGGGAAGCGTTCCTCCGCTTCGGCGCGGGTCAGGCCCGACCACGAGCCGACGTCGATCTCTCGGAGCTCCGGAAGCACGACGACGTCCATCCGGCGCGCCTCGGCGACGATCCGAGCAGTCGCGCGGGCCCGCTCGAGGTCGGACGAGTACAGGGCCGCAAGCACGACGTCTGCGAGCCGGTCGGCGAGCTCAGCGGCCTGGCGGCGGCCACGCTCCGTCAGCGGCCGGTCGGCGTGTCCTTGCCAGCGCAGCTCGGCGTTCCAGTCGCTCTCGCCGTGACGAGCGAGGTAGATCGTCGTCACTCGGGAAGCCGCCGGATGACGGCCTCGTCGCCGGCGCTGAACGCGCGGCGGCGCTCCTCGTCGGCGGCGTCGACCATGTGGCCGTCCCGGCCCACGTAGCCTCCGTGCCCGCCCACCACGAGGAGCACGAGCGTCTCCTCGCCCGCGTTCCAGACGCGCCGCGGAGTGGTCGACTCCACGTGACAAATGCCGCCCGGCCCGAGCTCGAACCGCTCGCCCTCGACCTCGAACCCGGCGAGGCCGCGATGGACGAAGTAGAGCTCGTCCTGCTCGTCGTGAAAATGCTCGAACCACCCGGTCTGCGGCGGCAGCACCATGGCGTTGACCCCGAACGCCGTCACGCCGAGCTCCCGCCGAACCTTGCGGAAGACGCCCGTCCCGAAATCGTCGATGGAGCCGTGCGCGTACGCCATGGGGTTATCGTAGGCGCCCGTGAAGCTCGGCCTCACCGACCGCGTCTGCGTCGTCACCGGCTCGACCGCCGGCATCGGGCTGGAGACCGCTCGGCTGCTGGCGGCGGAGGGCGCTCGGGTCGTCGTCTCCGGGCGCGACCCGCAGCGCGTCGAGGCCGCCCGGGCCGACGTCGGGGGAGCCCTCGGCGTCGCCGGCGACCTCGCGAGGGCGCAGGCGCCACGTGAACTCATCGCGCGTGCCGAGACCGAGCTGGGGCGGGTCGACTGCCTGGTGAACAACGTCGGCGTTGCCGTCCAGGTGGGCTTCGACGAGCTCACCGACGACGACTGGGAGACCATGTGGCAGCTGAACGTCATGAGCTACGTCCGCGCGATCCAGGCGGCACTCCCGGGCATGCGCGGCCGCGGCTCGGGCCGCATCGTCAACGTCAGCTCGACGGCCGGCAAGCGGCCCTCGACGTTGATGCCGGCCTACAGCGTGACGAAGGCCGCCGTCCTCTCGCTCTCGCGCCTCGTCGCCGACCTCTACGCGGCCGACGGCATCCTCTGCAACGCGGTCACGCCCGGGCCGACGGCCTCGCCGGCCTGGCTCGCGCCCGGCGGCCTCGCGGACCAGGCGGCGAAGCGCTCGGGCAAGAGCAGGGAGGAGGTGCTCGCAGGCGTCGCCAAGGGGCGCCCGCTCGGCCGCCTCGCCGAGCCGGAGGAGATCGCGGCGGTCATCGTCTTCCTGTGCTCGGACCGTGCCAGCTACGTAACGGGATCGGCGTGGAGCGCCGACGGGGGAACGGTTCCCATCATCATCTAGCGATAGCGTAGGAAGCATGCCCGAGCTCGCAGGGAGGGTGGCGGACACCTTCGAGGCACGTGTCCGGGAGCACGAGGAGAGCTGGCTCTCCCCGCTCGCCGTGCGCTCGTACGAGACGCGTGGCCGCGCGCACGCCGAAGAGGACGAATGCCGCCTGCGGACGCCGTTCCAACGCGACCGCGACAGGATCGTCCACTGCAAGGCCTTCCGGAGGCTGAAGCACAAGACACAGGTGTTCATCGACCCGCAGGGCGACCACTACCGCACCCGCCTCACGCACACGCTCGAGACCGCGGGGATCTCGCGGACGGTGGCGCGGGCCCTGCGGCTGAACGAGGATCTCGGCGAGGCGATCGCGCTCGGGCACGACCTCGGCCACGCGCCCTTCGGACACACGGGCGAGGAGGCGCTCGACGAGGCGCTCTCGGACCGGTTCGGACGCCGGTTCCGACACAACGAGCAGTCGCTCAGGGTCGTCGAGGTGCTGGAGCGCGACGGCCGCGGGCTCAATCTCACCTGGGAGACGCGCGACGGGATTCTCAACCACACGGGCCCCGGCGAGCCTGCGACCCTCGAGGGGAAGATCGTCCGTCTCGTCGACCGCGTCGCGTACATCAACCACGACATCGACGACGCACTGCGGGCGGGCGTGCTCGAGCCGGAGGAGCTGCCGCAGGAGGAGATCGCGATCCTCGGCGCCCGCGGCTCGCGCAGGATCGACACGCTGGTGCACGACATCGTCGAGGCCTCCGCCGAGGCCGGCGACATCGTCCAGAGCGAGCGGGTGGGGCGGGCGATGCTCGACCTCCGCGCGTTCATGTTCGAGCGCGTCTACCTCGGGCCGGCCGCTGAGGAGCAGCGGGGGGTCGCCGTCGCCGCCGTCCGAAGGATCTTCGACCGGCTGGTCGACCACCCCGAGGAGCTGCCGCCGGACCGGCCCGGCGATCTGCCCGAGCGGGTCACCGACTACGTGGCCGGCATGACCGACCGCTTCGCGCTCGCATGGCCATAATCGCCCAGACCTCCATCGACCAAGTGAAGGCGGCGGCCGACATGGTCGAGATCGTCGGCGCGCGGAC
>DATIBF010000002.1:0-7287 GCA_035457655.1 Gaiellaceae bacterium
GAGCAGGGCGAGCGTCACGTGCGCGGCGACGTCGTGGGCGAGCCCCCACGAGCCCGTGGCGACGACGGCCGCGACGCCGGCGGTGCCCGCGATCGCGGTGAGGCGGAGCCAGGGCCCCGGCCGCGGGCTCACGTCCGCAGCTCCTTGAGCCTCAGCCGCAGGTCCCGGAGCGGGCGCGGGCTGGAGACGTACGGAACCTCGTCGAAGTTGTGGACCGCGGGCGGGGAGGTCGCGTACCACTCGAGGGTGTCCCCGCGCCAGGGGTCGTTTCCCACGCGCTCGCCTCCGCGCCAGCTCTTGACCGCGTTCCAGACGAAGACGAGCAGGGCGATGCCCATGAGGAAGGAGCCGAGCGTCGAGATCAGGTTGTACCACTCGAAGAGCCCCTCGCGCTCGTACGTGTAGATGCGCCGCGGCATCCCCATGAGTCCGAGCATGTGCTGTGGCAGGAAGGCCGCGTTGAAGCCGAGGAACATGAGCCAGAAGTGGAGCTTCCCCAGGCGCTCGTCGTACATCCGCCCGGTGATCTTGGGGAACCAGTAGTACGTCCCCGCGAAGATCCCGAAGACGGTGCCGCCGAAGAGCACGTAGTGCATGTGCGCGACGACGTAGTACGAGTCGTGCGCCTGGTAGTCCACCGGGTAGGTGGCGAGCAGGATCCCGGAGAGCCCGCCCATCGTGAAGAGGCCGATGAAGCCGAGCGCGAAGTAGAGCGGCGTCCGGAACCACAGATGGCCCTTCCAGAGCGTCGCCAGCCAGTTGAAGATCTTGATGGCCGTCGGCACGGCGACCGAGAAGGACGCGATCATGAACCACGCCTGCAACGGGGACGAGAGGCCCACCGTGAACATGTGGTGCGCCCAGACCAGCATGCTGGCGAAGGCGATGCCGATCGTCGAGAAGGCGATCGCCTTGTAGCCGAAGATCGGCTTCCGCGAGAACACGGGGATGACCTCCGAGAGCATCCCCATCGCGGGCAGCACCATGATGTAGACCTCGGGGTGGCCGAAGAACCAGAACATGTGCTGCCAGAGGAGCGCGCCGTCGTCGCCGGTGAAGAAGCCCGTCACGCCCTGCCGGTCGAGCAGGAGCATCGTCACGGCCGCCGAGATCGTCGGCAGCACCAGCAGGAGCAGCACCGCGTAGGCCTCGATCGACCAGACGAAGAGCGGGATGCGCATCCAGGTCATGCCCGGCGTGCGCATGTTGTGGATCGTGACGATGAAGTTGATCGCCCCTGCGAGCGACGAGAGCGACGTCAGGTGGAGCCCGAGGATCCAGAGGTCCTGGCCGCTCCCCGGGCTGAACTCGGCGGTCGAGAGCGGCGTGTAGGCGGTCCACCCCGAGCTGGCGGCGCCGCCGTCGGCGAAGAAGCTCGAGAGGATCACGAGCCCGCCGAGGAGGAAGAGCCAGTAGGACAGCGCGTTCAGGCGCGGGAACGCCATGTCCTTGGCGCCGATCATGAGCGGCACGAGGTAGTTGCCGAACCCGGCCAGGATCGGGACGACGAAGAGGAACACCATCATCGTCCCGTGCACGGTGAAGAGCTGGTTGTAGGAGTTCTGGGTGATGAAGTCGTTGTCCGCCTGCGAGAGCTGCGTGCGCATGAGCAGCGCCATCACGCCGGCCGCGAAGAAGAAGAAGAACGCCGTGACGATGTAGAGGATCCCGATGCGCTTGTGATCCAGGGTCACGAGCCAGCTCGTGACCCGGCCGTCGTGCCAGGTCGGTCTCGCGGGCTCGGTGCGGACGGCCACTAGCCGCCGTCCCCCTGGGGAGGCGGCGCCGCAAGCGCCGGGTTCGACTGGATGTACGAGATCAGTGCCTCCACCTGGAAGTCGGGCCAGCCGCGGCCGACGGGCGGCATGTAGCCCGGGTTGGCGGGCAGGTTCTGGCCGTTCAGGAGGATGTCCCGAAGGGTCTCGGGGTTCACGAGCTTCGGGCTCAATGCAACGCGCGGGCCGATGTCGCCCTCTCCGGCGAGCCCGTGGCACTTGGCGCAGGCCCGGTCCCACGTCTCGCGTCCGAGCGCGAGCTGCGAGGCGCCGGGCTCGTCCTGGCCGCTCAGGAGCTGGAGGTAGCCGGCGTAGGCCGCCTGGTCGACGACCTCGACGGTGGTCGGCATGACCGCGTGCAGCACGCCGCAGAGCTCGGCGCAGCGGCCCTCGTAGACGCCCTCCTTCGTCGGCGTGAAGCGGAGCTCGTTCGTCCTCCCCGGGATGGCGTCCTCCTTCCCGGTCAGCTCCGGCACCCACCAGCTGTGGTTCACGTCGAAGGAGACGAGCTCGAGCCTGACCGGCCGGTCGGCCGGGAGGACGAGCCTGTCGATCGAGATCTGCCCGTCGGGATAGACGTACTGCCAGTAGAACTGGTGGCCCTGCACCTGGACGACGAGCTCGTTGGAGCGGTCGCCGCTCGTCGCCTGGACGGCCGGGGTCCTGGCGAGGACGACGGCGGCGACGACGACGAGGATGACGGCCGGGATCGCCGTCCAGATGATCTCGAGCCGTGTGTTCCCGTGGATCTGGGGGCCCTCCGCGTCCTCCGCCGTGGTGCGCCGGCGGCGGAAGCGGATGACGAAGAGGATGAGGGCCGTCTCGACGACGACGAAGACGACGGCGCAGATGGCGAACACGAACCAGTAGAGCTGGTTGATCGCCTCCCCGCTCGGCGTCGCCGGCTGAGGCGGCGAGAGGCCGCCGTCGGCCGGGTTCTGGCCAAAGGCGGCGGGTACGACGCCGAGCGCGAGCGCCGCGAGGGCGGCGGCGATGACGGCGGGCTTGCTCCTCCCCATGGGCCGTTGCGATTCTATTCGCCCCGGCGGAGCCCCGGCTTCGCCACCGATGTCACTCGATCGGGGGAGTTGCAATTCCCCCGTTATGTGGTTCAGTGAGTGCGAGCGGTAGACCCTCTTTAGCGGCAGAGGGGCCCGCCGAATCGGCACCGCCGGAAGCTGGGAGAGGTTTTCGCGCGCCGAGGGGAGAGATCGCTTGGGGGAACTCTGGTTCCCCCAAGACCCCTCTTCCGGCCTCCCACTAGGCTTCCGGCATGCCGGACGACTCGTGGACCGTGCCGCTGCCCGCCGGGGTGAGCGAGCCCTTCGAGGTCTACGTCAACGGCGTGCGCCAGGAGCCGGGCCCGGACTACGTCGCGCTCGGCGGGACGCTCCGCTTCTCGAAGCCGCTCGCGCGCGAGGGGCGGCTCGGCCTCCTGCGCTGGGCCAGCATGTTCTTCGGCATCGCCGGCACGTACCGGAAGAACGACTCGGTGGACGTCGTCTACGAGGCGGACGGCCGGCGCGTCGTCGCCTCGGGCCTGCCGATCATCCCGCCAGGCGGGCCACCACCGCCCCCGTCGAGCTGACCGCGACGGCGGTGGGGACGAGGGCGATCCCGTACTTGCGCGCCAGCTCCGGGCAACGGGACACGTCCACGGTGACCACGTCGCGGCCCTCTTCGCGGAGCCGGCGCTCGAGGGCCGTGCAGTCGCTGCAGAGCGGATGCGTGAACTGGACGACGACCTCGCCGTTCGGCGCGAGGCCGAGGTCTCCGAGCTCGACGCGGTCGAGCCGGTGCGAGCGGATCCCGCGAAGTCGCGCGCCCAGACGGTAGATCTCACAGCCCGCGCAGAGGCCGGTGGCGGCGGCCAGGAGGGCCAGCCCGGCAACGAGGAGCCCGAGCAAGGCGCCGGCGGTCGCGAAGCCGAGCGCGTGGGCGAGCGTGGCCGTGCCGAGGACGACGACGCCGACGAGGTTGGCAAACCGCGGCGGCCGCGAGTCCTCGATCGGCCCTTCCCCGAAACGCGGTTGCACGAGCTCGAAGTAGGCGAGGCACGGCAGGCAGTAGCGGCGGCCCAACGTCAGGCCGACGGCAAGCTGCGCCGCGAGGAGCCCGAGGATCGCCCACCAGCCGGTGAGGACGGCGACGAGCGCCAGGAGGCCGACCGTGGCCTGGTTGAACCGCGGCGCGCGGGCGTCGATGACGTCGAGGTCGCGGTACGGGTCGGCGGTGCGCGTACGCTTCATTTTGTGAAGCATACTGTGTCGAGCACAGCGGTCGCTATGCTCAGTGAGCGGAGTGGAACCCGACCAGATAGACGATCTCAACAGCGGCTTCGTCCAGGAGCTGCTGGCCGACTACCTCGCTTCCCCGGAGTCCGTCGACCCCGAGTGGCGGCGGCTCTTCGAGTCCAGCCCGGAGCTCGTCCTCGCGCACCTGCCCAACGCCGAGCGTCTGCGTGAGCTCTCGCTGGACGGCGGCGGGAACGGCGCGCCCGCCGCGGCTGCTGCGCCGGCCCCAGTCGAGGCGCCCGCCGACGATCTCCTCGGTGGGGTCGCGGCGGCGATGTCCATCGTGAAGGCGCACCGGACGCACGGCCACCTCGCGGCGCACATCGATCCGCTCGGCTCGGAGCCCCCCGGCGACCCCGCGCTCGACCCCGACCGGCTCGAGCCGCGGCTGACGCCCGAGCTCCAGGCGCGGATCCCGGCGAAGTTCCTGCGCCTCTACGTCCCCGCGGAGACGCTCGCCGAGGCGCTCCCGAAGCTGCGCGAGACCTACTGCGGGACGCTCGCGTACGAGATCGAGCACATCTCGAGCCACGAGCAGCGTCTGTGGCTGCGGGCGGCGATCGAGTCCGGCCGCTACCGGCAGCCGCTCACCCCCGACGAGAAGAAGGCGCTCCTCGCGCGGCTCTCCGAGGTCGAGGGGTTCGAGCGCTACCTCCGCCGGGCGTTCCTCGGCCAGAAGCAGTTCTCCATCGAGGGCCTCGACGTGATGGTGCCCATGCTGGACGAGGCGATCGAGCTCGCCGCCGCCAACGGCGCCAACCACGTCGTCATCGGCATGGCCCACCGCGGCCGGCTGAACGTCCTCGCCCATACCGTGGGCCGGCACGCGGACGCGATCCTGCGCGAGTTCGAGGGCGAGCGCGTGCTCGAAGCGGTCTCCGCCGACCTCGAGAGTGGCTCGGGTGACGTCAAGTACCACCTCGGCGCCGAGGCGACCCGCGCCACGCGCAGCGGCGAGGTCACGGTCACGCTCACCTCGAACCCGAGCCACCTCGAGTACGTCGACCCCGTCGTCGAGGGCGAGGTGCGGGCGTCGCAGACGAACCACGACACGCCCGCGGGCGAGCACGACCCCGACCTGGCGCTTCCCGTCCTCATCCACGGCGACGCGGCCTTCCCCGGGCAGGGCGTCGTCGCCGAGACACTGAACCTCGGCGGCCTCCCCGGCTACACGACCGGGGGAACGCTGCACCTGATCGCCAACAACCAGGTCGGCTTCACCACGAATCCCGACGAGGGGCGCTCGACGCGCTACTCGTCCGACCTGGCCAAGGGCTTCGACACCCCGATCTTCCACGTGAACGCCGACGACCCCGAGGCAGCGGTCTCGGCCATCCGGCTGGCGATGGCGTTCCGTGAGCGGTTCCACCACGACGTCGTCGTCGACCTCGTCGGCTACCGGCGCTTCGGCCACAACGAAGGCGACGAGCCGGGTTACACGCAGCCGCTCATGTACAAGCTGATCGAGGAGCACCCGACCGTCCGCGAGCAGTACGCGCGGGCGCTCCAGGAGCTGGGCCTCGTCGGCGAGGCGGAGACCGAGCGCCTCGTCGAGGAGGAGCAGGCGCGCCTGCGCGCCGTCCACGAGGAGCTGAAGGCATCGTTTGCCGGGAGCGCGCGGCGCAAGGAGCGCCGGATCGGCCGTGGCGCCGATGCCCAGATCGACACCGCGGTGCCCACCGACGTCCTCCGCGAGCTGAACGAGCACCTGCTCCGGGTGCCGGAGAGCTTCACCGTGCATCCGAAGCTCGCGAAGGAGCTGGAGCGCCGGCGCGACGCGCTCGGCGAAGAGGGAGGGATCGCCTGGGCGCAGGCCGAGGCGCTGGCCTTCGGCAGCCTGCTGGCCGACGCGACGCCGGTGCGCCTGACCGGCCAGGACACCGAGCGCGGCACCTTCTCGCACCGCCACCTCGTCCTCAACGACTACATGACCGGCGAGAAGTACGTGCCCATCCGCCACCTGCCCGGCTCGCGCGCGCCGTTCCAGGCGCACAACTCCCCGCTCTCCGAGGTCGCCACGCTCGGGTTCGAGTACGGCTACTCCGTCGAGGTCCCGCGGGCGCTCGTCCTCTGGGAGGCGCAGTTCGGGGACTTCGTGAACTCGGCGCAGGTGATCGTCGACCAGTTCATCGTCTCGGGCCTCTCCAAGTGGGGCCAGAGCTCACGGCTCACCCTTCTGCTCCCGCACGGCTACGAGGGCAACGGCCCCGAGCACTCGAGCGCGCGGCTCGAGCGCTTCATGCAGCTCGCCGCCCAGGAAAACGTCCGCATCGTCAATCCCTCGACCGCGGCCCAGTACTTCCACGTCCTGCGCCGGCAGGCGCTCCACCCCAAGGGCCGTCCGCTCGTCCTGCTCACGCCCAAGGGGCTGCTCCGCCTGAAGGCGGCGACCTCCCACCTGGAGGAGCTGGCCACGGGCGGGTTCAGGGCGATCTTCGACGACCCGCGGCTCGACGCCGACGCCAAGCGGGAGGCCCGGCGCCTGATCCTGTGCTCGGGGAAGGTCTACTACGATGTCGTCGGCCACGACGCCTCGGAGGAAGCCGAGGACGTCGCGGTCGTCCGCATCGAGCAGCTCTACCCGTTCCCGGTCGCCGCGTACGACGAGCTCCTCTCCCGGTATCCGCTCGTCACCGAGGTGGTGTGGACGCAGGAGGAGCCTCAGAACATGGGCGCGTGGCGCGCGATCCGCCACCGCCTGGAGGAGGGTCTTCCCGCCGAGGTCGACCTGCGCTACGTTGGTCGGCCGTGGCGGGCGAGCCCGAGCGAGGGCTACCCGACGGCCCACGTCCTCGAGCAGGACCGGATCGCCCGCGAGGCCCTGGGCGCCCTCTAGGACGGCGACGGGGGCGCTGCGCGCCCCCGTCGAAGTGGCGGGCGAATGATCGAGCCAGGCGGTCTAGTCGTCGTCGGACGTCTCGTCGCCTTTACCCGGGCCGCCGGTGTCGTCTCCGCCGTTCGTGTCGTCGCCGTCGCCGGTGTTGTTGCCGCCGGAGGTGTCGTCGTCGCCCTTGGTGTCGTCGTCGCCCTTGGTGTCGTCGCCCTTGGTGTCGTCGCCGTCGCCGGTGTTGTTGCCGCCGGAGGTGTCGTCGTCGCCCTTGGTGTCGTCGCCGTCGCCGGTGTTGTTGCCGCCGGAGGTGTCGTCGTCGCCCTTGGTGTCGTCGCCGTCGCCATCGTCGTCCTCGTCATCCACGAGGCTCGCCACGTCGGACTCGTCC
>DATIBF010000003.1:0-5812 GCA_035457655.1 Gaiellaceae bacterium
CGGCTGGGACGCACGGGCTCGGCGCTGACCTGGGAGGGGAGGCTGAACCTGAAGAACGCCCGCTTCTCCCGTGACGGTGCGCCGCTCCAGGACGGGTGCCCCTGCCGGGCGTGCACAGGCTTCTCGCGCGCGTACCTCCGCCACCTGGTCAACCAGCAGGAGCTCCTCGGGCTCGTCCTCCTCTCGGAGCACAACGTCCGCTTCCTGCTCGACCTCACGGCCGCGGCGCGCGAGGCCGTCCTGGAGGGCCGCCTGGCGGCGTTCAAGGCTGACGCGCTCGGGCGGCTCGAGGCCTGATCGAAGCCCGGCGCCTGCTACCTTTTCGCCGCAGCATGTGCGTTTCCGTCTACCTCGCGGCCGCGGCGGAGGAGCGGCCCGGGGCAGTTGAGGCAGCCTGCTAGGAGGCTCGGCAAGTGGACCCAATCTTCATCTTCTTCCTCGTGATGCTCGTGTTCCTGTACCTGCTGCTGATCCGTCCGCAGCGGCAGCAGGCCAAGCGCGTTCAGGAGATGCTCTCGAACCTCCAGGTCGGGGACGAGGTGATCACCGCCGGCGGCATCTACGGCGAGATCACCGGCGTCGACGACGAGCGCGTCCAGCTCGAGATCGACGCGGACGTCAGGATCGCGGTCGCCCGGCGGGCGATCGCCAGCAAGGTCACGCCGGAGGAGGCCGCCGCGATGGCCGAGGAGCCCGCAGAGGCCCCCGAGCCCGAGACGGCGCCGGAGCCGGAGACGTTCGAGCCCGAGCCCGTCGCGGAGGAGCAGGCCCGCCGCTAGACGCCGACCGTGTCGCTCCGCCGTTACCTCCTCATCCTGCTCGCCCTCTTCGGCGCGGTCGCGGCCGTCGTCGTGCTCGGCACCTTCCGGTCCCCAACGCTCGGCCTCGACCTGCAGGGCGGCCTCGAGGTCGTGCTCGAGGCGCGGCCGGAAGCGGGACAGGAGCTGTCGGACGAGGATCTCGACCGGTCGGTCGAGATCATCCGCCAGCGGGTGGACAAGATCGGTGTCTCCGAGCCGGAGATCCGTCGCCAGGAGCCGGACCAGATCGTCGTCGACCTCGCCGGCGTCTTCGACGCCCAGCGGGCGGCGACGGTGATCGGACAGACGGCGCAGCTCGAGTTCTACGACCTCCAGGGCGACGTCCAGCCCGTCTCCTCCGACGGCGCCGGCAACCCCGTGCCGAGCCCGACGCTGTTGCCGCTCCTGACGGCCGAGGACGACCTGCCCGAGGGCACGACCGCGCGCGAGTGGTACCTCTACGGCGAGGAGAAGGAGCGCCTCGCCGGCCCCGCCGCCACGAAGGAGGAGCTCCTCCAGCAGGTCGAGGGGGGTGAGGCGCCCGAGGGATCGGAGTTCTACGTCGTCCCCAGCAACCGGACCGTGCTCACCTGCGGGAGCAACACGGACGACGAGAGCGCTGCCGCCCAGCCCTGCCCCGGTGGCGTCTCGGCGGCACAGCCCTGGTACTACCTGTACACGTACCAGCCGGACGACGCGGAGAAACCGGTCCCCGAGCTGACCGGCGAGGACCTGAACGCGGACGGGACGCGCCAGGACTTCGACACCCAGACCGGGGAGCCGATCGTCCTCCTCGACTTCACGGACGACGGCGGCGACAAGTTCCACGACATCACGCGGGAGCTGTCCCAGCGGGGCGCGCTCCTGGCCGCGCAGAACGGAGTGACCGGCCGCGGCGAGGAAGCGCGCCAGTTCGCGCAGAGCTTCGCCATCGTCCTGGACAACGAGATCCGCTCGTTCCCGATCATCGACTTCACCGACCCGAGCCTCGCCGACGGCATCTCGGGCGGCAGCGCCCAGATCAGCGGCCTCGACGGGATCCAGGAGGCGAAGGACCTCGCGCTCGTCCTCCAGACCGGCGCGCTCCCGGTCGAGTTCGTCCAGGTCGACTCGACGCAGGTCTCGGCGACGCTCGGCGAGGACTCCCTCCGGCAGGCGCTCATCGCCGGCATCGGCGGCCTCATCGCCGTCGCGCTCTTCCTGCTGCTCGTCTACCGCTTCCTCGGCGTCGTCGCCATCATCGGCCTCGCCGTCTACGGCGTCTTCCTCTACGGCGCCATCCTGGCCTTCAACGTGACGATGACGCTGCCGGGCATCGCGGGGATCATCCTCACGATCGGGGTCGCGGCCGACGCGAACATCGTCATCTTCGAGCGCATCAAGGAAGAGGTGCGCGCCGGGAAGTCCGTGCGCGCCGCGATCGCCACCGGCTACCGCAAGGGCTTCGCGACGATCGTGGACGCGAACGTGGTGACCATGATCACCGCGGCCGTTCTCTTCATGGTCGCGACCGGCGGCGTGCGCGGCTTCGCGCTCATGCTGCTGCTCGGAGCGCTCATCTCGATGTTCACGGCCGTGCTCGCCACCCGCGCGCTGCTCGGCGTCCTGTCGCGCTTCCGCTGGTTCGACAACCCGAAGTTCATGGGCGCGAGCGCCCAGAAGATCCCGGAGTGGCAGAAGGTCGACATCGTCGGGATGCGGAGGATCTGGTTCACGACCGCCACCGTGATCCTGGTCGTCGCGGTCGCCGCGATCATCTTCAAGGGCCTCAACCTCGGCATCGACTTCGAGGGCGGGACGCAGGTCTCGTTCGAGACGGCGGAGCCCACGGCCGTGGAGGACGTGCGGGACGAGATGGGGGCCCTCGGGCGCGCCGGTGCCGTCATCCAGGGCCGCGGCGACGAGACGAACGGCGAATACCAGCAGTTCCAGATCAAGACCGAGTCGCTGACGACGGCGGAGCAGAACGAGCTCACGCTCGCCCTCGAGAACGACCTCGGCGCCGAGTCGATCGGTATCCGCAACGTCTCCGGGAGCTTCAGCGAGCAGATCCTCAAGAGCGCGATCTACGCGATCATCGCCTCGCTCGTCCTGATCGTCATCTACGTGACGATTCGCTTCGAGTTCGTCTTCGCGCTCCCGATCTTCCGGGCGCTGTTCTACGACATCACGGTCGCGATGGGCGTGTACGCGCTCTTCGGCTGGGAGGTGACGGCCGCGACCGTGGCCGCCCTGCTCACCATCCTGGGCTACTCGATGTACGACACGATCATCATCTTCGACCGCGTCCGGGAGAACATCCCGCTGATGCGCAAGTCGAGCTTCGCGGCCATCGCCAACCAGTCGCTCTGGGAGACGGTCCGCCGCTCGCTGGCGACGACGTTCATCACGCTCCTGCCGATCCTCTCGCTGATCCTCTTCGGCGGCGACACGCTCAAGGAGTTCGCGTTCGCGCTCCTGATCGGCATCGCCTCGGGCGCGTTCTCGACGATCTTCATCGCCACCCCGTTCCTCGCGGTCCTCAAGGAGCGGGAGCCCGAGTTCGCGCGGCGCAAGGACGCCGGCCTCCAAGAGAAGCTCGAGACCGTGGGCGAGAAGTCGGAGCAGCGCGCGGGCGAGGAGCCCGAGCCCGAGCCCGAGGCCGCGCCGGAGCCCGAGGTCGCGCCGGAGCCGGAGGCAGCGCCGGTCGCCGTCGCGGTGGAGGACGGCGAGCAGGAGGAGGCCGAGGTTCCGGCCGGGGACGGGGGCACGGACGGCACCGCGGCGAGGCGGGAGGCGCGGCGGAAGCGCCGGCGCGCGAGGCCGCATGGCCGAGCCCGGTAGCAACGACTCCGACCGCTCTCTCCGCGCGACCGCGGAGGAGCTCTTCCTGGCCGGCGTCGGCGTCGTCGCGCTGACGAAGGAGCGGACCGAGGAGCTGGTGGACGAGCTCGCCGGCCGCGGCAAGGTGAGCCGCGACGAGGCGCGCTCGATCGTCGACGACGTCGTCGGCCGCTGGCGCGGCGAGGCCCTGCGCGTCGGCGAGCGGGCGGGCGCCACCTTCTCCGGGCTCTTCCGGGAGATGGGGCTCGTGACGCGCCGCGAGTACGAGGAGCTCGAGCTCAGGCTCGCCCAGCTCGAGCACCGCCTGCGACTTGTCGAGAAGGACTAGTGCCCCTCCAGGCAAGCCAGCACTACTTGAAGGGGCACTAGGGATGAGCTCCCGGCCCGCAGTGCGGCAGCTGGGGCGCATGTCCGAGATCGCCCAGGTCGCCGCCAGGCACGGGTTCGGCTACCTCTTCGAGACGCGCGGGCCGGCCGCGGTGCGCTCGCGCCTCGGCCGCGAGGTCGAGATCGACCCCGAGGGATCGCCGCGCGGCCAGCGCCTGCGGGAGATGCTCGACGAGCTCGGCCCGACCTTCGTGAAGTTCGGGCAGCTCCTCTCGACGCGCCCGGACATCGTCCCCCCCGACATCGTCTTCGAGCTGAAGGCGCTCCAGGACTCCGTGACGCCGTTTCCGTTCGAGCAGGCGCGTGCTGTCGTGGAGGAGGAGCTCGGGCTGACGCTGGAGCAGCTCTACGTGGACTTCGAGGAGACACCGGTGGCGGCCGCGTCGATCGGGCAGGTGCACCGCGCCACGCTCCCGAACGGCCGCCGTGTCGTCGTGAAGGTCCAGCGGCCGAACGCACCGCGCCAGATCGAAGCCGACCTCGAGCTCATGTACCAGCTCGCCCGCCTCGCGCGGGAGCGCGTCCGCGCGCTCGAGTTCATCGACACCGTCGCGGTCGTGGACGAGTTCGCGCGCTCGATCAGGCAGGAGCTGGACTACCGCATCGAGGCCCGGAACGCCGAGCAGTTCCATCGCAACTTTGCGGGCTACCAGCACGTGCGGGTTCCGCGCGTCTACTGGAGCTACTCGCGCTCGCGCGTGCTGACGCTCGAGCTGCTCGAGGGCGTCCAGCTCCGCGACCTCGACACGGACAAGTACACGATGGCCGAGCGCCGTCAGATCTCCTACCGGATCGCCGAGACCTGGATGGCGATGATCTTCCGCCACGGCTTCTTCCACGCCGACCCGCACCCCGCCAACATCCTCGTCCTCGAGGAGCTCGACCAGATCGGCCTCGTCGACTTCGGGACCGCCGGCCAGCTCGCGCCCGACGACTCCTCCAAGCTGACCGGGCTCTTCATCGAGGTGGTGAACCAGAACGTCGAGGCGATCCCGCGCCGGCTCGCGTCGCTCGGGGTTCGCTACCCGAAGGAGCGCGAGGAGGAGTTCGTCGCCGAGCTGCGGACGATCTTCGACCGCTACTACGGCGCGAGCCTTTCCGAGATCGACCCGATCCAGGTGATCCGGGAGGCGTTCGCCCTCATCTACCGGATGCAGCTCACGTTGCCGACGCGCTTCATCCTGCTCGACCGCGCCATCGCCACCCTCGGCGCGGTCGGCATCGAGCTCTACCCGGACTTCAACGTGTTCGAGGTGGCGAAGCCGTACGCGCGCGAGCTCATGATCGAGCGCTTCACGCCGCAACGCGTGGCCGCGCGCGTCCAGAGCGAGGCCCGGAGCTACGCGAGCATGATGCTCGAGCTCCCGTACCAGGTCCACGACGTCCTCCAGGAGGTGCGGGACGGCCAGATCGAGGTCGGCTTCCGCCACCAGGGCCTCGACGAGCTCATCCACCGCATGGACATCGTCTTCAACCGGCTCGGCATCGCCATGGTCGCCCTCGGCGGCGCGATCACCTCCGGGATCCTGGCGGCGTCGATCGAGGGCGGGATCACGATCCTGGGCGTCCCGCTCGTTGCCGCGATCGGCCTCTTCCTTTCGGCGTTCCTCAGCATCTGGCTCGTCTGGGGCGTCATTCGCTCCGGACGGCTCTGAACTATGCGAGGAGCGGCGGCTCCTCGCGCCAGGAGGCCTCCCAGAACGCGAGCTCGTAGCGCGCCGAGGTGAGGAAGGCCTCGCGCATGCGAGCCCGGGCCTCTTCGCCTGCGCCGTCGGCCGCCGCGTCGCAGGCCTCGCGGCACC
>DATIBF010000004.1:0-36056 GCA_035457655.1 Gaiellaceae bacterium
AGGGCCCGGAGGTCACTCTCGGCGTCTTCCAGCGCCGACTCCGGCGGCGCGACGACCGTGTTCGCGAGCGCCCAGTCGGCGGCCGCGCGCCCCGCGCGCTTGCCGTAGGTGATCGTCTCCATGAGCGCGTTCCCGCCGAGGCGGTTCGCACCGTGGACGGAGACGCAGGCGCACTCGCCCGCCGCGTAGAGCCCCTCGAGCACGGTCTTGCCGTCGAGGTCGGTGTCGACGCCTCCCATGTGGTAGTGGGAGCCGGGGCGCACCGGGATCGGCTCGTGGATCGGGTCGACGCCCGCAAAGACCATGCTCAGCTCGCGCGTCCCGTGCAGGCGCTCGATGATCCGGTCGGCGCCGAGGTGGCGGAGGTCGAGGAGGACGTTGCCGTCCACGCCGCGGCCCTCGTCGATCTCGATCTGCTCGGCGCGCGAGATGACGTCGCGGCTCGCCAGCTCCATCGCGTTCGGCGCGTAGTTCTTGAGGAAGCGCTCGCCTTCCGAGTTGAGCAGGTAGGCGCCCTCGCCCCGGCAGCCCTCGGTGATCAGCACGCCCGACGGCGAAAGCGTCGTCGGGTGGAACTGCATCATCTCCATGTCCTTCAGGGGCACGCCCATCCGGAGCGCGAGCGCCATGCCGTCGCCGGTGCAGGAGTAGGCGTTCGTCGTGCCGGTGTAGAGCCGCCCGGCGCCGCCGGTGCAGAGGATGACCGTCTTCGCGCCCACGAGCTTGAGCCCGCCGTCGAGGAGATCCCAGCAGATGACGCCCTGGCAGCGGCCGTCGTCCTCGACGAGCCGCCAGGCGAACCATTCCTCGTACGTCTTGACGTCGCGCTTCATCATCTGCTCGTAGAGGACGTGCACGAGCACGTGGCCGGTGATGTCGGCTGCATATGCCGTGCGCGGCTCCCCGGCGGCGCCGAAGGGGCGCTGCGCGATGCGGCCGTCCTCCGTCCGCGAGAAGACGGCCCCCCAGTGCTCGAGTTGGTAGACGTCGTCCGGGGCCTCCTGGCACAGGACTTCGATCGCGTCCTGGTCGCCCAGGTAGTCGGAGCCCTTGACGGTGTCGAAGGCGTGCTTCTCGGGGTCGTCCTCGGAGGCGTTCCCGAGGGCGGCGTTGATGCCTCCCTCGGCGGCTCCGGAATGGCTGCGGGTGGGATGGATCTTGGAGATGACCGCGACGTCGGCGCCGGCGTCGAATGCCTCGATCGCGGCGCGCATGCCCGCGCAACCGGCGCCGACGATGAGGACGTCGTGCTTCGCTTCCACCTCCAGGGAAGCTATACGAAACGCTAGAGCCGCGGTCCCGCCAGCCGAACGGACTCAGGCGCGTCCGTGAAGCGCTCGAAGTTCTCCCTGAACTTCGCCGCGAGGTCTCTCGCCCTCGCGTCATACGCCTCTGGATCGGCCCAGGTAGAGCTCGGATCGAGCAGGCTCCGGTCGACCGCGGGGACGTCCACGGGTACCTCGAAGCCGAACACCGGGTCGACCCGGTACTCGGCCTCGTCGAGGCCCTCCTCGAGAGCGGCGTGGAGGAGCCTCCGCGTAGCCGCGATGGGCATCCGCTCCCCTTGGCCGTAGGGCCCTCCCGTCCAGCCGGTGTTGACGAGCCAGACGTTGACGTGCGGATGCGCGTCGAGCTTCTCTCCGAGCAGCCGCGCGTAGACGGCCGGGGCCTGCGGCAGGAACGGCTCGCCGAAGCAGGCCGAGAACGTCGGCAGAGGGTCGTCGATGCCGATCTCGGTGCCGGCGAGCTTCGCGGTGAAGCCCGAAAGGAAGTAGAACATGGCCTGATCCCGGGTCAGGCGGGCGATTGGCGGGAGGATGCCGAACGCGTCGGCGGTGAGGAAGACGATCGAGCTCGGGTGCTCGGCCCGCTTGCCCGGGAGCGCGTTGCCGATGCGCTCCAGCTTGTACGCGGCGCGGGTGTTCTCGGTCTTCGAGCCGTCGTCGAGGTCGAGGAGGCCGCACTCGTCTACGACGACATTCTCCAGGACGGTTCCCCAGGTTCGGGTCGTGGCGTGGATCTGCGGCTCCGCCTCGGGCGAGAGGCGGATGACCTTGGCATAACAGCCGCCCTCGAGGTTGAAGACGCCCGTGTCTCCCCAGCCGTGCTCGTCGTCACCGATCAGGTGCCGCTCCGGGTCGGCCGAGAGGGTCGTCTTCCCGGTGCCCGAGAGCCCGAAGAAGATCGCCACGCGGCCCTCGTCGTCGACGTTCGCGGAGCAGTGCATCGGCAGCACGCCCTCGAGCGGCAGCCGGTCGTTCATGAGCGAGAAGATCGACTTCTTGATCTCGCCGGCGTAGAGCGTCCCGCCGATCAGCACCTCGGCACGGCTGGGATGGAGGACCACGAACGTCGTGCTCCGCGTCCCGTCCTCGGCCGGATCGGCCTCGACGGACGGCGCATGGAGGACGAGCGCCTGCGGGTTGTGATCGGCAAGCTCCCGCTCGCTCGGGTCGATGAAGAGCGTGCGGGCGAAGAGCGCGTGCCAGGGGGACTCGGTGACGACGCGCACGGCGAGGCAGTGCCTCGGATCGGCGCCGGCGAAGGCGTCGACGACGTAGACGTCGCCGCTCCCGAGACGATCGACGACCCGCTCGCGAAGGCTCTCGCAGGTCTCCTCCGGAATCGGGACGTTGACGTCTCCCCAGGCGATCCGTTCCTCCGAGCCGGGCTCGCGGACGACGTAGCGGTCGTTGGGGGATCGACCGGTGTGCGGCCTCGTGTCGACCACCAGCGGCCCGCCCTCGGCCAGTCGCCCGGCACCCAGGGCGAGCGCGTGCGAGTAGCACTGCGAGACCGTCGGATTCCAAAAGACCTGCCCGCGCGGGCGGATCCCGTGCGCCTCGAGGTCGGTGGCCTCCGTGATGGCCATCCGCGTATCGTACGCCTGGTTCAGCTTCTCGGCCGCATGGAGTTTTCCCTCGAGCGAAGCCAGGTCGTCACGGCGGGCCTCGAGGAGGCCTTCGCCTTCTTCGCGGACCCGTGGAACCTAGAGGCGATCACGCCTCCGTGGCTCCGCTTTCGCATCGTCGAAGCCCCGCACCGGCTCGAACGCGGCTCGTTCCTCCGCTACCGGCTCTTCCTCTTCGGGGTGCCGATCCGCTGGCGCACCGAGATCGTCGACTGGCGCCCGCCGCGCTCGTTCACGGACCTCCAGCTCTCGGGTCCCTACCCGCTCTGGGAGCACACGCACCGCCTCAGCCCCGTGCCGGCCGGCACAGAGATCTTCGACCTCGTGCGCTACCGACTGCACGGCGGGCCGCTGGCGCCGCTCGTCCGCCGCCTCGCGGTCGGCCGCTGGCTGGACGAGATCTTCGACTACCGGGCCGCGCGCATGCGGGAGCTGCTCCGATGAGCGGGCACGCCTGCCCCGGATGCAACTCACCCCCGACCGTCCCCGTCGGCACGCCGTTCGTCGGCGCCGTCGGCTTCCTCTGGTGGAAGCGCCCATTCCAGGAGCAGCTCTACCGCTGCGCCGAGGGGCACATCTACTCCGTCCGCGTGAGCGCGGAGGGGACGACGACCGAGCTGCACGAGAGCCTCGAGGCGTGGCTCCGCGCCCGGACGGGCTCCGACGCGCCGACCCGCCCGCCCGGGCTCTAGGGACCGGTGCCGGCGCGGCGCGGTGGCAGCACGACCTCGAAGGAGGCGCGCGGCGCGTAAAGCAGCTCCGGCGAGTCGTCGACGGCGAAGCCCAGGGCCAGGAGCGGATCCGCCCGGACGGGCCCCAGCGGGACCGCGTGCTCCCAGGTCGCCTCGCCACGGCGAACGCGCAGCTCGCGTAGGCCGGCCGCCTCGAAGAGACCCAGATCGTGGGAGCCGAGCTCGCCGGCCTCGGCCGGGCCGCGGCGCTCGTAGTGCAGCTCGACCCCGAAGCCCTTCGCCTCGACGACCCCCTCGCGCACGCGCGCGCGACTCGGACGTACCGGGAACCCGAGGAGCGCGCCGCCCATCCCGAGGAGGCTGACCCGCAGCGCGAGGAAGACGACGGCGGTCTCGCCCCGGTGGCGCGCGTAGACGCGGACGTTCACCTGCGTGAAGCGGGGCACGGGCAGGAGGCCGAGGCGGCCGCCCTCCCAGCCGAGGGCTGCGATCGTGACGAGGTGCCGGCCGTCGACCGTGGCGGGCTCAAGGCCCGCGGGGAGAACGCGGGCCACGTGCCCGGCGTCCGTCTCCCAGCTCGCCAGCACGAGGTCGCGCACTCGGTTTTCCAGGATCACGGCAGGAAGCGTAGGCGCGAGGCGGAACTGCGCGACGTGGACACGAGCACCGCTATTGACCGCTTCCTGCGAAGCCAGGCCCTCTCCGACGCGACGCGACGCGCGTACCGGCGCGACCTGGAGGAGCTCGCCGCCTGGCTGCGCCGCAACGGCCTCACGCTCTCCGGCTTCGACGCGCGGGCGTTCGCAGCCTATGCGGCGGAGCTCGGCGCGGACCGGCCCGGCCGTCGGCCGCGAAAGCTCGCCCAGACGACCGTCGCGCGCAAGCTGGCCGCCGTCCGCTCCCTCATCCGCGCGACTCTGGGGCCGAGCCGGGTGCCCGACCTTGCGGTCTCGGGCAGGCGCCGGCGACGGCTCCCCCACGCGCCGAGGCCGGCCGAGACCGACGCGCTGCTCGCCGGGGTGGAAGCGGGGGACGTGCTCGGCCTCCGGAACCGCGCCCTGCTCGAGCTCGTCTACTCGGCGGGGCTCCGTGCCCAGGAGGCCGTGGACCTGAAGCTCGCGGACGTCGACTTCGAGCAGGAGCTCGTCCACGTCCGCGGGAAGGGCGGCAAGGAGCGGGTCGTCCCGCTCGGCGAGGAGGCCGCCTATCACCTGCGGCACTACCTCGAGCTCGGCCGGCCCCGGCTCGCGCGGGGCGCCGAGAACTCGCTGTTCCTCTCCGCGCGGGGGAGGCCGCTGGACACGTCCTCGCTGCGCCGGCTCCTGCCCAATCCCCACCGGCTCCGGCACGCGTTCGCCACGCACCTGCTGGAGGGAGGGGCCGACCTGCGGACGATCCAGGAGCTGCTCGGCCACTCGTCGCTCTCGACGACGCAGGTCTACAGCCACGTCGACGCGAGGCGGCTGCGAAGGGTCTACGACCGTGCCCACCCGCGAGCCTGATGGGCCACGCGGGCCACGTCCCGGTGCCAGGCACCTGGCCGTGGCCGATCCGGACGTGGATGGGTTCCTCGCGCTGCTCGCGGCCCGCCGCGCGCCGCGCACAGTCGAGGCCTACCGCCGCGACCTCGCCGACCTGACGGCCTACCTCGGCCACACGCCGGCGAGCGCCGGCCCCGACGAGATCGAGGGGTGGCTCTCCGACCTGCGCGGGCGGGGACAGGCGCCGAGCTCGGTGGCACGCCGGGCCGCCGCCGCGCGGACGTTCTACCGGCATCTCGTCGCCCTGGGCCGGCGCGCGGACAACCCCGCCGCCGAGGTCGACCTCCCACGCCGCAGGCAGCGACTCCCGCGCTCCCTGTCCCTGAGCGAGGTCGAGCGCCTGATCGAGGCGGCGAACGGAACGACTCCGCGGAGCCTCCGCGACCAGGCGCTGATCGAGCTCCTCTACGGCGCGGGCCTGCGGGTGAGCGAAGCCGTGGGCCTCGAGCACGGCGGCGTCGACCTCGAGGCCCGTCTCGTCCGTTGCGTCGGCAAGGGCGACAAGGAGCGCGTGGTCCCGGTCGGCACCCGGGCAGTCGAGGCGCTACGCCGCTACCTCTCCCGCGGCCGCCCGTACCTCGACCGCCGCCACCGCCCCGAGCTCTTCCTCAACGCCCAGGGCGGACCGTTGACACGGGCCGGGGCGTTCCTGATCGTCCGCCGGCTGGCCGCGAAGGCAGGGCTCGACCCGGAGCGCGTCCACCCGCACCTCCTCCGCCATTCCTTCGCCACGCACCTGCTGGAAGGCGGAGCCGACCTCAGAAGCGTGCAGGAGATGCTCGGCCACGCCGACCTGGGGACGACCGAGATCTACACGCACGTCTCCGATCGGCGCCGGCGGGAGGCCTACTTTGCGGCGCACCCGCACGCGCGCAGGCGCTAGGCAGCCTCTGCCACCTCCGTGATCCGTCCGCTCCGCACGTCGTAGACCCAGCCCGAGACGTCGAGCGAATCGGGAAGCAGGGGCGACTCCCGGATCGTCTGCACGCTCTTGCGCACGCTCTCCTCCAGGTCGGGGAAAGGCTTGAAATCGACCTCCGAGGCATCTGCGCCTGCCTCCTGGTGGAGTTTCGAGCGCAGGTCGTCGTTGGAGAACGTGAGCATCCCGCAGTCGGTGTGCGCGAGGACGGCCACCTCCTCCGTCCCGAGCAGCCAGTGGGAGATGACGAGCGACCGCACCGCGTCGTCGGTCACGAGGCCGCCGGCGTTCCTGATCACATGAGCGTCGCCCACCCCGAGCCCGAGGAACTTCGCCGGGTCGAGACGCGCGTCCATGCACGTCACGATCGCGAGCCGCCGCCCGGGCGGCATCGGCAGCTCACCGTCGTCGAAGCTCTCCGCGTAGACCTCGTTCGCAGCCTGCATGACGTCGCACTCGGCCATCGGATCCCCTTTCGGATCGCTTCAGTTTTTGAAGCTTGTAGCTTTTACAAACTGAAGCGGCCGCCGTCAAGCGCGGGCGGCTGCCTTCTTCTTCAACGCCGCGTGGACGGACGCGGCGGACGCCTGGAGGTCTCGATCGTCGCCCTCTGCGGCGAGGTGGGCGAGCAGCGTGAGCGTGTCCTGCTGGGGCGAGCCGTTCCTGAGCGCCAGCACCGCGAGGCGCCGGACGGCCGCGTTCGGATCCTCGTTGGCGAGCGAGTGCAACGTCCCGCGCACCTTGTTCACCACGCCGGGGTGCGTCCTGGAGAGGAACTCGAGCGAGAGAAGTGCGGATCCGCGCGCGGCCGGGCTCTCGTCCTCGAGCCCGCGGCGGAGGAGCTCCGTCTTCTGGTTGAAGCGAAGCTGCCCGATTGCCCGGTACGCGAGCGCGCGCTCCCGGTAGTCGCCGCTGCGAGCGGCAGCCTCGAGCTCGTCGTCGACCGAGCGCCGGAGATCAGCGAGCGCGCGCTCGTCCGTCAGCTCGGCGGCGCGGCCGACGGCCTCGGCGAGGTCACCCTCAGTCAACCGAGGTGAGGGAGCGGGGGGACGGGCCGACGTAGCGCGCGGACGGGCGGATGAGCCTCCCGGTTTGCTTCTGCTCCAGGATATGAGCCGACCAGCCCGCGACCCGCGCGGCGGCGAACATCGCCGGAAACAGTGGCGGCGGGATCTCCGCGATGTCGAGGACGACCGCCGACCAGAACTCGACGTTCGTCGCGAGCACGCGCTCCGGATGGCGCTCCGCGAGCTCGGCGAGCGCCGCCTGCTCGAGCGCCTCGGCCACCTCGACGCGAGGCGACTCGAGCTCGCGCGCGGTCGCCCGCAGAACGCGCGCGCGGGGATCCTCGGCCCGGTACACCCGGTGGCCGAACCCCATCAGACGCTCGCCTCGGTCGAGCAGCTGGGTGACGTAGCCCTCGGCGTCGCCGCGGTCCGCGACCTCGTCCAGCATCTTGAGAACCCGGGTCGGCGCTCCGCCGTGGAGCGGCCCGCCGAGGGCCCCGACCGCAGCGGCCATCGCGGCGCCGCAGTCGGCTCCCGTCGAGCAGACGACGCGTCCCGTGAAGGTGGACGCGTTGGCGCCGTGCTCGGCGGCCGAGACCCAGTAGCGGTCGATCGCCTGGACGTGGCGCGGATCCGCCTCACCGCGCCAGCGGAGCAGGAAGCGCTCGGCGGCGATCTCGCCTTCCGCCACGCGGGCGTCGGCTACGCGCGGCTGGTCGCCCCGCGCGGACTGCGCGACCAGGGAGATCATCGCGGCCGAGAGCCTGGCGAGGTCGTCGCGCGCCTGCTCGTCCGAGATGTCGATCACCTGGCCGAGGCCCCAATGGCCCGCGAGCGCCGCGGTCGCCGACGCGAGGTCGGCCATGGCGCTGCCGGTGCGCGTCGGGAGGGCCACGTCCTCGGAGCGAGGCATGCCGGGCTCGAAGCTGTCGTCGACGAGGAGCCCCCAGATCTGCTCGTAGGGACGCACGCCGACCAGCTCCTCGATGTCCACCCCGCGGTAGCGGAGGGCACCCCCCTCCCGATCCGGCTCGGCGATCTCCGTCTCGAAGGCGACGACGCCCTCGAGTCCTGGCTTGAAGTCGTTCATCGGCTCCTTCTCCATGCCCGGCACCGTATCTCACGACCGCGGGCTGCGGTACATAGAATTGCTCCCCGTCCATGCCGCATCGCGTCACGCTCATCCCCGGCGACGGGACGGGGCCCGAGATCGCCGAGGCGACCAGGCGCGTCCTCGACGCCACCGGCGTCGAGTTCGACTGGGACGTCCAGGAGGCCGGCGCAGACGTCATGGACCAGCACGACGGGAACCCGCTGCCCGACCACGTGCTCGACTCGATCAAGCGGAACGGCGTGGCGATCAAGGGCCCGATCACCACGCCGGTGGGGACGGGCTTCCGCTCGGTGAACGTCGCCCTGCGCAAGAGCCTCGACCTCTACGGCCAGGTCCGGCCGTGCAAGAGCTACGCCGGCGTGCGCTCGCGCTACGACTCGGTCGACGTCGTCGTGATTCGTGAAAACACGGAGGACCTCTATGCCGGCATCGAGTTCGAAGAGGGCTCCGACGAAGCGCGGGAGCTCATCGACTGGCTGGAGCGCCACGGTCAGGCACGAGTCCGTCAGGACTCGGGCCTGAGTATGAAGCCGGTCTCCATCAGCGGCTCGCAGCGGATCGTCGAGTTCGCCTTCGACTACGCCCGCAAGCACGGCCGCCGCAAGGTGACCGCCGTCCACAAGGCCAACATCATGAAGTTCACCGACGGCCTCTTCCTGCACGTCGCACGCGAGGTCGCCGCCGAGAACGAGGACGTCGAGTTCGAGGACAAGATCGTGGACAACCTCTCGATGCAGCTCGTCCAGCGGCCGGAGGAGTACGACGTCCTCGTGTGCCCGAACCTCTACGGGGACATCGTCTCCGACCTCTGCGCCGGCCTGATCGGCGGCCTCGGCCTCGCTCCCGGCGGCAACTTCGGCACCCATGCAGCGGTCTTCGAGCCGACGCACGGCTCGGCGCCGAAGTACACGGGACAGAACCGGGTGAACCCGATGGCGATGATGCTCTCAGGCGTCATGATGCTCCGCCACGTGGAGGAGCGCGACGCGGCCACCCGGCTGGAGGAGGCGATCGCCGCCGTGATCGCGGAGGGCAAGTCGGTCACCTACGACATGAAGCCCCAGCGGGACGATCCGACCGCGGTCGGGACGAGCGAGGTCGCCGACGCGGTCATCGACAGGATGGGAGTTCGAGTGTGAGACGGAAGGTGACGGTGGTCGGAGCGGGCAACGTCGGCGCGACCGCCGCGCAGGAGATCGCGCGGCGCGACTACGCGGACGTGGTTCTCGTCGACATCAAGGAGGGCCTCCCGCAGGGGAAGGCGCTCGACCTGAACGAGGCGGGACCCGTCCTCGGCTACGAGCCCACGATCACGGGCTCGAACGGGTACGAGGAGACCGCGGGCTCCGACGTCGTCGTCGTCACTGCGGGCCTGCCGCGAAAGCCGGGCATGAGCCGCGACGACCTCGTGACGACGAACGAGCAGATCGTCGGCTCCGTGACCCGCGAGGCCGTCGAGCGCTCTTCGGATGCGATCCTCATGGTCGTCTCGAACCCGCTCGACGCGATGTGCCACGTGGCGAAGAACGTGTCCGGCTGGCCTCGCGAGCGCGTCTTCGGCATGGCAGGCATCCTCGACACCGCCCGCTTCAGCACCTTCATCGCCTGGGAGACGGGCGCCTCGGCGAAGGACGTCACCGCAATGGTGCTCGGCGGCCACGGCGACCAGATGGTGCCGGTCGTCTCCGCGACGTCGGTCGGCGGCGTCCCGCTGACGAAGCTCGCGTCGGCGGAAGCGATCGAGGCGATGGTGGAGCGCACCCGTAAGGGCGGCGGCGAGGTCGTCGAGCTCCTCGGCACGTCCGCCTGGTACGCGCCGGGCGCGGCGGTCGCGCAGATGGTCGACGCGGTCATGCTCGACCAGAAGCGCGTTCTTCCCTGCACGGCGCTCCTCCAGGGCGAGTACGGCATCGACGACCTCTACATGGGCGTCCCGGTCAAGCTCAGCGCCGGCGGCGTCGAAGAGATCGTCGAGCTCGACCTGACCGAGGGGGAGCGCGCCGCCCTGGACGAGTCCGCCGCGGCGGTTCGCGACGTCGTCTCCGTCCTGACCGGCTAGCGAGCGGCGCCCAGCCCCGAACCGCGGGGCTACGATCGCTGGATGCGCCGCCGTCTGGTCGTCCTGGGCTCGCTCGTCCTGCTCGTGGTTCTCCTCGGGCTCGCCCTCACCTGGATCCCGTCTGACCACTACATCGTGCTTCCTGACCGCGCCCGGCCGACGGATCCGCTCGTCGCGATCCCGGGCGAGAGCCGGGACGAGGACGAGAGCGGGATCTACATGGTCGACGTCCGGGTCGGGCGCGCCAACCTGCTCGAGCGGATCTTCCCGGGCATTCACGAGGGCGCGTCGCTGCTCCCGGAGCGCGTGCTGAATCCTCAGGGCGTCAGCGACCAGCAGCGCCGCGCTTCGAGCCTCAACGACATGTCGCGGTCGCAGCTCGTGTCGATCGCGGTCGCACTCGACCATCTGGGCCGGGAGGTCGAGGTGACGCCGCTCGGGGCCGAGGTCACGCTGGTCATCCCGGACGCGCCGGCGGACGGCATGCTGGAGGTGGGGGACGTCATCGTCGCGGTGAACGGCGAGATGGTCGAGACGACCGAGGGGCTGCGCGACGTGTTCGCCGGCGTGAACCCTGGTGACGAGGTGGAGCTGACCGTGCGGCACGCGGACGAGCCCGTGAGGCGGCTGACGGTCGGGACCAGGGCAGCCGAGGGCGATCCCGACCGTGCGGTGATGGGCGTCGAAGTGCAGAACGCCGAGGACTTCGAGTTCCCGCTGGACGTCGAGATCGACGCCGGGGGCATCGGTGGGCCCTCGGCCGGCCTCGCGTTCGCCCTCGACATCGTCGACGAGCTGGGCGAGGACCTGGATCGCGACCGGACGGTCGTGGCGACCGGCGCGCTCGCGCTCGACGGGACGGTGCTGCCCATCGGCGGGGTGAAGCAGAAGGCGATCGGAGCCCGCGAGGCCGGAGCGGACATCTTCCTCGTGCCCGACGGCAACTACGAGGAGGCCAGCGACGCGGTCGAGGATCTTCGGGTCGTTCCCGTATCGACATTCGACGAAGCGTTGTCCGTGCTGACGACCTCATAGTTTTCTCGACCGCCAACACGGGAGCGGAACCTTCCGGAAATTGCGTGTTTTTCGTCGCGGCAACGCTTAACCCGAACGGGGCGCAGTCATAAGATGGGCGCCCCCGGATCTATGGCGAAGCGGCGGCAAATCACCTGCAAAGACTGCTATTTTTGCCAGGCGGCACTCTGTGCTCTGGCGGACGGCCCGTGCCCGACATTCCGGTCGGCGAAGGCCGCCAGGCTCGAGCCGCCCGAGCAGCCGAGGCTGGTCGCCCGCCCGGCCCTCCGGGCGCACGCAGCAGCCTAGATCTCGTCCCTGATCGAGTCGAGATCGGGGTCGCGCGCGGCCCACTCGCCCACCCGCGGGTCGAGCTCGGCGGCACGCCGCAGATGACCCAGTGCGGCCTCGCGGCGGCCCACGAGCGCCTCGCAGCAGGCGAGGTTGTAGAGGACGTTCGGGTTGTCGGGGTGCTGCTCGAGAGCCCTGGCCAGGACGCCTCGGGCCGACTCGAAGTCCCCTGCGGTATAGGAGGGCAGCGCCTCCAGCCAGGACTCCCACGGCGAGGGTGCGAACGCCTTCCCGACCGTGCCGCCGACCACGAGCACCGTGGTGTCGGGCTCGACCGCGGTCGCAGCGCGGCGCGTAGCCGGGTCACGCACGAAGACGAGGGTGCCGGCGGGAGCGTCGAGCTCCTCGCCCGCCAGAGTGAAGCGCGCCCGACCCTCGAGGACGACGTACAGCTCCTCGTGGCGCCCCGCGCCCGCACCGAGCTCGTCGTGCTCCTCGATCACCTGTCCTCCGGCCTCACGGTGGCCGTAGGCGTTGACGCCGAAGGCGCCGATGCCCAGCGGAATCCGGATCGGGATCGTGTCGAGCTCGCCGCCGAAGCGGTCGAGCTCGTCGACGTGCGTCGCGACGAACGGTGGTAGCGTCACGCCGGAACGGCGGCCGCGTCGCGCACGAGCTTCCCGAGCCGGGTGATGCCCTCGTCGATCGCCTCCGGCCGCTCGTAGGAGAAGGCGAGCCGGAGCGACGAGTCCCCGCCGCCGTCGAAGAAGAAGTCCGGGCCCTTGATGAATGCGACGCCCACCTCGTCCGCCTGGGCGAGGAGGCTCTCCGCGCTCAGCCCGCCCGGAAGATCGACCCACAGGAAATAGCCGCCGTCGGGCTCGTTCCACCTCGTTCCCTCCGGCATCTCGCGCGCGAGCGCGGAGATCATCGCGTCGCGGCGGACGTGGAGGGCTTCCTGGACCGCCTCGAGGTTCGGGTCGAAGCGCCCTCTCGAGACAAACTCGTGGAGCGTCGCCTCGACGAACATGACCGGCGAGACGTAGTTCTCGAAGACGAATGTCTGCATCGCGCCCATGAGCTCCTCGGGGAGGATGGCGAAGCCCACACGGATACCCGGCGCGACCGTCTTCGAGAAGGAGGAAAGGAGCATGGCTCCCTCGCCCCGCGCGAGCTCGAAGAGCCGCGGGAGCGGCTCGCCGCCGAAGCGCAGGAGCCCGTAGGGGTCGTCCTCGAGGATCACCGCTCCGTGCGCGCGGGCCACCTCGATGAGACGGTGGCGATTCGGCTCGGAGAGCGTCCGGCCGCTCGGGTTCTGGAACGTCGGGATCGTGTAGACGAGGCTCGGCCCGTCGGTCTCCCCGAGCGCCCGCTCGAGCACGTCGAGGTCGAGGCCGTCGTCGGAGAGCGGCACGGTCTCGACCTCCGCGCCGAGACGGCGGAGGATCCGGAGCGAGCGGTCGTAGCAGGGGGCTTCCACGAAGACCTTCGCCCCCGTCTGGACGTGGTGGCGGGCAATGAAGCTGAACGCCTGCAGCGACCCGTTGGTGATCATGACGCGCGAGACGTCGACGTCGTGGCGCTCGGCGATCCACTCCCGCAACGGGAGGTAGCCGAGCGGCGGGCCGTAGTTCAACGCCGTCGCACCGTCGCGGGCGAGTGCCGCCTTCGCGCAGTCGCCGAACTCGTCGATCGGGAGCAGATCCGGGCCCGGGAAGCCCCGGGCGAAGGAGATGAGAGTCATGCTCCGAGTCTACTGACGGCCGCGGCGAGGAGCCGAACTAGCCGATCGGCGCTAGACTCGCCGCGTATCAACGCCCGGTTGGCCGGGCCCGGGCCTAGCGGAAGAGGAGGCTGCTCATGAGCAGCACGAAGGATCGTTTCCGCACCCTCGCCGCACTCGCCGCCCTCGCCGTGGCCGTGACGGCCGTGGCCGCGGGAGCGACGCCGCAGGCGGCATCGCCGCCGGTCGAGGTCTCCACGACGAACCCGTTCGCCGCATGTCCTCCGGACGGCGGTGGGATCAACTTCCTCGGCAGCGAGGTGGAGCCCTGGATCGAGGTCAACCCGACCGATGCGGACAACCAGATCGCCGTCTACCAGCAGGACCGGTACTCCAACGGCGGCTCGAAGGGCACCGTCGCCGCCGTGACGTTCGACGGAGGCGCCACGTGGACCCAGGTCGCCGTGCCGACCGAGACGACCTGCACCGGGGGCCCGTTCCAGCGGGCGTCCGATCCCTGGGTCACGTTCGGGCCGGACGGCACGGCCCACTCGATGAGCCTCGTCACCGATCCAGACCTGCCGACGGGCGGCTTCGGGGACAACGGCATGGTGTACAGCCGGTCAACGGACGGAGGTCTCACCTGGGAGGACCCGATCCTGCTCGTCACCGAGGACGACCCACGCTTCCTCCACGACAAGAACTCGATCACGGCGGATCCGAACGATCCCGACTTCGTGTACGCGGTCTGGGATCGGGTGCAGCAGGCCGGCCGCGCCGTGCACGCACCCGAGAATCCGATCGGGCTCGGCTTCAAGGGCCCGATCTACTTCACGCGCACGACCGACGGCGGCGACACGTGGGAGCCCGCCCGCAAGATCTACGAGACCGGCGCGAACAAGCAGACGATCGGCAACCAGATCGTCGTCCGGCCGCAGGGCGAGCTCTTCGACTTCTTCGGCGACATCGTCAACCGCTCGCGTCGCCGCGACGGCCTGGGGCCGATCTTCGTCTCCTTCATCGTCTCCCGGGATCGGGGCGACACGTGGAACAAGCCGAGACGCGTCGACGACCAGCTGCCCATGAGCCTCTTCCGGGCGAGCAGCACGGTCGACCTCGAGCCGGTCCCCTGCCCGAATCCCTCACAGACCGGCGCCTGCCCGATCCGCGGCGGTGACTTCCTTCCGGAGGTGGCCGTCGATCCGGCCAACGGGAGGCTCTACGCGGTCTGGATGGACGCCCGCTTCAGCTTCTTCCAGACGGGCGCCTTCCGCTGGGACAGCATCGCGTACAGCCAGTCCACGAACGGAGGGCAGACGTGGTCGCCGGCCATCCAGGTCAACGCGACGCCGCCCGGGAGCAACCAGAACTCCCAGGCGCTCACGCCCTCGGTCGCAGTCGGCGACGACGGCACGGTCACCGTGACCTACTACGACTTCCGCAACAACACGGCCTCGCCGGCGACGCTGGGCACGACGCACTGGGCGATCCACTGCCACCCCGCGTCGGAGAATTGCGCCAACCCGGCGAGCTGGAACGAGGAGACGCAGGTCTCGCCGACGTTCGACATCCGTGAGGCGCCGTTCGCCCGCGGGTACTTCCTCGGCGACTACGTTGGCCTCGACTTCGGTGGAGGCGGCTTCGTCACCGCGTGGGGATCGACCGCCGGCGGCGGGCCTTCGAGCATCTTCTCGAACACCCTGACGCCGTAGACGCGCACGGACGCCCGGGCGCCCTTGGGCGTCCGGGCGCTCCCGCTCAGGCGCGCGTTCCGGCGACCTCGGCGGCCAGTCGGGCGACCTCGGTGGGGTTCGTCCCAACGCGGACACCCCGGGCCTCGAGGGCCTCCTTCTTCGCCTGCGCCGTGCCGGCGCTTCCGGAGATGATTGCGCCGGCGTGGCCCATCGTCTTGCCCGGAGGAGCGGTGAAGCCGGCGATGTAAGCGACGACGGGCTTCGTCATCTCGGCGCCGATGAACTCGGCCGCCTTCTCCTCTTCCGAGCCGCCGATCTCGCCGACCATGACGACGATCTCGGTCTCGGGATCGGCCTCGAAGCGCGTGAGGACGTCGATGAACGACGACCCGACCACGGGGTCCCCCCCGATACCCACGATAGTGGACTGGCCGATACCGAGCTGCGTAAGCTCGTGTCCGATCTGGTACGTGAGCGTGCCGGATCTGGAGACGAGCCCGACGGGCCCCTCGCGGAAGATCTCGGCAGGGATGATCCCCACGTTCGCCTCGCCCGGCGAGAGGACGCCGGGGCAGTTCGGGCCGACCAGGGTGACCCCGCGCGGGCGCACGTGGTTGTAGACGCGGAGCATGTCGTGGGCCGGGATGCCCTCGGTGATGCAGATGACGGTCTCGACGCCGGCATCGACCGCCTCGTAGATCGCGTCGGCCGCGAAGCGCGCGGGGACGAAGACCATGGCCGTGTTCGGGCCCGTCTCGGCGACCGCGTCGCGAACGGTGTCGAAGACGGGGATGCCCTCCACGCTCTCGCCGCCCTTGCCCGGCGTGACCCCGGCAACGACGTTCGTCCCGTAGCGGAGGTTCCGGGTCGCATGGAAGGAGCCCTCGCGCCCGGTGATCCCCTGGACGACGAGGCGCGTGTCGCGGTCGACCACGATCGCCATCAGACGGTCACCTGACGGACACCACGCGCTCGGCGGCCGAGAGCATCGTGTCCTCGACGTAGAGGTTCGACGGGGCCGCCTCGTTCAGCATCCGGCGGCCCTCCTCGGCGTTGGTGCCGTCGAGCCGCACGACGATCGGAAGGTCGATCGTCATCTGGCCCAGCGCCGTGAGGATGCCACGCGCGACCTCGTCACAGCGCGTGATCCCGCCGAAGATGTTGAAGAGAATCGCCTGCACTTGCTCGTCCGACGTGATCACCTCGAGCGCGTCGACGACGCCCTGCGCGTCGCCGCCGCCGCCGAGGTCGCAGAAGTTCGCGGGTCGCCCACCGACCTGGTCGATCACGTCGAGCGTGGCCATGACGAGTCCGGCGCCGTTGCCGAGGATCCCGATCTCGCCGTCGAGCTTCACGTACGTGACCCCCTTCTCGCGCGCGAGTTGCTCCTGGGGGTCGGCGGCCTCGACGTCGCGCATCTCCGCCACGTCCGGGTGGCGGTACAGCGCGTTGTCGTCGACGGTGAACTTCGAGTCGAGCGCCTTCACCTCGCCCTCGGGGGTGACGATCAGCGGGTTCACCTCGCAGAGCATCGCGTCGAAATCGACGAAGGCGCGGTAGAGCTTCTCGGCGATCGCCGCGACCTGCTTCTGCTCGGCCGGGTCGTCGATCCCCGCGGTGAAGACGAGCCAGCGGCCCTGCCACGGCTGCGAGCCGACGAGCGGGTCGACGTGCAGGCGGGCGAGCGCGTCCGGGCTCCGCTCGGCGACCTCCTCGATGTCGATGCCTCCCTCGGTCGTGAGCATGAAGAGCGGCTTCTTCTCGCCGCGGTCGAACGTGACCGAGAGGTAGTACTCCTTGGCGATGTCCGACGCCTTCTCGATCCAGAGGCGCCGGACGACGTGCCCGCGGATGTCCATGCCGAGGATCGCGGAGGCGTGGGCCTCGGCCTCGGCGGGCGAATCGGCGAGCTTGATCCCACCGGCTTTGCCGCGGCCGCCGACGAGCACCTGGGCCTTGACGACCACCTGGCCGCCGAGCTCCTCGGCCGCCAGGCGGGCCTCGGCCGGGCTCGTCGCCACGCGCCCCTCCGACACGGGGATTCCCGCACGCGCGAAGAGCTCCTTTCCCTGATGCTCGTAGAGGTCCACGGCCGGGCGCGAGTGTATCCAAGCCGGGCGCCCAGGCCCCAATCACTCGTTCGGACGATGAGCCGGCGTCTCGAACGGGCGATGCAGGGCTCGGAGCACCCCGTGAGACTCGCACAGACGCTCGTCAAGGCCGCTGTGATCCTGGCCCTCATCGCCGCCACCCTCGGCGGCGCGGTCGCACTTGGAAGCACGCTCTTCGAGCCGCCGCCGCGGGACGCCGCCGAGTTCGCGGCGCGCATCGAGGCCGGCAGCACGCATGCGGCTCCCGCCGAGAGGCGCACGGCCGCCGAGCGCCGCTACATCCTGGACGTGAGCGAGCTCTGCGCCGAGCGGAATGAGCGAGCCCGCGACCTGGAGCTCAAGGTGTCCGAGGCCGACGAGATCGCCTGGCTCCGCGCGTGGCGCGTGATCCAAGCGGATTACGCGGCGGACTTCGAGGCGCTCCTCCCACCCCGCGTCTTCCGGGAAGACGCGGCCCGCGCCATCGCGCTCGACCAGAGCATGCTCGACCTCACCGCCGACGCTCTCGAGGCACGGCGCTCGGGCAACCGCGATGCCTACGAGACGAAGATGCAGGCGGCCGAACTCCTGGGCGAGCAGTCTGATGCGGCGATGGTTAGCCTCGAGGCGCCCGTCTGCGCGGCCGAGTAGCGCGTGAGAGACTGACGGCCGATGGCCGTCGCGGCTGAGATCGATCCTCGGCGACTCGCGGCTCTCAGACAGCGGGAGGACGAGCGCTTCGTCGCCGCGAGGCCACGCTCGCTGGAGCTTCGCGAGCAGGGCCGCACCCTCATGCCGTACGGCGTCCCGATGAGCTGGATGGCCTCGCTCTGGGACCACCCGCCGCTCTTCGTCGCGGAGGGCCACGGGGCGACGTTCACCGACGTGGATGGCCACTCCTATCTCGACTTTCACATCGCCGACACGAGCGCGTTCTGCGGGCACGCGCCCGAGCCGGTGACGCGGGCAGTGGCGGAGCAGGCGGCTCGCGGGGCGCAGTTCCAGCTCCCGACCGAGGACTCCCTCTGGGTGGCGGCGGAGCTGGCGTCCCGCTGGAGCCTGCCGCAGTGGCAGTTCACGCTCTCGGCGACGACGGCGAACGTCGAGGCGATCCGCCTCGCCCGCCACGCGACCGGGAGAGAGACGGTCCTCATGTTCGACGGCAAGTACCACGGCCACGGGGACGACACGCTCGTCATCCTCGACGACGACGGCGAGAGCGCACCGGAGTACTTCGGCGTGCCTCGCGAGGCTTCGGCGAGAGCCCGGATCGTCCAGTTCAACGATCCGGACGGCCTCGCCCGGGCGCTCGCTTCGGGCGACGTCGCGTGCGTGCTCGCCGAGCCGGCCATGACCAACCTCACCATCGTCCAGCCCGACCCCGGCTTTCACGAGGAGCTCCGGCGGCTGACGCGCGAAGCAGGGACGCTGCTCGTCCTGGACGAGACGCACACGCTCGTCTGTGGGCCGGGCGGGCTCGTCGCGCGCTGGCGTCTCGACCCCGACCTCGTCACGATCGGCAAGTCGATCGGCGGCGGGATCACGGTGGGCGCCTACGGAATGACTGCGGAGCTTGCGGAGCGCTTCGAGACCCACGAGGGCCAGTACCCAGCCTCGGGAGACTTCGCAGGCGAGGTGGCCACCGGCGGCACCCTCTTCGCCAACGCACTCTCCATGGCGGCCTGTCGCGCGGCCCTCGGTGAGGTGCTGACGCCGGAGGCGTACGAGCGCACGGCCGCGCTCGGAGGCCGGCTGGCCGACGGGATCGAGTCGGCCGCCGTCGCCGCCGGTCTCGACTGGACTGCACACCGCCTCTATGCGAAGAGCGGCTACTGGTTCGGCCCCGAGCTGCCCCGGAACGCACTCGAGGCACGGGGTGGCGACGATCTCGAGCTGCGTGCCTACCTCCGTGTCGCGCTCGCCAACCGAGGCATCTGGGAGGGCGGTTTCTGGCTCGGGCCTGCTGTGAGCGTGGCGATGGAGGAGGCTGGGGTCGACCGCTACGCCGAGGCCCTCGGCGAGGTCCTGTTCGAGCTCACCTCCTAGCGGGTAGCCATGCAGTAGCGTTCGCTCCGACCCCTCAGAGGAGGTAGCCATGAGCACGCTCCGCGACGACGACATCCGCACGATCACCGACGGCGGCCGCCTCGATCCGCAGGCGGACGCCGACGGCGACGACACCGACACGACCGACGGCGACGCGACGGACACGGACGCCGACGACGCCGACACGGACGCAACCGACGCAGACGCCGACGACACGGACGCGTAGCCGGGCTGCCGAAGAGGCGCTGGCGCGCTGCCTCGAGCCCGTCTCCGCCGACACGTTCTTCGCCGACCACTGGGAGCGGCGGCCGCTGATCGTCCCCCGCGGCGAGCCGGGGCGCTTCGACGACCTCCTCTCGGAGGCGGATGTCGAGCGGCTCGTCTGCTCGACGGCGATCCGCTACCCGGCGTTCCGCCTCGTCCGCGAGGGCGGCCAGCTCGACGTCGGCTCCTACACGAGCGACGTCCCCTGGCGGCCGGCGTTCACGAAGACTGCCGACGTCGAACGCGTCCTGGCGGAGTGGGAGGCCGGCGCGACCATCGTCCTCCAGGCACTGCACGTCAACTGGCAGCCGCTCGCCGTGTTCTGCCGCCGGGTCGAGGAGGCGCTCAGCGTCGGCGTGCAGGCGAACTCGTACTACACGCCGCGGGGCTCCCGGGGCTTCGCCGTGCACCACGACACGCACGACGTGCTCGTGCTCCAGGTGGCCGGGGAGAAGCGCTGGCTCCTGTACGACCCGCTCCTCGAGCTTCCTCTCAAGCACCAGCGCTACTCGAAGTCGCTCGGGGACGAGGGCGAGCCGTCGGACGACATCGTGCTTCGCGCGGGCGACACGCTCTACCTGCCCCGCGGCTGGCTCCACCAGGCGGAGACGTCCGAGACCGACTCGCTCCACCTGACCATCGGGATCAACGCCTACACGTGGATCGACGCGGCCCGGGCCGCGCTGGGGCCGCTGCAGCACGACGCCGACCTCAGGCACGGAGTCGACGGGAGCCACATCGGGTCGGAGGAGATCGCGGATCGGCTCCGCGCACGGCTGGAGGCCGAGGAGATCGAGCGACGAAAGCGCCGGCGCTTCCTCGACACACGCCGGCCGATCCGCGAGGACGGGCTCTCGCAGCTCCGGGCGCTCGAGCGGCTCGACGCGGAAACGCCCGTCGAGCGGCGCGACACCGTGATTGCCGACCTCGCGGACGCTGAGGGGGTCGCCCTCGTCTTCGAGGGCCGAGAGCTCCGCTTCCCGGAGCACGCGCGGGCAGAGGTCGTCGCCTGCTTCGAGGCGGACGAGCCCTTCCGCGCCTCCGAGCTGCCGGGCGAACTCGACGAGCCGGGCCGGATCGTCCTCGTCCGGCGCCTCGTTCGCGAGGGCTTCCTACGCGTTATCTGAGCGCGGTCACGTAGCGGCGCGGCCGGCTCGGCTCGGCCGCCCCGCACGTGAGGAAGACCGGCTCGTCGGCAAGCTCTGCGGTCACGTCGACCTCGTGGGCGCGGCCGTTCCCCGACCGGAAGCGGACGCGCCAAGCGTCCTCCCCGCGCGCCCGGCAGCCGAGGAGCGCAAGGTCGTCGATCCCGAGGAGGCCCTCGGCCTCACGCACGCGCTGCTCCGCCGCCTGCACCGGGAAGCTGAACGCGGCCCGGCCCCGGTACAGCTCCAGGTCGATCCTGTCCTCGGCGTGTGAGCGGAGCAGCCCTGCGGCGTCGCCGGGCTCGACCCGCCCGTAATAGAGGGCCTGCGGGAACGCCACGACGTTGCCGGCGAAGCGGTCGCCGCCGACGTGCGTCGACTGCCACACCCAGTCCGTGTCCACCTCGCTCCGCAGGGCGTCGTAGAGCGGCCGCCCGTTCTTGGCGCAACAGCGGTCGCGCTTGCCGTGCGTGCAGACGACGTACAGCGGATGATCGAGCGGCACGCCCGGCGTCCCCCGGCCGGCGAGGGCGGCGGCGAAGTCGAAGTCGCGCAGGTCATCCAGGTCGTCGACCTCGAGCCCGAAGAAGCGCTCCGCGCCCGGCTTCGACGTCCCGAACCACACCCGCCGGCGGCCGTATGACCGCCGCTCCGGCTTCTTCAGGAAGAGCAGCCGTGAGGGGCGAAGCTCGTGCAGCTGCTCGCGCAGCCGGTCCTTGAAGCCGTCCGAGAGGAGGCTCCCGCCGAGCACGTCGCGGTCCCACATCGCCCGGTACTCGAGCAGGATCCAGCTGTCGATCCGGCTCGCGGTCGCGGCCAGCGGCTCCGCGTTCGCGCTCGAGACCGCCGCGCACAGGGCACGGCTCCGACTGCTCGTCCTCGGCTGCGCGGTCACCGCCACGAACCTAGCGTAGCGGAGATGTAAGGCTTCCCTTACACGTCCTCGGCCAGCGTCTCCTCGCCCTCCTGGGCGACGACGCAGATGACCTGGCCCGTCGTCACGGGCTCCCCGGCGGCGACGGAAAGGCCGGTGACCTGGCCGGGGCGGTGGGCGGTGATCTCGTTCTCCATCTTCATCGCCTCGACGACGCAGATCACCTGGCCCTCGCGAACGGTGTCGCCCTCGCCGACCTCGACGGCGAGCACGGTGCCCTGCATGGGGCTGACGACGGCTTCCCGCGCCGTCCCGTGGACGACGCCGTCGCCGCTCCGCTCCCGCCGTCGGCGGGCGAGCTCGGCGTGCGGAGGCTCGGGGCGGAGCAGGGTGACCTCGAAGCGGCGGCCGTCCAGCTCGACCCCCACGACCTCCTCCTGGACTCGTGCCGGCGACGCGGCCGGTGGCCGTGGGGCGGGCGCCTCCACGCTCCCGGCGATCGACTCAACGAGGCCGAAGCACGTCTCGCCGGCAACGAAGCACGGGTGCTCGAGGAGCGCGCGGTGGAACGGAACCAGCGTCGTCACGCCTTCGATCACGTACTCACCGAGCGCACGAAGCATCCGCCGGCGGGCGCGCTCGCGGTCGGCGTCCCAGACGACGAGCTTCGCGACGAGCGGATCGTAGAGGCCGACCACCTCCGAGCCGGCCGTCACGCCGGAGTCGACCCGGATCCCGGGCCCCGCAGGCTCGCGGTACGCCAGGATCGTTCCCGGCGTGGGCAGGAAGCCGGCCGCCGGGTCCTCGGCGTTGATCCGGCACTCGATCGCGTGACCGGAGACGCGGACCTCCTCCTGCCGGAAGGAGAGCGGTTCGCCGGCCGCGATGAGCACCTGCTCACGAACGAGGTCGACGCCCGTAACGAGCTCGGTGACGGTGTGCTCGACCTGGATCCGCGTGTTCATCTCGAGGAAGAAGTAGTTGCCCTCGCGGTCAAGAAGGCCCTCGATCGTCCCCGCGCCGCGGTAGCCGACCGCCCGGGCCGCGTCGACCGCGATCGCGCCGATCCTCTCCCGCAGCTCGGGCCCCACGGCCGGCGAGGGCGTCTCCTCGACGAGCTTCTGGTGGCGGCGCTGGATCGTGCAGTCGCGCTCGCCGAGGTGGACGACGGTACCGTGCGCGTCAGCCAGGACCTGCACCTCGACGTGGCGCGGGTCCTCGAGGAAGCGCTCGACGTACACCGTTGCGTCGGCGAAGTACGACTCGCCCTCGCGCTGCGCCGACGCGAGTCCGCGCTCCGCCTCCTCGGGCGAGGCCACGACCTTGAGGCCCTTGCCGCCGCCGCCCGCGGACGCCTTGATCGCCAGCGGCCAGCCGTGCGCGTCCCCGAGTGCGAGGATCTCCTCCACCGACTCGACGGGATCGGTCGTACCCGGGATGACCGGCACGCCGGCCGCCTGCATGAGCCGCCGCGCCTCCACCTTGGAGCCCATCGCCTCGATGGCGTCCGGCGGCGGGCCGATCCAGACGAGGCCCGCTTCCTCCACGGCCCGCGCGAACGACGCGTTCTCGGCGAGGAAGCCGTACCCCGGGTGGATCGCGTCAACCTCGGCCCGGCGCGCGGCCGCAAGGACGCGCTCCTGGTGGAGGTAGCTCTCGGCGGGCGCGCCCGGCCCGAGCAGGTAGGCCTCGTCTGCCGCGGCAACGTGCAGCGAGCCGCGGTCGGCCTCGGAGTACACGCCGACGGCGTCGATCCCGAGCTCCCGCAGCGTGCGGAAGACGCGGATGGCGATCTCCCCGCGGTTGGCGACGAGCACTTTCCGGAACGAAGCCATGTCGGCGTATTCTGCCCCCATGACCTTCGCCGACCACCTGACGGTCGCCAGGGCGGCCGCGGTGCCGGTCGTGATCGTCCTGTTCGCGTGGGACTTTCCTAATCACGACTACTGGGCGACCGCCGTCTTCGCCGTGGCGATGGCGACCGACTGGGTGGACGGCTGGTGGGCCCGGCGGAACGACCGCACGTCGGATCTCGGGCGCATCCTCGATCCCGTCGCCGACAAGCTCCTCGTCATGAGCGCGCTGATCATGCTCGTCGGCGACGTCCTGCCGGCCTGGATGGTCGCCGCCGTGATCGCGCGCGAGTTCCTCGTCACCGGGCTCCGCCTGGCGGCGCTCGAGCGCGGCGTGGTGATCGGCGCCCGCGATCTGGGGAAGCTCAAGACCTGGGCCCAGGCGGTGGCGGCCGGCCTGGGCGGCCTCGCCGCCGGGGGCGCGTTCGACGACGTGGTGGCCTGGTGGGCCATGCTCGTGGCGCTCATCCTGACGTGGGTATCCGGTCTCGACTACGCTCGCAGCGCACCCAGTCTTCTTCGTGGCCAACAGCCTGCGTAGCTTCCGCCGGGAGGACATCCCGGCAGTCCTCGAGCTCTCCCGGCGCGCGTTCGCCAGGCCGGAGGAGCAGGTCGGCAACCCCCTGTGGGCGTCGCTGGACGAGCTGGAGAGCGAGCTGTCCGACTGGGACCAGCCGCCCGAGAGCACGCTCCTCGTCGACGTCGAGGACGGGCAGGTCGTCGGGTTCGGCGGCGTCGAGGTGGCGAGGGCCTTCACGCACGCCGATCTCTTCGGCCCTCTGATCGCCCCCGGCTATCGCGGCCAGAAGCTCGGCGGCGAGCTGCTCGATGCCTCCGTGGCGATCGCGGTCGAGCAGGGACGCCGGTCTGTTGTCGGCTCGGTCGGGCCCCGGAACGTCTCCGGCCGCCTTCTGCTCGAACAGAGGGGCTTCCACCCGCGCGGCGCCGCCAAGGCGGTCTTCCGCCTCACCCCCGAAGAGCACCGGCCCCAGACTGCGGGGCCCGAGGGCGTCGACGTGCGCCGCGGTGGGGCTGACGACCTCGAGCCGGCGCTCGAGCTCTACCACTCGACGTTCCCGGAGGGCGTCTTCCCGGACGACGCCTGGCGGGACGGCCTCGCGAAGGGCTCCGTGTACCTCGCCGAGCGAGACGGCGTGCCGCTCGCGTTCGTCAACATCGACCCCAACGACCGCTGGGCGTACCAGATCGGGGTCGTCGCGCAGGAGCGCTCGCGGGGCGTCGGCAGGTTCCTGCTCTCACGAGTTCTCCACGAGTACTGGACCGAGCACCCGGGCGAAATCGTCGGCCTCTCCGTGGAAGCCGACAACGTCCCGGCGCTCAAGCTCCTCCGGAGCCAGGGCTTCGGCCCCTGGCTCGTGCTCCAGTCGTACGAGCTCTGGCTGTAGGCGCCCCGCTGTGCGAACATATGTTCGTGCGAGGCGAGGCAACGATCCTCCACGCCGACCTGGACGCGTTCTTCGCGTCGGTCGAGCAGCGTGACCATCCCCGGCTGCGCGGGCAGCCGGTGATCGTCGGCGGGGGCGTCGTCCTTGCCGCGAGCTACGAGGCGAAGGCCCGCGGCGTGCGCACCGCGATGAGCGGGTCGCGAGCCCGCCGCCTCTGCCCGCAGGCGATCGTGGTGCCGCCCCGGATGTCCGCCTACTCCGAGGCGAGCAAGGCGGTCTTCCGCGTCTTCGAGGACACGACTCCGCTCGTCGAGGGCCTGTCCATCGACGAGGCGTTTCTCGACGTGCGCGGGATGCAGCGGCTCGCGGGGACCCCGGCCGAGATCGCCGCGCGGCTTCGGCGTGACGTCCGCGAGCGCGTCGGCCTCTCCATCACCGTCGGGGTGGCCCGGACGAAGTTCCTCGCCAAGGTGGCGAGCGCCGTCGCCAAGCCCGACGGCCTCCTCGTCGTCCCGCCCGACGGCGAGCTCGCCTTCCTCCACCCGCTCCCGGTCGAGCGGCTCTGGGGCGTCGGGCCGGTGACGGCCGGGCGGCTCCACAGGCTCGGGCTCACGAAGGTCAGGGACGTGGCGAGGTTCCCCGAGGCCGCGCTCGTGACCGTGCTCGGGCGGGCGGCCGGGCGGCATCTCCACGCACTCGCCCACAACCGCGATCCCCGCCCCGTCCAGACGCGCCGGCGCCGGGGCTCGATCGGCTCGCAGCGGGCGCTCGGCCGCAGGTCGCTCTCCACCGGGGAGCTCGACACCGTCCTCGTCGGGCTCGTCGACCGTGTGACCGGGCGGATGCGGCGCGCGGGGCGCATCGGCCGGACGGTCGTCCTCAGGCTCCGCTTCGACGACTTCTCCCGGGCGACCCGCTCCCACACCCTTCTGCGTGCGACGGCCGAGAGCCAGACGATCCTCGCCGCGCTGCGCTGCCTGCTCGCGTCGGCCTCGCCGGAGATCGCCCGCCGGGGCCTCACACTCCTCGGCATCGCGGTCGCCAACCTCGACGACGAGCGGACCCGCCAGCTCGAGCTGCCGCTCTGGGACCCCGGCTGGAACGCGCTCGAGGCCGCCCTCGACGAGGTGCGCGAGCGGTTCGGCGCCGATGCGATCAAGCGGGCGGTGCTGCTCGGACGCGACCAGGGGATCGCGATGCCGCTCCTGCCGGACTAGGTAACGGAATGCTACTTAGTCGGACTCCGGCTCGGGGGAGACGGATTCCTCTACGCCCGCGCGCCACCAGGCGCCGTGCGGGTCGGCCCGCTCGGCGAGCCTGCCCGCGAGGGCTTGCTCGAGCGCCTCGCGCTCCTCGGGGGTCGGCTCCGGCCTCCAGTCCAGCTCCACGGGGGAACAGCCTAAAGGCCGACGGCGGGCTCGACGATAGAGCCGAGGTGAGGCGAGCCGTCCTCGGGACACTCTTGACCGCGCTCGCACTGAGCGCGCCGGTTGCCGCCCAGGCCGCATCGTGGGCGCAGCCGCAGATCCGCGTCGTCGTTCGCGAGGGCCTGATGGGCCCCTCCGTCGACGCCTTCAGGCCGAAGCAGCCCCTCACGGCCGGCGCGCTCGGCAGGGCCATGGCGGCGCTCACCGGCGACGAGCAGACACCCGCTCGTCCGGACCGGCTCATCCGCATGCGTGCCCTCGAACGGGCTCTCGTCCGCGCCGCTCGCCTCGGGGGCGCCGCCCGGCACGTGCAGGCGGAGCTGCGCGGCTCCGGCCTCGAGCCGCCGAAGCGGGTGGGCGCGGAGGTCATCGCCCGCCTGCTGGGCCTGCGCTACAACCATCCGAGCGAGGACGACGGGCTCGAGCTTCGGCCCCGCGACCCGGCGACGCGGGCCGAGGCGGCGTACTCCTTCGCCGAGCTTCTCGCGCTCGACGACTGGCGCGTTCCAGACGTGAGGGAGCGGGCCCGGTCGCTCGACCTCCCCGAGCTGACGGCCTGGCAGCGGCGGATCCTGACCCGGGCGGTCTCGTTCGTCGGATACCCGTACGTCTGGGGTGGGACGTCGGAGCGGAGGCAGACCCTGTTCGGCGTCACCTCGCGCGGCGGCTTCGACTGCTCGGGGTTCGCGTGGCGCGTCTACCGGCTCGAGAGCTACCCCGGGGCACCCCAGCTCCAGGAGGTGCTGCGGGGACGCACCGCCTCGGCCATGGCCGGGGAGGTGCCCGCGTCGGAGCGGATCCGCCGGTCCCGGCTCCGGCCGGGCGACCTCGTCTTCTTTTCGGAGCGAGGCAGGGATGCCCGCCCCGCCGACGTCTCGCACATGGGCATCTACGCCGGCGGCGGCTGGTTCGTGCACTCGTCCACGCAGGGGACCACGCTGACGACCCTTGCGGGCTGGTATGCGGACCGGTTCGCCTGGGGCCGCCGCCCTCTCCGCGAGGCCGGCCTCATCTAGCCCAAAAGGGGGATGAGCAGGGGTTTTGGCGAATCCCTCGTCCGGGGGATGTGCGTTTTAGTGCCACTTCGGATACTTCGGAACGTCAGGCGTCCGATATCAACGGGAGAGATCAGATGCTGCACTGGAAGTCCAAGCTGGCCTACCTGCTCGTTGCGGCCACCGTCCTCGCATCGTTCCTCGGCGAGGCCGAGGGCTGGCACTGGTAAGCCAGTCTCGTGAAGCTCCGTCCGATTCGCTCGTCCGAGGGCGCATCGGGTGATGCGGTGAGGCCGGGAGTCTCCAGAGAGACTGCCCGGCTTCTTCCGCTTCTGGTCCCCGTCACGCTCTCGGCCGGCGCGGCCCTCGTCGCCGCCGTCGTCTCGTTCGCCCTCTCGCAGCCGAAGCTCGGCGTCATGGGAGGCGTGCTGGCGCTGGCCGTCGCGGCGACCTTCGTCGAGGCCTACCCCGTCCCGATCGAGGGCATCGCCTCCGGCGGCGTCTCGCTGACGGCCGTCTTCATCGTCGGGGCGGCGGTCATCTACGGATGGGCGCCGGCGGTGATGATCGGCTTCATCGCCCGGGCGACGATCGAGCTCGTCCAGAGGCGCCCGGCGATCCGGCTCGCCTACAACAGCGCCGTCTACGCGCTCGCGGGCGGCACGGCCGGCGCCGCCGCCGGCCTGGCCGGGGCCCACGACGGTGTCGGCGGCCTCTTCGTCGAGGTACTCGCGGGAGCGGCGGCCTTCTACGCGGTCAACATCCTGCTCACGGCCGGCATCATCTCCCGCTGGTCGGGGGAGCCCTTCTTGCCGCTCCTCCGGCACTCCGTCTACTGGACTGTCGTGCCCTTCTCGATCATGGCCTCGGTCAGCCTTATGCTGGCCGTCCTCTGGGAGCGGTCGCCCTTCCTCGCCACTGCGCTCGTCGGCCCGCTCGTCGCCATCGCGCTCTACCAGCGCTCGGTGCACAGCGCGCTGAAAGCGATGCGCCTGGCGCTCACCGACCCGCTGACCGGCCTCGGCAACCACCGGCACTTCCACGAGCGGCTCCAGCACGACCTGGACAAGGCGCAGGACGAGGGCTTCCCCCTGACTCTCGTCCTCCTCGACATTGACAACTTCAAGCAGATCAACGACCGGTACGGGCATCCGACCGGGGACAGGGTCCTGGCGCAGGTGGCAGCCCGTCTTCGCCAGGGCGGCGAGGCCTTCCGGCTCGGCGGGGACGAGTTCGCGCTGCTCCTCCCCCGCCGCGACGAGCACGAGGGTTTCTCCATCGCCCGCTCAATCGTCGAGCGCATGGCCGAGACCGAGGTGGATCTCGGCGAGGTGCTGAAGATGTCGGCCGGCGTCGCGACGTATCCGCAGCACGGCGTCGAGCGCAGCGAGCTCGTCCGGGTTGCCGACAGCGCCCTCTACCTTGCCAAGGAGCAGGGGAAGAACACCGTCCGCGTCTACCGCCCCGACGTCGTCGAGCTCGCCGAGCTGCGCCGCCTTGCCGAGGGCCCGGACCGCGCCGCCCGCCTGCGCGCCGCGGCCAGCCTCGCGCACGCCGTCGACGCGCGGGATGCCTACACCGGCAGCCACTCCTACATGGTCGGCGAGCTCGCCGCCCGCGTCGCGACGCGTATGGGCCTCGACTCCGAGGCGATCGAGCTGACGCGGCTCGCGGGCAGCCTCCACGACCTCGGCAAGCTCGCAATCCCGGAGGAGATCCTCCGCAAGCCCGGGCCGCTGAACGAGGCCGAGCGCCTCGTCCTCGAGCGGCACCCGCAGATCGGCTACCGGATGCTGGACTCGCTCGGCGTCGAGCCGGTCGCCACATGGGTCCTGTACCACCACGAGCGCTGGGACGGCAACGGCTACCCGGAGCGGCGGGCCGGCGGGGAGATCCCGCTCGGAGCGCGCATCCTCTTCGTCGCGGACGCCTACGACGCCATGACCACCGACCGGGTCTATCGCGGTCGGCTCTCCCACGACCGCGCCATGGCCGAGCTCGAGCGCTGCTCCGGTACGCAGTTCGACCCGCAGGTCGTGGCGGCGTTCAAGGAGGAGTTCGACCAGCCGCGGCTCGAGCTGGTCGTCGCCGAGAGCGCGTAGCCACCCCTTCCGTCGGCGTATCCTCGTCGTATGCGGCGAGGCGTCACGGTGCTCGTCGTGGTGGTCATCGCGGCGATCGCGCTCGCGGCGGGCGTCGACGCCCTCAGGGGCGACGGCGCATCTCCGGCCGGCCCGGAGCCCGAGGCCGAGCCGCCGTCGGTCTCCACGACCCGGCCGGAGGGGCCGACGAACTACGTGCCCCTCGCGGGCGAGCTCGGAGGCACCCTCTATTACACGGACGCAGGCTGCGAGCTGCAGGCGATCGAGCTTCCGCGGCAGACGCCGGCCGAGGCGCCCAACTGGGACGAGTGCCGCTTCGTCCTCTCCCCCAACGGCGGCCGCGTCTCCGGCGAGGGCTCGGGCTGGGACCCGAGCGCGGATCCGGTCGTCGGAAGGCTCTTCGAGTCAGAGGGCGGGCTGATCCAGGTCTCCACCGACCGCGGCCCGGATGGGGATCCGTTCCCGGGGACGGCGCCGGCCTGGCGCCCCGACGGGACGCTCACCTACTTCGCGGACGGCGCGTACCGGGAGTGGCCGAGCGGACGAGTCGTTATTTCCGAACGCCGGCTCCTGGCGGCGGCCATGACGCACATCAACGCTCCCGCAGACTCGAGCTTCGTCGAGGACGTGCAGGTGCGTCACGGAGCCTGGCTGGATCAGGACGAGGCGGTCGTGGCGATCCGGGCCACGGTGCCTGGCGGCGCGGATCTCGACCTCGCGGCGGTGGTTCGGGCAGGCGGCCGCCCCGCGGGCTTCTCCGTCCTGGCCCCGATCGAGGAGCTGTGGAGCAGCTCGCAGGGACGCTTCTGGGCGATCGCGGCAGGCGGGCTCCGGCTCTTCCGGGGCACGAGCGCGCTGCCGCTCCCGGCCCTCGTGGACCCGGTCGCCGTGACGTGGTCCCCGGACGCAGCTCACATGGCCGTTGCGACGAGGGCGAGCGTGTTCGTCTTCCCCCCGGGCGAGACGAGCCCGATGAGACGTCTGCCGGTCAGCGCCCACGACCTCGCCTGGCGCGGCGAGGCGGGTCCGCCGGCGCTCGCGGAAACGGATGAGGCTCGGAAGTGGCTCGGGGGGGTTGCCGCCACGGGCAGGCTCTTCGTCACGGTCGGGCCGTGGACGGACTGCGGCCTGCGGGCCCTCCAGGTCCCCGGGCTGGAGTGGGCCGAGCAGCCGTCGGGCCCGCCGAGCCCGTGCCGCTTCGCGCTCGACGACCAGGACCGGGTCCATCCTGAGAAAGAGGTTCCACAGCCCGGCGGCGGCCAGCTGGCCGTCTGCCGCAACCAAGCGGTTGACGTTCTCAACGACGAGGGCTTCGTCGTCGGCTACCCGGCTGCATGCGCCCCGGCCTGGAGGCCGGACGGACGGCTGACGTTCATCCGCAACGGAGGGCTCTTCGACCCGACGCGTCGTCTGCTCTCCCGCGGCCGGGTGAGCGCCTTCCTCGGCCGCCCGAGCGCCCTCGAGGAGGTGGCCTGGATGGACGACCGGCGCTTCTGGGCGGTCGTGCGCTCCGGCGAGAGCGCGATCGTCGCGCTCATGACGACCGACGGGCTGGTCTTCTCTCCGTCGTTCACGACGCAGAGGATCGAGGGCCTGCGCGTGAGCGCGACAGGGATGGTCGCCGCCCGCACCGACCAGGGCGTCGTCCTCTTCGACAGCGGTGGTCGTCGTGCGCGCACCTTTCCCACCGGGAAGGCTGTCTCCTGGGCGCCAGGAGAGCTGATCGCCGCCGTGGCGACGCCGAGCGAGATCCTCTTCGTGGCGCCGGTCTCCCGGGAGGTCGTGACGCTTCCGCTCGCGGTCAGAGACCTCGAGTGGGTGGTGCCGTGACCTCCCCCAGCCGGCGCTCGAGGAACGCGCGCTGGGCTGGCTGGCGCACGAGCTCCAACGCTTGCCGGTACCCGGCAGCGGCCTCGGCGTCGCGTCCAAGGCGGCGGAGCAGGTCGGCACGCGCCGAGTGGAAGAGGTGGTAGCCGGCCAGCTCCTCCTCGAGCGGTTCCATCAGCTCCAGGCCGCGCTCCTCGCCCTCGGCCTCGGCGACCGCCACTGCGCGGTTCAGCTCCACGACCGGGCTCCGCGTCAGCTGGACGAGGAGCCCGTACAGAGCGGCGATGCGTGCCCAGTCGGTCGACTCTGGGGTAGCCGCACGCGCGTGCTCGGCGGCGATCGCCGCCTGCAGCGCATAGGTGCCCGGAGGCAGGCGCGCGGCCAGGTCGAGCCCCTCGGCGATCTCGTCCCGGTGCCAAAGCGAGCGGTCCTGCTCCCCGAGGAGCACGAGCTCCCCGTCTAGCCCGGTGCGGGCGTCGCGCCGCGAGTTCTGGAGCAGCATGAGGGCGAGTAGCCCCGCCACCTCGAGCTCGTCCGGCATGAGCCCGCGCAGGACACGGGCCAGCCGGATCGCCTCGGCGCAGAGCTCGCGGCGTACGAGCGCGTCATCGGACGTGGCCGCGTAGCCCTCGTTGAAGATGAGGTAGAGGGCGGCGAGCACCGAGCCGAGCCGGTCGGGGAGCTCGTGGTCGGGCGGGACGACATACGGGATGCGGGCGTCGCGGATCTTCCGCTTCGCGCGGACGAGCCGCTGCTGCATCGCCTGCTCGGACGTGAGGAACGCGCGGGCGATCTCCGGCGTCTGCAGCCCGCCGAGCGTCCGCAGCGTGAGGGCGACGCGCGCCTCGGCCGCGAGCGCCGGGTGGCAACAGGTGAAGATCAGCCGCAGGCGGTCGTCGGGGATGGAGCCGTCCTCGATCTCGTCCTCCTCCCCGGCCGGGGAACCGAGCGCCTCCAGCTCCTTGATCTTCTCCTCCAGACGACGTGCACGGCGGATGCGGTCGATCGCCTTGTTCCGGGCGGTGGTCGTGATCCAGGCGCCGGGATTGCGCGGGAGCCCGCGCTCCGGCCAGACCTCGAGGGCGACGAGGAACGCATCCTGGACCGCCTCCTCGGCGAGGTCGAAGTCGCCGAGGACGCGAATGAGAGCCGCGACCGCCCGCCCCGACTCCTCGCGGAACAGACGGTCGACGGCCTCTGCCGGAACGCCTACCTTCCGGCCTCCGACTCGCTCGAATGGAGCGCCGAGCCGGCGGCCTCGTAGTCCATCACCGGCCGCACCTCCACCGTTCCACCGGGCATCGGGATCTTCTTCGCCCACCCGATCGCGTCGTCGAGATCCTCGCAGTCGAGCAGGTAGTACCCGCCGAGCTGCTCCTTCGTCTCGGCGAAGGGACCGTCCGAGACGATGGGCTCGCCGCTCTCCTGGATCCGAACCGTCGTCGCGGTCGCGCTCGGCTGGAGACCCTCGCCGCCGACGTGCACGCCCGCGTCGATCACTTCCTGGGTGAAGGCGTCCCACTGCTTCATGCTCGCCGCGATCTGCTCCGGCGTTCTCTCGGCCCACCGGCTCTCGTCGCCGAAGAGCACCAGCATGTACTTCATGACCTCGAACCTCCCATTTGTCGCTGCGGCGCCGTTCGCCGCGTTCATTGTGACGACGAACGGGCCGGGCCCAGATCGACAGGTCAGAGTGGAATGTTGCCGTGCTTGCGCGGGGGCCGCTTCTCCCGCTTCGTCAGCGCGGTCGCCAGGGCGTCGCAGAGCACCGGCCGCGTGCGCCGCGGCTCGATCACGTCGTCGACGTAGCCACGCTCGGCGGCCGTGTACGGGTTGGCGAACTGGGCCTTGTAGTCGGCGATCAGCTCTGCCCGGCGGGCCTCGGGGTCGTCGGCCTCCTCGAGCTCCTTGCGGAAGACGATGTTCACCGCTCCCTCGGGGCCCATGACCGCCACCTCGGCGGTCGGCCAGGCGAAGTTGAAGTCGGCGCGGATGTGCTTCGAACTCATGACGTCGTAGGCGCCACCGTAGGCCTTGCGGGTGATGAGCGCGATCTTGGGCACGGTCGCCTCGGAGTACGCGTAGAGGAGCTTCGCGCCGTGGCGGATGATCCCGCCCCACTCCTGCGCCGTCCCCGGCAGGAAGCCGGGCACGTCGACGAAGGTGACCAGGGGAATGTTGAACGCGTCGCACGTGCGGACGAAGCGCGCCGCCTTGACGGAGGAGTCGATGTCGAGCGTGCCGGCGAGCGCCTTCGGGTTGTTGCCGACGATCCCCACCGGATGCCCGCCGAGGCGCGCGAGGCCGCAGACGATGTTCTCAGCCCAGAGCTGGTGCACCTCCAGGAACTCGCCGTCGTCGACGACGCGCGTGACGACATCGCGCATGTCGTAGGCCTTCGTCGGCTCGTCGGGGACGAGCACGTCCAGCTCGGGATCCTCGCGGTCGGGCGGGTCGGCCGGGACGAAGTAGGGCGGCGGGTCGACGTTGTTCTGGGGCAGGAACGAGAGGAGGTAGCGCGCGTCTTCGAGGCAGCTCTCTTCGTCGTCGGCGGCGAAGTGGGCGACGCCTGACTTGGACGCGTGGGTGAGGGCACCGCCAAGCTCCTCGAAGGTGACCTCCTCCCCCGTCACCGTCTTCACGACCTCGGGCCCCGTGATGAACATGTACGAGGTCTCCTTGACCATGAGCACGAAGTCCGTCATCGCCGGCGAGTAGACGGCCCCGCCCGCGGACGGCCCCATGATCAGGCTGATCTGCGGGATCACGCCGGAGGCCTGGACGTTGCGCCAGAAGATCTCCGCGTAGCCGCCGAGCGAGACGACGCCTTCCTGGATGCGCGCGCCGCCCGAGTCGTTGATCCCGATCAGCGGGCAGCCGAGTTTGAGCGCGAGGTCCATGACCTTGCAGATCTTTTCGGCGAAGGCCTCGGAGAGCGTGCCTCCGAAGACGGTGAAGTCCTGCGAGAAAACGAAGACCTTGCGCCCCAGGATCGTGCCGTACCCGGTGACGACCGCGTCGCCCCAGGGGCGCTTCTCCATCATCCCGAAGTGCGGGTTGCGGTGGCGGACGTAGCGGTCGAGCTCGACGAAGCTGCCCGGGTCGAGGAGCTTCTCGAGGCGCTCGCGCGCGAGCAGCTTCCCCCGCTCGCGCTGGCGGGCGATCGCCCGCTCGTCGCCCGAGTGGAGCGCCTCGTCGCGCAGCCGCTCGAGCGCCGACAGCTTCGCTTTGGTGGACTGGAGGTCCTCGGCCTTCGCCATGGGCGGGAGCTTACTTCCCGGCGGCAAAGAATCGGCACGATTCCGCGCGCCGCGGGTGCGGAGTTCGTCGTTACGATCGCAGCGGAGGGAGGCCCGCGGCCGGCCCCTCCACGAGTCTAGAGGTCCTCGGGCAGAAGCGAGTACATCACGGCGTCCCGGCGACGGCCCTTGAAGGCTGTGTATCCGCGCAGGATGCCCTCACGCTGGAAGCCAGCCTTCTCGGCGACCCGCTGAGAGGCGTGGTTGGCCGGATCCGTCGTCAGCTGCAGGCGGCCGGCGGCGAGCTCGTCGAACGCCCATCCGGCGAGGAGCCTCACGGCGCGGGTCGCCACCCCGCGCCCACGGGCCGAAGCCCGTACCCAGTACCCGAGCTCGACCACGCCCTCGTCGTGGATGCGCGCACCGATGCCGCCGAGAAGCGCCGCATTCGCGCGGTCGACGATGGCGAACGCCTTCTCCTCGGTCGTGGAGATGAACTCGAGCGCGTGCTCTTCGGTGTAGGGGAACGGAATGCGTGTCCAGTGGTCGAGTTCGGGGTCGTCGTCGATGGCGACCGCCAGCGCGGGCGCGTCGTCTACTGCGAACGGGCGCAGGAGGATCTCGCCGTCCTCGAGCCTCACGGCGCGAGGTGGGCGTCGTACGTCCCGAACTCCTCGCGGAGCGCGTTGCAGACCTCGCCGACAGTGGCATGGACGGCCAGCGCCTCTCGGATGGGAACGAGCAGGTTGGCGTCGCTGCGCGCGGCCTCCCTGACATGGCCGAGCACGGCCTCCGCGCCGGCTGCGTCCCGCTCGGCCCGCACCCGGCGCGTTCGCTCGACCTGGCGCCGCTCGGCCTCTGGGTCGAGGCGGTGGAGCTCCATCTCCTCCTCGTCGTCCTCGGCGAAGCGGTTGACGCCAACGACGACGCGCTCGCCGGCCTCGACCTGTTGCTCGAAGGCGTACGCGGCCTCCTCGATCTCGCGCTGCTGGAAGCCTTGCTCGACCGCGGCCACGGCGCCGCCGAGCTCGTCGATCCGCCCGATCAGCTCCCAGGCGCGCTCCTCCAGCTCACGAGTCAGCGACTCGACGAAGTAGGAGCCGGCGAGTGGGTCGGCCGTGTCGGTCCCTCCCGCCTCGTGCTGGAGGACCTGCTGCGTCCTGAGCGCGATGCGCGCGCTTCGCTCCGTCGGGAGTGCGAGCGCCTCGTCGTAAGCGTTCGTGTGGATCGACTGCGCCCCGCCGCAGACGGCCGAGAGCGCCTGCACGGTCACACGCGCGACGTTGTTCTCGGGCTGCTGGGCGGTCAGGGTCGAGCCGCCGGTCTGCGCATGGAAGCGCAGCGCCTGGGCCCGGGGATTGGTGGCGCCGAAGCGGTCGCGCATGATCCGTGCCCAGAGCGTCCGCGCCGCGCGGAACTTCGCCACCTCCTGGAAGAAGTGGTTGTGGGCGTTGAAGAAGAACGAGAGCCGCTCGCCGAACTCGTCAGGAGAGAGGCCGGCGGCGACCGCGGCCTCGCCGTAGGCGATGCCGTGCGCGAGCGTGAAGGCGAGCTCCTGTACCGCCGTCGAGCCCGCCTCCCGGATGTGGTAGCCCGAGATCGAGATCGTGTTCCAGTGTGGAATCCGGTCGCCGCAGTAGGCGAACAGATCAGTGGTCAGCCGCATCGACGGACGCGGCGGGAAGATGTAGTTCCCCCGCGCGACGTACTCCTTGAGGATGTCGGTCTGCACCGTCCCGCGCAGCGCCGCCGACGCGACGCCCCGGCGCTCGGCCACGAGCTCGTAGAGGAGCAGCAGCAGCGCGGCGGGCGCGTTGATCGTC
>DATIBF010000005.1:0-7716 GCA_035457655.1 Gaiellaceae bacterium
ACGACGACCAGGCCGGCGCCGACCAGGGCGGCCTTGGTGCGGTGCACCCACTCGAACGCGATCACCGCGAGCGCGGCGACGAAGATGGCTACGGCGACGATGTCCACGTCAGACCCCCCGCGGAAATCAGTACCTGACCGCGCCCCGGCGCGGCGGCAGTAGAATCGCGCCCTCCGCGAAGGTCGCAGAGTCGGGCGCGCGCCGGCGGCTGTGTGACCGTCGATGGAGATCGCGCTCCACTCACTGCTGTTCGTCGCCGGGCTCGGCCTGGCGCTCGTCGCCAGCGACCTCGCCGTCTCGTACACGCGCGCGCTCGCCGCCGCGCTCGGCGCGCCGCCGTTCATCGTCGGCGTCGTCCTCGTCTCCCTGGGCACCGACCTGCCGGAGATCGCGAACTCGATCGCGGCGCACGTCCAGGGTGAGGGCGACGTGAACGTCGGCGACTCGATCGGCTCGACGCTGACGCAGTACACGCTGGTGCTCGGCCTCTTCCCGCTCGTGGCGGGCGCGCTGCTGATCGGCCGGCTCCAGGTGGGCCTCGTGACGGTGCTGACGATGGGCGGGCTCGCCATGACGGCGCTCTTCGTCGCTGACGGGTGGCTGGGCCGCTGGGAGGGGGTCGCGCTCGTGCTCGCCTGGGCCGTCTTCACCTATGTCATCGTCCGCGTTCTTCCCGGGAGCAGACCCGAGGAGCCGCCTGCGGTCAGGCTGGCGGGCAGGTGGGGGCAGGCGGGCGTCGTCCTCGGCTCGCTCGCCGTCGTGGGGGTCGGTGCCACCGTCGCCGTGCGCTCGCTCGTCAGGCTCGCCGAGCTCGCGGGGGTGCCCGAGTTCGTGATCGCGTTCTTCGGCGCCTCCTTCGGCACTTCCGCCCCGGAGATCGTGGTGGACTTCACCGCCCTCCTCCGCGGCTCCCCGGCGATCGCGCTCGGGGACGCCCTCGGGAGCTCCCTGATCGATGCGACCCTCTCCATCGGCATCGGGCCGGTCGTGGCACCGGCCGAGGTGACGCCGAGCCTCGCCCTCACAGGGGCGCTGTACACACTGGTCGCGGTGGGGATCGTGGGCGCGCTCCTCGGCTGGCGCCGCCGCCACGACCGGCGGAGCATGGTCGTGCTCCTCGGCCTCTACTTCCTCGCCTACGCCGTGCTGCTCTCCGCGGACTGAGCCACGCCGAGCCGCCGCTCGATCCAGCGGGCGCCGACGGTGTCCGTGAGGCCGTGCGCGAGGATCGAGGCGAGGATGACGAACGACGCGACGTCGAAGACGAGCGAGCGGTCGGGAGCGGTCGAGCCGAGGACGAGCAGCGAGAAGAGCATCGACGCGACGCCCTTGGGGCCGAACCAGGCGATGAAGAGCTTGTGCGGCGCCGGCATCCTCACGCCGACGAACGCGACGAGGACCGCGGCCGGCCTCGCGACGAGCAGCGCGAACGCGATGAACGCGAGGATCGGCCAGGCGGATCCCTCCCAGCCCGTGGCGACGACGAGGGCGCCGAAGACGAAGAAGGTTGCGATCTGGAAGACGGCGCTGACGCTCTCGTTGAACTCCTGGAACGTCGTCGTGACCTCGTGCCGGATGGCTGCGAGTGCGATCCCGGCGACGAACGCCGCGATGAGCCCGTTCCCGCGCGTCACGTCCGCGAGGCCGAAGGCCGCCAGCCCGACCCCGAGCGCGTAGGCCCCCTCGTACTTGGCCTCCATGCTCCCGCCCGGAAGGCGCGAGAGCAGACGCCCAGCCAGCACGGCGAGCGCGATGCCGATGAGAGCGCCCACGACCGCCTCGCCCGCGAGCTTCGCTGCCTCGCTCCCCGCGCCCCCCTCCGTCCCGGAGAGCACGAGGAAGAAGAGGACGAACGGAAGCGCGAGCCCGTCGTTCAGGCCGGACTCGAGGTTGAGCGTGTGCCGCACGAGCCTCGGCACGCGCTTCGAGGTGACGACCGCCGAGGTGACGACCGGATCGGTCGGCGAGAGCACGGCGCCGAGCAGGAAGGCCTCCGCCCAGGTCAGCTGCGGAAAGAGGAGCTTGCCCGCCAGTGCGAGCAGGACGAGCGTCAGCGGCATCGCCAGGACGAGCGCGCGTGCCGTCGGCCCCCAGTGCTCCCGCAGGAGCTCGGACTCGACGAGGAGGCCGTCGGAGAAGAGCGTGAGGATGAGCGCGAGCTCGACCACGAGCAGCACGGTGGTCGAGGCGGGGTCGGCCTCGACGACGTCCAGGAGCGCCAGGCCGATCCCGGCCGCCACGGACAGCACCGAGATCGACAGGACCGTGCCGTGCAGCCAGCCCGAGAGGCCCGCCGCGACCGCGAGCAAGCTCCCGAGGATGAGCAGGCCCTCCGCGAAGCCGATGTCCACGGCGAGACCCTACGCCGGGCATCGGTTCCCCCGAAAACGAAAGAGACGAAGAGCAGCCCGCCGCAAGGCTGCTCTTCGTCATGCCCTCCTAGTAGGGAGGACGATCGTAGGGATCGCTGCGGCGGACGATCGTCTCGCGCCGCCAGCCGCCCATTCCGCCCCAGGTGGACCAGAAGATGAGGGAGAGGAGGCCGCCGACGATCCCGGCGATCATGAGGATCCAGCCGACGGTGGCGATGTCGACCCCGCTCACCTCGGTCGTCACGGCGAAGGCGAGGATCGCGCCGACGACGATGAGGAAGATGCTGGCACCGATGCCCATTGAGGGGTTCCTCCTTCGAAGACGGGGCGCAACCGGTGGGGCCTCTGGCCCGGAGACGGTTGCGTTAGGGTTTCGCTCGGGGCCGTGATTCCCCGCTTTCCCCGTGCGGAAACGCTCGATCATCCAAATGACGCTGGTCGGGGTGGCCGTGGGTGCAGCCCTGGCGGTCATCGCGGTGTTCATACCGTGGCTGCCCGACGCAGCCTCCGAGCAGGCCGGGATCGTCGACAGCGTCTACTGGGTCGTGACGATCATCTGCGTGGTCGTCTTCGCGGTCGTCGCCGGGGTCTCCGCCTACGCCGTCTACAAGTTCCGGGCTCCGCCCGGCGACTCCGACGACGGCAGCCCCATCCACGGGCACACGGGGCTAGAGATCGTCTGGACGCTCATCCCGACGATCCTCGTGACGGGGATCGCCGTCTACTCGGGCGTCGCGCTCGCGCAGGCGGAGGACCTTCCGGCGGACCATCGCACGGTCGAGGTCACGTCGGAGCAGTTCGCCTGGACGTTCACCTATCCCGACATCGAGGTGGAGGGCGGCAAGCCGCTGACGACGGGCGAGCTCGTGCTCCCCGTCGATCAGGCCGTCCAGTTCGAGATCACCTCGAAGGACGTGCTCCACTCGTTCTGGGTGCCCGAGTGGCGGATGAAGCAGGACGCGGTCAAGGGGATCACGACCCGGACGACCGTGACGCCGACCAAGCTCGGCACGTTTCCCGTCATCTGCACCGAGCTCTGCGGGCTCGGCCACGCGATCATGCGCTCGCAGGCACGCATTCTCTCCCCGAACGAGTTCGAGGCCTGGGTGGAGGAGCAGCGGCGCCTGGCGCGCGAGGGCGGCGCCGTGCAGGGCGCGGACCTCTTCGCGGCGCAGTGCGGCAGTTGCCACGTGCTCGCCGACGCGGGGACGCTCGGCCAGGTGGGGCCCAACCTCGACGAGGTGCTGCAGGGAGCTGACGCGGAGTTCATCATGGAGTCGATCGTGGATCCGAGCGCTCAGATCGCCGAGGGATACCAGGACGGGGTCATGCCCTCGAACTACGGAGAGATCTTCACCGAGCCCCAGCTCGAGGGGCTCGTCGAGTACCTGCTCGAGGCGACGGGAGGCGGGGCGAGGTAGTGGCCGTCGACGTCCACGCACCGCAGGCCGCCGAGCGCGAGGCGCCGCACGGGCCGGCTCCGCGGAAGGGTCTGAAGCGGCTGACCGGAGCCGGCTGGCTCAGGGCGCTCTGGTTCATCCCGCTCGCCTGGGTCCTGGCGACGCTGCTCGTCATCGGCTCGCGCTCTGCGCTCGGCTACGAGCCCCTGTGGGAGCTCCAGGTCCTGATCGTGGCCTGGACGGTGATCGTCCCGCTCGCGTTCCTCGCCGGCCTGGGCGGCTTCGACTACTGGCTCTACTGGATCTCCGGCCGCCCGACGAGGCCGGAGGACCACTCCGGCCACGGCGCGCGCACGTGGAAGGACTACTTTCGCGTCAACACCGACCACAAGGTGATCGGGGTCCAGTACCTGGTGACGACGATCGTCTTCTTCGTCGCCGCCGGGCTCCTGGCGATGTTCATGCGCGCGGAGCTGGCGCAGCCCGGGATGCAGTACGTGGACACGAACACGTTCAACGGGCTGTTCTCGATGCACGCCTCCCTGATGATCTTCCTGTTCATCATCCCGGCGTTCGCCGGGCTCGGGAACTACGTCATCCCGCTGATGATCGGCGCGCCGGACATGGCGTTCCCGCGCCTGAACGCGCTCTCGTTCTGGCTGCTCCCCATCGCCGGCCTGATCATGCTCTCCAGCTACCTCGTGCCCGAGGGCGGAGCGTTCGCGGCCGGCTGGACGAACTACGTGCCGCTCGCCGTGAACCAGGCCGACGGCAACCTCATGTTCCAGATGGGCGTCCAGTGGGCGGGCGCGTCGTCGATCATGACGGCGCTCAACTTCCTGGTCACCATCATCACGATGCGCGCGCCGGGGATGACCTTCTGGCGCATGCCGCTGCTCGTCTGGGCGAACTTCGCGACCTCGACGCTCGTCGTGCTCGCCACGCCGTTCGTGGCCGGCTCCCAGTTCTTCATCATGTTCGACCGGGTCCTGCACACGAACTTCTTCAACCCGGAGCTGGGCGGCGACATCATCGCCTACCAGCACATCTTCTGGTTCTACTCGCACCCGGCCGTCTACATCATGATGCTGCCCGGCTTCGGCATCGCCTCGGAGGTGATCTCCGTCTTCGCGCGGAAGCCGGTCTTCGGCTACCGCCTGATGGCGCTCTCGCTGATGGCGATCCTCATCCTCGGCTTCTCCGTCTGGGCGCACCACATGTTCGTCTCGGGGATGCAGCCGTGGATCCGCGTCCCGATGATGGTGACGACGCTGGTGATCGCCGTCCCGACCGGGATCAAGGTGTTCAGCTGGCTGGCGACGCTGTGGGAGGGGCGCCTCCACTTCAAGACGCCCATGCTGTTTGCGCTGGGGTTCGTGTCGATGTTCGTGATCGGCGGCCTCTCGGGGATCTACCTCGGCTCGGTGCCGGTGGACATCCACGCGAGCGACACGTACTTCGTCGTCGCCCACATCCACTACGTGCTCTTCGGCGGCTCGCTCTTCACGATCTTCGCCGGCATCTACTACTGGTTCCCGAAGATGACCGGGCGGATGTACAACGAGAAGCTCGGGAAGATCCACTTCTGGATGACGTTCGTGGGCTTCAACGTCACCTTCTTCCCGATGCACTGGGTGGGGTTGCAGGGGATGCCACGCCGGGTCGCCGACTACGCGCCCGAGTTCGGGACGTGGAACCTCGTCATCTCGATCGCGTCGTTCGCGCTGGGGGCGTCGACGATCGTCTTCCTCTACAACATGCTCGTGAGCTGGCGGCGCGGCCCCGTCGCGCCGGCGAACCCCTGGCACGCGCTCACGCTCGAGTGGCAGGTCTCCTCGCCGCCGCCGATCTTCAACTTCGACGAGATCCCGCAGGTCGTGGGGAGCCCGTACGAGTACGGCACCCGGGGCGCGCGCCACGCGATCCTGAACGGCAAGCCGACCGAGACCGGCAGGGCCCCCGAGCCGATGGAGATCATCCATTCCTAGCGAGAACCCCTACGAGCAGGCTCCGGCGGCCGAAGCGCCGCGCGTGCGGCACATCCTCGTTCTCGCCAACGAGACGGTGGCGGGGAAGACGCTCCTCGACGCCATCGAGGAGCGCGCGGCCGGGGGCCCGATCCGTGTCACGGTCGTCTCGCCGCAGAACGACCCCCGCGCGGGCTTCGTCGTCTACGAGGACAGCCGCCGCTCGAGCGCCGACCGCCGCCTGCGGAGGACGCTCGACCTCCTCCACGAGGCCGGGATCGCCGCCCGCGGCGCGATCGTCGACCCCGATCCGCTCCAGGCGCTCCGCGACGCGCTGCACCAGTACGCGCCCGTGGACGAGGTGATCATCTCCACCCACCCCGGCGCCGTGCGCTCGAGCTGGCTCCGCGGTGGGCTGATCGACCGGGCCCAGAAGGCGGCCGGCGACATTCCCGTGACGCACGTCGAGGTCGATCTGACCTCGCCGCGGGAGCGGATCCACATCCTGGTGATCGCCAACCAGACGATCCTCGGCGGCCCGCTCCTGGAGGCGATCCGCGAGCGCGCTCAGGCAGGTCCGACCGAGGTCACCCTCGTCGCGCCGGCCGACCAACCCGGCGTCCAGGCACGGCTCGACCAGGCCCTCGCCGAGCTCCGGCGGGAAGGGATCGAGGCGACGGGGCACATAGGCGACCCCGACCCGGTTACCGCCGCGCTCAACGCCGTCCACGACGAGCCCGTGGACGAGATCATCGTCTCGACCTTCCCGGCGGCGACGTCCGGGTGGCTTCGCCGGAACGTGGTCGGCCGCATAGAGGGCGGCGCCGGGCTGCCGGTCCGGCACGTCGTCGTCGAGCCAGCGGAAGCGGAGGCGCCGCACTAGTGGCCACGGCCGCGCACGCTCACGAGCACGGGCACGGCGACCATCCGCCGGCGGCTCACCGGAGCTCGCGCGTCGACGCGCGCCTGCTCGGCATGTACCTCTTCATCGGCTCGGAGACGATGCTCTTCGGGTCGTTCTTCAGCATCTACTTCTTCGACCGCGTCGTCGTGGGCGGCGAGGGCGGCTGGCCGCCGGAGGGCTACGAGCTCCCGGTCTACCTGGCGCTCGTGAACACGATCATCCTCGTCACCTCGAGCTTCTCGATGCACTGGGCGCTCCAGTCGATCAAGCGCAACAACCGCTCGGGGCTGATCGCGGGGCTGACGCTCACCTTCCTCCTCGGGCTCACGTTCCTCCTGATCCAGGCGCGGGAGTACACCCGGCTCGGCTTCGGGCCGTCCGACAACGCCTTCGCCTCGACGTTCTTCGGGCTGACCGGCCTGCACGGCGCGCACGTGTTCGTCGGCCTGAACCTGCTTCTGTACGCGCTCATCCGCTCGCTCCGGGGCCACTACGGCCCCAAGGCGGAGGACCACCTCGGCGTCGAGCTGCCGGGGATCTACTGGCACTTCGTCGACGTAATGTGGATCGTGGTCTACACCACGGTCTACGTGCTCTAGGAGGGTCATGCGTAATCCGTTCCGGTCCGAGGCTGAGGCATTCAGCTTCGTCCTGGTGTGCGTGGCGCTCTTCGCCGCCGTCGCCGTGGCCGGGATCCTGGCCGGCGGCTGGGTCGCCCTGGCCGTCTTCGTCGTCCTCGCGGCCGGCGTCGGCTTCTACGTGAAGGGCGAGCCGAAGGCGCCCGCCGAGGCGGTGGTCTCGCGGGAAGGAGCCGGACGCCGGCGGATCCTCGTCGTCGCCAACGAGACCGTCGCCGGGCGCGCGCTGCGGGACGAGGTCGTCCGGCGGGCGGGCGAGGACGCCGACGTCCTCGTCGTCTGCCCGGCGCTGAACTCCCCGCTCCGCCACTGGGCCTCCGACGAGGACGCCGCCCGCGCCGGGGCCGAGCGCCGGCTCGCCGACTCGCTCTCCGCGCTCGCCGCGGTGGGCGTCGAGGCGCGCGGCGAGGTCGGCGACGCCGACCCGGTGCAGGC
>DATIBF010000006.1:0-2145 GCA_035457655.1 Gaiellaceae bacterium
AGAAGGTCTCGATCGCCTTGACGCCCCGGTCGCGCGCCTCCCCGATTGCGGCGAGGAAGAGGCTCTGCAGGACCCAGGGCGAGGACGCGTCTACGAGGTAGGCGCACGTGACCAGCACGGCGTCGGGCGACGGCGGCCCGGCCGGCAGGTCGGAGGCTCGCGGGAAGCGGCCCGACGGCCCGTACTGGACGAAGCCGAGCAGCCGGTTGCCCTCGGCGTGGTACATCGTGCCCCACGCGCCCCACTCCTCCTCCGTCCGCTCGGCCCAGCGGTCCTTGTCGGCGGGTCTCCCGCTCCTCGACTGCCAGAAGACGCAGTCCACGCAGACGGGCGGAGCGTCCTGTAGCGACGCCCGTGTGACCGGCGCGAGGCGGTAGGCCATTCCCGCGCCGAGTCTACTCTCGGGCTCGCAGGACGAGGAGCGTGGCCTCGGGCCTGGCAAAGAAGCGGAAGGGGACGAAGCTCGTGCCGAGACCGCGGGAGACGTGGAGCGTCCCCTGCGGGAGCTCGAAGACGCCCTCCCAGTAGCGGGCGCGCAGGTGCTCGAGGCGCAGCTTGCCACGCGGGGTCGGAATGCAGATCTGCCCACCGTGGAGGTGGCCGGCGAGAACGACGTCGAACTCGCCCGGTCTCAGCGTCTGCATCGGGTCCGGAAAGTGGACGAGCAGGATGCGAAGGTCGGCTCCGCGATCGGCGAGCGGCCCGTGCAGCTCGCGATGCCGCCGCGGGTCGCCTCCGGCGACTTGCACCTTCCTGCCGCGTAGGCCGAGGACGACCGACTCGTGCTCGAGCAGCACGGCAGCCTGGAAGCCGGTCAGGTCGGCCGGGCGGCTGAACGGGTCTCGGGTCGAGGCGACGTCGTGGTTACCCAGCACGGCGTAGGTCCCGTGGCGGGGGCGAAGGCGAGCGAGCTCGCGCTCGAGCGTCCGCGCCCCGCGACGGCGACTGACGAGGTCGCCGGTCACGGCGACGAGGTCGAAGTCCCGCCCCGTCGCCCAGTCGACGGCCTTCCGAAGCGTGCGGCCGTTCAGCGAGACGGTGCCCAGGTGGAAGTCGGAGAGGTGGAGGATCCGGAGGCCGTCGAGCTCGGACGGAAGCCCCCCGACCGGCGCGGTGCGTTCCGAGACCTCGAGCCACTGCGCTTCGAAGAGCCCCCACGCGAGCCCGGCCGCGGCGGCCACCGCGACCGCGACGAGGAGCCAAGTCATCGTCTAACGCTACGGCGCCTGCAGCTTCTCCAGGACCGGCTCGACCGAGACGACGTGGCGCTTGAACTTCAGCTCCGAGTCCTCGAGGCCCGCCGCCACGCCGACCAGCTGTGAGAGGTGGAGGATCGGCATCTGGAAGCGTTCGCCGGTCTGCGCCTCGAGCTTCGATTGCCAGGCGTCGAGGGAGAGGTGGCAGAGTGGGCACGGCGTCACCATGGCGTCCGCGCCCGCCTCGATCGACTGGCGGATCGGCTGCACGAGCTCGCCGAGAGCCGTCTCCTCGCGCGCCTGGATGATCGGGAAGCCGCAGCACTTGATCTTCGCCGGGTAGTCGATCGCCTCGCCGCCGCAGGCCTCGATGATCGCCTCCAGGGTGTGCGGGCGGTCGGGATCGTCGACCCCGAGGAGCTTCGACGGCCGCAGGATCTGGCAGCCGTAGAACGGCGCCACCTTCAGCCCCTTGAGGCCCTTGTGCGCGACCTCCTTGAGCCTCTCGTAGCCGTCCCCCTCGGCGATCAGCCAGAGGAGGTGCTTGACCTCGACGCCGCCCGAGTACGGTGGCGCGCCTACCTTCTCCAGGTTCTCGCTCACGCGCACCCGCAGCGCGTCGTCGTTCTGGAGGGAGTGGTTCGCCTGCCGCAGGTTGAGCGTGCAGACGTTGCAGATCGTCATCAGCGTGTCGCAGCCGGTCGCCTCGGCGTAGGCGAGGATGCGCGCGTTCAGGTGGAGGTAGTAGTCGGGCTCGGCCTCGTGGATGTCGCCGGCGCCGCAGCAGGTGACCGCCTTCAGCTCCTCGAGCTCGATCCCGAGCATCGGGGCGAGCGCCTGCGTGGAGGTGTCGAGCTCCTTCGCGGAGAGCGATGCCAGACAGCCCTTGTAGTAGGCGACCTTCATTCGGCCGCCTCGGGCGAGATCTCGCCGCCGTGCTCGAGGCGGG
>DATIBF010000007.1:0-2643 GCA_035457655.1 Gaiellaceae bacterium
GCGCGACGGCTGGCTCCATCGGCGGTAGAGCGGCACTTGGCGCTCTGCCGGGAAAGTCCTGCAAAGTCCGGGCAGGGTGGTAGACTCGGCGGCTTCTCCGACCCCTCGAGCGGCCCGTGTTCGACCGCGAGAAAGCCGACCCCCAGACCGACATCGAGTTCGACTTCTTCGACGAGTCTCCGACGACCGAGTCGGCGCCGAAGAAGAAGGGCTCCCCTCCCGGGAAGCGCCCCAGGCTCCCGAAGCGGCCGCCGACGCCGCCGGGCGGGCCCCAGCTCTACCGGCTCGGGGTGCTGATCGCCGGGGCGATCCTGCTGGCCGTCATCTTCATCCTCGTCATCAACAACTGCCGGGGCGACCAGAAGCAGTCGGCTTACGAGGGCTACATCGAGGACGCGGGCGCCGTTGCCACCGAGTCCGCCGAGCTCGGCACCCAGCTCAACCAGCGGCTGACGACGCCGGGGATCCGGCTCGAGGCCCTGCGGTCCGACGTGGAGGGCCTGCGCGAGCAGCAGGAGCAGATCCTCCGGCGCGCGCAGGACCTGAGCCCACCCGGCCCGCTCCTCGAGCAGCAGGAGGCGCTCGTGGAGACCATGCAGTTCCGCGTGAACGGCCTCGCCGGCCTCGCGCGCGGGCTCCAGCTGGTCGCGCAGACCGACGACCCGCAGGAGTCGGGCAGGAATCTGGCCAACCAGGCGCAGCGGCTCGTGGCCAGCGACATCGTCTACGCGGACGCCTTCAAGGCGGCGGCGGAGTCCGTGCTGGAGCAGCAGGGCGTGACGAACGTCGCCGTGCCGGCGTCGGTGTTCGTCCAGAATCCGGAGTTCGGCAGCCCGACCTTCTGGACACAGACCGTGCAGCGGCTCACGCAGGGGCCCGAGGCCGGAGGCCTGCGCGGCAACGGCATCGCCGGCGTCCGGGTCCAGCCCGGCGGCCAGGAGCTCGTGCGGGGTGAGGACAACACGGTCGAGCAGAGCGCCGACCTCGCGTTCGAGGTGCTGGTCGAGAACTCCGGCGAGAGCCAGGAGACGCAGGTGAAGGTGATCCTGATCGTCCGCCAGGATCCGCAGATCCGGAAGGAGCAGGTCATCGACGTCATCAACCCGGGCGAGACAAAGACGGTGCGGTTCAGCAACTTCGACAACCTCCAGTTCTCGACGCAGACGACGCTCCAGGTCCAGGTCGAGCCCGTTCAGGGCGAGCAGAACACGGACAACAACACGCGCGAGTACCCGATCATCTTCACGCTCGCGCGGTAGTCTTGAGCCGATGTCGGACCTCTCCGACGCCGCTCCCTGGATCGCCATCGGCGCCGCGGCGGCGGCGGTCGCGGCACTTGCCCTCTCGCTCGCCTTCTACCTGAAGCTGCGCTCGGTGCGGAAGGCCCAGCTCGTCCTTCTCGGCACGGGCAAGGACGACCTCGTCAACTTCGCCGTCTCCCTGCAGACGCGCATCGACGACCTCCACCGTGCGGTCGACGAGGTCGCCGCGGGGCTCTCGCGCATCGACCGCCGGGTGGACGGCTGCCTGTCCCACATCGCTCTTGTCCGCTACAACGCCTACGAGGACGCGGGAGGCCACCAGTCCGCCTCGCTGGCGTTCCTCGACGGTGCGCGCTCGGGCGTCGTCATGAGCGCGATCCAGGGGCGGGATTACGCGCGCATCTACGTGAAGCAGCTCGATCGCGGCCGCGCCCCCGTGGCGCTGTCCCCGGAGGAGCAGGAAGCCGTCGACCGGGCCATGACGCAGTGACCTACCGCAAGGCCGAGATCCGTCCGTTCGAGCCGGCCGACGAGCCGCTCCTCTTCGGGCTCGCCAGTCTCGACCGCGGGGCCGACCGGCGCACGCTGTCGGTGCTCGAGCAGGAGACGGTCTTCGTCGCCGACGTCGCGGGGACGCCGGCCGGGTACGTCGCGCTCACGCGGGCGGGCACGGCCGTCCGCGTCGACCAGCTCTTCGTGAGCCCCGAGCACGAGGCCCAAGGCATCGGCCGGCAGCTGCTCGAGCACGCCGAGGGCTACGCGATCTCGCAGGGCGCGGTCGCACTCCAGGTCGTCTGCGCGCCCGGCGAGCGCCGGGCGCTCGAGTTCTATCGCGGCCGCGGGTTCGTCGCGGTGGGCGAGGACGTGCTGGAGCTCGTCCTTCCCGTTCTCGAGTAGGCGTCGGGAGCAGCCCGTTCGACTACGATTTCCCGGGAATGCAGCAGGTCCTCGTCCTGAACGCGAGCTTCGAGCCCCTGAACGTCTGCACGGTCCGGCGGGCACACGTGCTCGTCTACAAGGGCAAGGCCGAGGTGCTGGAGGAGTTGAACCGGCCGCTCCACTCCGCCTCCGACACGTTCCCCTGGCCGCACGTCATCCGCCTGCTCACCTACGTGCGCGTCCCGCGCGCCGTCAAGCGCAAGATCTCGCGCCGGGCCCTGTTCGCGCGCGACGGCCACCGCTGCGTCTACTGCGGCTCCACGGGCCGACTGACGCTCGACCACGTCGTGCCGCGCTCGCGAGGCGGCGACTCCGACTGGGAGAACGTCGTCACCTCGTGCGCTCCGTGCAACCTCCGCAAGGGAAACCGGCTTCCCCAGGAGATCGAGATGCCGATGCTGGTGAAGCCGCGCGCGCCGACGCCGGCGCTCTTCGTCACGCT
>DATIBF010000008.1:0-24157 GCA_035457655.1 Gaiellaceae bacterium
GACATCGTCGTCATCCGCTCCGAGACGTACACGGTCGACGCGCCAGAGTTCGAGAGGTTCGTGCGCTCGTTCGTCGAGGACGACGAGATCTCGGCGCTCACCAACGGCCGTTCCCACCTCGACGGCGAGGCGTCGAGGCTCGTCTCGGAGGACCGCCACGCGACGAGTGTCCCGATCGCACTCGTCGACGGCGACGAGACCGAGGCGCTCGTCGAGACGATCGAGGGCCTCGAGGAGGACGCCTTCGCCGTGGCGGTCACGGGCGACGAGACGCTCGACTACGACTTCGATCTCTTGTCGCAGGAAGACCTCAAGGAGGGCGAGCTCCAGTTCGGCCTCCCGGCTGCGCTCGTCATCCTGCTCTTGGTCTTCGGCGCCGTCGTGGCGGGGCTCGTCCCCCTGCTGATGGCGATCGTCTCGATCGTGGTCGCGCTCGGGCTGACGGCTCTCCTTGCCCAGCAGTTCGAGCTTTCGATCTTCGTCGTGAACATGCTCACGGGCATGGGGCTGGCGCTCGGCATCGACTACTCCCTCTTCGTCCTGTCGCGTTACCGCGAGGAGCGTGGTCGGGAGAGAAGCGAGCAGGCGGCTATCGCCGCGTCGGGCGCGACTGCGAGCCGCGCGGTGCTGTTCAGCGGCACTGTCTTCGTCGTCGCCATGTTCGGGATGCTGCTCGTCCCGAACTCGATCATGCGCAGCCTGGCTGCGGGCGCGATCCTCGTCGGGATCGTCTCGGTCGTCGCAGCGCTCACGCTTCTCCCTGCAATCCTCGGGCTGCTCGGCGACCGCGTGAACGCCCTCCGCATCCCGATCGTCGGGCGGCGCGCGCACGAAGCGTCCAACCCCGAAGGTCGCTTCTGGGGCGCGATCGTCCATCGAGTCCTCCGACGACCGGCGCTGAGCGTCGCGCTGTCGGCGGGCATCCTCGTGGCGCTAGCGCTCCCCGTGCTCGGGATGAGCATCGGAACAAGCGGCGTCTCCACGCTCCCCGATCGTTTCGTCTCCAAGCAGGGGTTCGCCGCCCTCGAGCGCGACTTTCCTCGCACGACCACCGATCCGGCCGAGATCGTCGTCTCGAACGCGACGGCGGCGGACGTTTCGGCAGCGCTCGACGAGCTTCGCTCCGTCCTCGCGGCCGACCCGCGCTTCGGCGAGAGCGAGCTCCAGCGCTCGGCCGATGGCGAGGTTGCGCTCGTGACGGCCCCGGTCGAGGGCGACCCGTCCGCGTCGCAGGCCGTCGAGGCCGCGCGCGAGCTCCGCGACCAGGTCGTTCCCGAGCTGTTCGGAGACACGGACGCCGAAGTCCTCGTCGGCGGGACGACGTCGGAGAACATCGACTACTTCGACTCCGTCATCGATCCCGCGCCGTGGGTGATCGCGTTCGTCCTGCTCCTCACCTTCGCCCTGCTGACCGCCGTCTTTCGGTCCGTGGTCGTCGCGGGAACCGCGGTCGTTCTCAACCTGCTCTCGGTCGGGGCGGCGTACGGACTGCTCGTGCTCGTCTTCCAGGAGGAGATCGGAGCCGACCTGCTCGGCTTCCAACAGACGGACACGATCGAAGCCTGGGTGCCGCTCTTCCTCTTCTCGGTGCTGTTTGGACTCTCGATGGACTACCAGGTGTTCCTGCTCAGCCGGATCCGCGAGCGCTACGACGAGCAAGGGGACACGACCGAGGCGGTCACGTTCGGCGTCGGCTCGACGGCGCGCATCATCACCGGCGCTGCCCTGATCATCGTCGCCGTCTTCGCCGGCTTCGCGCGAGGCGACTTGATCATGTTCCAGCAGATGGGCTTCGGGGTCGCGGTCGCGCTCTTGATCGACGCGACGCTCATCCGGTCGGTGCTGCTGCCGAGCGTGATGCGCCTGCTCGGCGAGTGGAACTGGTACCTGCCGCGTCGGCTCGAGTGGCTGCCTCGACTGCTGGTGGAGGCCCCGGCGTCGACCTCGACCCCGGCCTTCGCAGGCGCGGAGACGAGCGACAGAACCGATGGAGGCGAAGCAGTCTCCCAGCGACGAGAAGTCGCAGACTCGAATCGGTGAGGGAGGAGGAACCCGATGAATAACGTCCGAGAAGAAGCCCGCCGTCATGTTCGCCGCAAGCGGATCTTCTACACGGTCCTCGCGATCTGGATCGCGCTCAGCCTGATGTGGTTTGCGATCGACATGCTCGACGACAGCAGCTCGGTGTGGTTCTACTGGCCGATGCTCGGCACCGGCATCGGCGTGGCGATCACCGGAATCGTGCTCCTGGGGATCGGCGGAATCTTCGGCCCCGACTGGGAGCGCCGGGAGATCGACAAGTATCTCCACCGCAGCGGTAACGAGCCAGGCGGGTAGCCCTCGACCCGGCCAGCCGCTTGGGTACAACCCTGTCTGGGTGTCACGTGCTGCGGCTTGCGGGCCGGCACGCGCCGCGCACGGGGAGGTCCGCCTCGCGCCTCTCCCGCGCGTCTCCGTGGCTTCGAACGACCGACCTTCGGACAAGGGATGTGCTGCGACGGCTCGGATTCGCCCGCGCTTGTTCGGGCCGACACAAGCGCCCGCCTGACCGTTACGGGTGGCGCGCGAGCCCGGCGAGGAGGAGGCGGCGCACGGCCTCGTAGGCGGTGTCGATTGCGGGGTCGAACCACTCGGCGGCGTGGACGGGGTTGTGGAAGCGGGCGGTGGCGTCGAAGACGGCGCGCGCGGCCGCGGCGGCATCGTCGACGGCGAAGGCGCCTTCGGCGACCCCGCGTTCCAGGATGCGCGTGAGCTGAGCGTGGAGCCTCTCGACGTGTCTCCAGACGACCTCGCGAGCTTCGCCGGTGAGCTCCACGTACGTCGCGAAGAGCTCGGGCTCCTCGAGTGCTTTCGTGCGCTTGCTCGAGACGAGGAGGTCGAGCCAGCGCCGAAGCGTCTTGGGCGCGGCACCCTTCTCCTGGGCGACGGCGGCGAGCGGTACGGAGATGCTCTCGAGCCAGCGCTCGGTGACTGCGTCGCGGAGGGCGGCCTTGCTGGGGAAGTGGCGGTAGACGCTGCCGTGGCTGACGCCGAGCGCGCGGGCCACGTCGACGACGTTCGCCTTGGCCGGGCCGTAGCGGCGAAGGACGTCCTCCGCCGCTTCCAGGATGCGCTCGGCCGTGAGGGTCTCCGTCGCCACGGCTCGGAGACCCTAGCCTCGTTCGCTGTCGAGGGTCGCCATCTGCTCGGCGTGGTAGCGCTGGCCCGCGGCGGCGCCGGCCGGGATCGCCTCCTCGATCCGGGCCAAGTCGTCGCCGGCGAGCTCGACCTCGAGCGCTTCCAGGGATTCGGCGAGGCGCTTGCGAGTGCGCGCGCCGACGAGCGGGACGACGTCGTCTCCGCGGGAGAGCGCCCAGGCGATCGCGACCTGGGCGACGGTAGCGGCCTTCGCCTCGGCGACGGCACGGAGCGTCTCGACGAGTTCGAGGTTGCGCTCGAGGTTCTCGCCGGTGAACCGGGGCGCCGAGGCGCGGAAGTCGTGCGGGGCGAGCGACGCCTTCCGCTCCTTCGACCAGTGCCCGGAGAGGAGGCCGCGGGAGAGGACGCCGTAGGCGGTGACTCCGATCCCGAGCTCGCGGCAGGTAGGCAGGATCTCGTCCTCGATCCCCCGCGAGAGGAGCGAGTACTCGATCTGCACGTCGGCGACGGGGTGCGCCGCGTGCGCCCTGCGGATCGTCTCCGCTCCGACCTCGGAGAGGCCGAGGTGGCGGACGTAGCCCGCCTGCACCAGCTCTCCGACGGCGCCCACCGTCTCCTCGATCGCGACGTCGGAGAAGACCCGGCCGGGGCGGTAGACGTCGACGTAGTCCGTGCCCAGGCGGCGGAGCGTGTAGGCGAGGAAGTTTTTCACCGCCGCCGGGCGCACGTCGTTCCCGACGATGGCGCCGTCCGGCCCGCGCAGGAGACCGAACTTGACGCTCAGGACGGCCTGCTCGCGATCGCGGCCGCTCAGGGCCCTGCCGATCAGGAGCTCGTTGTGGCCGGCCGCGTAGTAGTCGCCCGTGTCGAACAGGGTGATGCCGGCGTCGAGCGCGGCCTGGATCGTTCGGATCGACTCGGCCTCGTCGGCCGGGCCGTAGAAGTCGGACATGCCCATGCAGCCGAGGCCGAGCGCGGAGACGGTGAGACCAGTCGAGCCGAGGGTGCGATTGGTCATGGGTCCTCCTTGGTCCTGGTGCGGGGAAGACTATAGCCAATCAGATGACAGATTTCATTTCTTGTAGATCAGTTGCATGGGGCGGCCGGGCGCGAGGAGCTGATCGGCGGCTCAGATGTCGGCCATGTCGCGGGCGACCAAGCGCTCGAGGAGCGCGAGTAGGTGGTTCCGCTCCTCGGGAGACAGCGGCTCGAGGTAGTGGCGCTCGCAGCCCTCGAGCAGCTTCGCGGCCTCGCGCTCGAGCGCTGCCCCCGACCGGGTGAGCTCGAGCGCGTAGGCCCGGCGGTCGGCCGGGTTCTTGCCGCGGCGGACGTGTCCCCTCCGCTCGAGCTCGTCGACGAGGCCGACCATGGTCGAGCGGTCGACGGCGAAGGTGTCGGCCAGCGTCTGCTGGGAAACGGGGCCGAGCTCCGAGAGCGCAGCGAGAACGCCGTACTGGCGGCCGTCGATCCCGAGCGGAGCCAACGTCTCGGCCCCGAGCCGGCTCATGCCGGCGCCCGCGCGCAAGAGCATGAACCCGAGCCGCCGCGCGAGCGTCGCCGGAAGGAGTGGTGTCTCCGCGCCCGCCTGCCCGCCGCTCATCCTGGGTAGTGTAGGCTCTTCAACAGTTGATAACTCGACGTAGTTACCGATGGTGCGAGTCGAGCGTACAGCCCGGGCCAGTCGCGATGGCGCCGAGAAAAGCATCTAGGTCAATGCCGTTTCTCGACCTCCGCATCGCCGACTTCCGCCCCGAGGACGGCACGACAGGCCTGCTCGAGCGGGTCGTGGGCGCTGCCCAAGAGCCACAAGTCCGAGGACATCGGCTTCGCGGGGGAGGCGATAGCGAGGCTCCCAGGTGAGGCCGTCTGCAGGCGAGACGCGCGGCCTCGAACGCTCGCCTGGACGCTCGTGACAACTTGCGCGCTAAGGGCGGAATGAGCTCCTGGACTCGCCTCGCCGGCGAGCAGTTCTGCTACCTGACGACGCGAGGGCGGGTGACAGGGCGCCCGCACCGGATCGAGATCTGGTTCGCGCTCGACGGGGACACGATCTACCTGCTCTCGGGAGGACGCGACCGCTCGGACTGGGTCAAGAACCTCCGCAAGACGTCCGAGGTGACGGTCGAGCTTGGCGGCGAACCCTTCGCCGGGCGCGCCCGGATCGTCGACGACTCCGACGAAGACGGGCGCGCGCGGGCGCTCGTCCACGACAAGTACGCAAGAAGCTACGGCGGTGACCTCACCCGCTGGCGGCGAACGGCGCTGCCGGTCGCCGTCGACCTCGCAAAGGAGACGAGCGAAGGAGGATCGCGATGAAGATCGCAGTGTTTGGAACAGGCCCCGTCGGGCAGGCGCTCGCCGACAAGCTGGACGAGCTCGGCCACGAGGTTACGGTAGGGACGCGGGACCCGGAGGCGACGCTCGCGCGAACGGAGCCCGATTACATGGGCAAACCGCCCTTCAAGGCCTGGCAGGGGACACACCCTGGAGTCGCGCTCGCGACGCCGGGAGAAGCGGCGGCAGGGGCCGAGCTCCTCGTGAACGCAACGAACGGCGCCGGCTCCCTCGCGATGCTCGAGGCCGCCGGCGAGCAGAACCTGGCGGGGAAGGTAGTGATCGACGTCGCCAACCCGCTCGATTTCTCGCAGGGGATGCCGCCCTCGCTCCTCGTCTGCAACACCGACTCGCTCGGAGAGCAGATCCAGCGCACCTTCCCGCATGCCAAGGTGGTGAAGGCGCTGAACACGATGAACTGCGAGGTGATGGTCGACCCGGCCACCGTCCCGGGTGAGCACGACGTCTTCCTCTCCGGCGACGACGCCGAAGCCAAGCACCGGGTCGGGGAGTTGCTCCAGAGCTTCGGCTGGCCTGCCGAGCGCATCCGCGATCTCGGCGACATCTCCTCGGCCCGCGGCCTGGAGATGTACGTCGCCTTCTGGCTCCGCCTCTGGGGCGCCCTCGAAACGGGGTACTTCAACATCGCGGTCGTGCAAGCAGCGGAGAGTTCGTAGCTGTGATCGTTGTCCTTAGCCCGATCGTCGCCGTCTCACCGGCGGTAGGGGCGTGGCCGCCGCGAGCCCACTCTGGCTGCCGAACTGCCGTTGCCGACGATGGCGCTAATTCACGCACTCAGCGGTGAAGAGCAGTATCAGGAGGCACAAACTTGAAATAGGCCCGCTAGTGCCGCCGAGAACCTCGTCTCGCGACTGGTACCTACGACCCCGGAAGCAGTAGCACTGGGGCATCTCGCAACGCACGTCGATCAGCTGGCCATCGCGGAGACAACGGGGCTATCGTCGCCGAAGGCGCACAACATCCCCCGCAGGTGACGCACATCGAGCATGCCGGCAACGGTAGCCTCGGCCGGGTGTTCGACCATATTGGCATCGCCGTCTCGGACCTCGCGGCCTCCGAGCGCTTCTACCGCACCGTCCTGAGCGTCCTGGGCGTCGAGCCTACTCATGCGGACGCCGAGCTGGTCGAGTGGGAGGACTGGGACATCGGGGCGACGGACCCCGAGCACCCGGTGACCCGCGGGCTCCACGTCGGCTTCCGCGCGCGCGACCGCGCGCAGGTCGACGCGTTCTGGCAGGCGGGCGTCGACGCGGGGTACCGCGACGAGGGCGCGCCGGGGCCGCGCACGCAGTACGGCCCGACGTATTACGGCGGGTTCCTGCTCGACCCCGACGGCAACAGCGTCGAGGCGGTCCACGAAGACCGCGAGGACGCCGTGCCCGACGGCCGCGTCGACCACCTGTGGTTCCGCGTACGCGACCCGCAGGCTTCCCGGCGCTTCTACACGACGATCGCCCCGCACGCCGGGCTCCGCCTGACGCACCACGAGCCCGGCCGCGTGCAGCTGTCCGGCCCGGACTACAGCTTCTCGCTCGTCCGGGACGAGCGGCCGCTGACGGAGCACGTCCACCTCGCGTTCCCCGCGCGCGAGGACGCCACGGTGCGCGCGTTCCATGCCGCCGCGCTCGCGGCGGGCTACGAGGACCACGGCGCGCCGGGCGAGCGCCCGGTCTACCACCCGGGCTACTACGGCGCGTTCGTGCTCGACCCGGACGGGCACAACGTCGAGGTCGTCAACCACAACCGGGGCTGAGCCGTGGCCGACAAGTCCCACCACATCTCGGCCGAGGGCCTCGCGGCGCTCGACTTCCGAGCGTCGAGCAGGCGACCGCCTTCGCGCGTCCGTGCTGGGTTGCGCGAGACGGACGGCGGTGTCCATGGGTGCGCAGGACGAGCGAGCACGTCCCGACGAGGGAGCAGCAGCCACAGTTCCACGGTCAGACTGTAGGCGAACGTACGTTCGAGCAAACCAGCCGAGAGCTTCACCGCCAGGGGGCGATGAGCTCGTTGGGGCCGAGTGCGACGTCGACGTCTCCTGTCGCGAATCCTGCACGGGATTGCTTCCTGCACACTCCCGACGCGCCTGCCAGGATTCGAACCTGGGACCCGCGGATTAGAAGTCCGCTGCTCTGTCCACTGAGCTACAGGCGCTCGGGCGCACCGTAGCACCCGGTAGACTCGATCTCGGCCGCGGAGGGCGTAGCTCAGCTGGTAGAGCCCCGGGTTGTGGTCCCGGTGGTCGTGGGTTCGAATCCCATCGCCCTCCCTCAGGGGCGCTTCTTGGCCTCGCGCAGCGCTCGGCCGAGTTGCTTCGCGAACGTGGGGCCCCGTTCCTTGACCGTCCTGGCGACCAGCGGGCCGTGCTTTCTCGCCTGGCGCTGGGCGGCCTGGACGATGGCGCGCCGCTGCTCGGGCGGGATCTTTCTCCATCCCTGCTGCGCCTTCATGGCGACCAGAAGGACCTTGAACGCTGGCATGACCTCAGCTTAGCGAGGCTCTAGGCGGAGGAGAGGCGGTCCGCGACCCTCGCCCAGTCGACCGTGTTCCACCAGGCGTCGATGTAGTCCGGGCGCCGGTTCTGGTACTTAAGGTAGTAGGCGTGCTCCCAGACGTCGACCCCCAGGAGCGGCGTCTTGCCGTCCGAGATGGGGTTGTCCTGGTTCGGTGTCGAGACGACCGCGAGCGAGCCGCCGTCGAGGACGAGCCATCCCCAGCCGGAGCCGAACTGATTGACGCCGGCGTCCTTGAGCTTGCCCTGGAAGTCGGCGAAGGAGCCGAAGGCCTCGTCGATCGCGGCACCGAGGTCTCCGCTCGGCTCGCCGCCGCCGTTTGGACTCATGCTCTCCCAGAAGAGCGTGTGGTTGAAGTGCCCGCCGCCGTTGTTGCGGACGGCCGCGCGCTTGTCGTCGGGGATGCGGTCGAGGCTCGTGAGTACCTCCTCGATCGGGCTGTCGGCCCAGTCGGTGCCCTCGAGGGCAGCGTTGACCTTGTCAACGTAGGCCTGATGGTGCTTGTCGTGGTGGATCCGCATCGTCTGTTCGTCGACGTGCGGCTCGAGTGCGTCGTAGTCGTAGGGGAGAGGTGGGACGGCGTACGCCATGGGTCGCTCCTTCGTCGCCTTGACGCCACGCAGACTATCGGCCGAAGAAGCCACTTGTGCCGGGCCGTTGAACCTGAAATTGTGGCCCCGCGAACAGGGAGGCCCGAAGACTCGGCTTCTGCGGCCCAAGCCTGAGTCTCCGGGCCAGCTCTCGCGGTAATGCCAGGCATCACTCGGGATCGGGTTTCCCGAGGGCGAGATCGGTCGAGACTATAGCCGTCGCGACCAGGAAGTCAAGAGGATTGTCAAGTGAACCGAGGACTTCTATTCTTGACCCGACAATGACGAGTCGCGAAAAGGTCACGGCGCCCGAGCCGCCCACGACCCTGGGCCAGCGCCTCCGCCAGGCCCGCATGGCCCGCGGGCTCACGCAGTCGGAGCTCGCGGACAGCCGTTTCTCGAAGCAGTACGTCAGCCAGCTCGAGCGGGATCGGCTCCGCCCGACCGACGCGACGCTGCGGTGGCTCGCCGAGCGCCTGGGCGTCGACGCGAGCTATCTGGCCACGGGGGTCGACGGGAGACAGCGCGAGCGCGTCGAGAGCGCGGTCGCCCGGGCCGAGGCCGCCGTCGAGGCGCACGACTACGCCGCAGCGATCGGCCTCCTTGCCGAGGTCAAGGGCTCGCCGGCGTTCGAGTCGGCGGACGAGCTCGAGCTGCGCGGGCTGCTCGCCGAGTCGTGGGCTCGTATGTACATCGGCGAGATGCGCGAGGCGCTCCCGCTTCTCGCACGGGCCCGGGAGATCGTCGAGGACCCGGTCTTCTCCGACGTCGATCGCGCCGAGGTGCTCTTCCGCCTCGGCTGCTGCCGCTACCGCCTCACGTCCGTGTCGACTGCACTGGCGCTCTTCACGGAGGCGCTCGAGCTGGCCGAGCGCTCGGGGATTCCCTGCGATCGCCTCCGGTCGCGGATCTTCGGCTGGCGCTCGCGCTGCTACCGGAGGCAGCGGGACTGGGAGGCGGCGCGCGAGGACGTCGAGCGCGCGCTCGAGCTCGCCGAGGCCCTGGACGATCCGCGGGCGACGGCCGACGCACACTTCCTCGGCGCGCTCGTCGCCGAGCGGCGGGGGCAGTGGGTGGCCGCCCGCGCCTTCGCCGAGAAAGCCAAGGCCCTCTACGAGCAGATCGACGACCGGGCCAACACCGGGAAGCTCCTCACGACTCTCGGCGTCCTGACGTTTCTCCTCGGCAAGCCCGACGAGTCGATCCCCCTCTTCAAACAGGCTTTTTCCGTCGCTCTGGACGTGGGGAGCGACGCCGACGCCGCGCAGGCCGTCTCGTCGCTCGCCCAAGTACACCTGCGCACCGGCCACGTGCAGCTGGCGGAGGAGCAGGCGAGGCACGCTCTCGAACTACTCGGCGATCGGGTGGACTTCATCGACGAGATCGGAAACACGCAGCTCGTCCTCGGCCGCTCGCTGCTCGAGCAGGGCCGGCTCGACGAGGCCGCGGCGTTGTTCCGTGCAGCGGAGGCGAGCTTCGCCCAGCTGTCTTCGGCGAGCCATAGGGCGGCCGCCTGGACGGCGCAAGCCGAGCTCGCGGTCGCGCGCGGCGACAAGGAGTCCGCAATCACGCTGTACCAGCGCGCGGTGCAGGCACTGCAGGACTTCCGCTTCTAGAGGGACAGGACTCGTCCAGACGTCGTTCGAAGCCAACTCGGGACTACTGCTTCGAAAGGAGGTGATCTAGAGCGTGAGCCGGGCCTCGTTCCACATCCTCGTTGTCACCGCCGTGCTGCTCCTGGCGAGCATCTTCGGCGCCGGTCTTCCCGACGGGCCGTAGCGCCTCGTCGGTCGTCAGTTAGTCCGCGCTCCTCCGGCCGGCTGCGGGCGCCGGTCGAGCCGAAAATGGCCGTAAGTTTCCGCGTCGGCGCGGCCGTTTGTCGCTGCCCTGGCGCGCGAATCGCCTTCTGCCGCGTACGGGCCGAATCCCTGTGCCGGGGGATTCCATTTCGCGCGTCCCGGCCGATGCTGCGATTGCTGGTAGAGCCCTCCGGCGGAGCGGTCCCGCGGCAGAGCTCTAGGAGCGAAGCCGTGCGACCCTCGACCCGCTGAGGGGGTGAATCGAAGACATGCAGAGCTTTTTCACGCTGACCAGGCGCGAGGACGGGCAGACGATGGCCGAGTACGGCGTCGTCCTGGCCGTGATCACGCTGGCGGTGGTCGTCGCTCTCGCGGCGCTGTCCGGCGCCATCGGCGACGCGATCAACGCCGTCACGGGCGTCCTCTAGACGTTCGCAGCGTCCCGGCCCGGCGAACCGACCGGGCCGGGACGCGTTCGACCTCTTCTCCTCCTACGCGGCCGCGAAAGCGCTCGGGCCTTGCTCGGCGGCGACCGGGTCCATCCAGAAGACCTCCCAGACGTGACCGTCCGGGTCCTGGAAGCTCCGGCTGTACATGAAGCCCATGTCCGTCGGCTCGCTCGCGGGAGCTCCTCCGGACGCGAGGGCCTTCTCGGCGAGGTCGTCCACCTCCTCGCGGCTCTCCGCCGAGAGGGCCAGGATCGCCTCGATCTGCGTCCGCGGGTCGACGATGTCCTTCTTCGTGAAGTCCTCGAATCGCTCCCTGACGAGCAGCATGGCGTAGGCGTCCTCGCCGATGAGCATGCAGGTCGCGGTCTCGTCGGTGAAACGCGGATCGAACGCGAAGCCGAGCTTGCCGAAGAAGTCGACCGCCGTGCCGAGGTCGGCGACGGCGAGGTTGACGAACAGCTTCCGGGTCGGTGCGGTGGCCATCTCTCCTCCTGGGTCGGTGTTGACTTGGGACCGCAGCCAGGCCGCGAACTCATCGCCCGAGAGACGGCCCGCCGGGTCTCGGAGGGAGCAGTTGCGGCTCCCCCCGAGCCCGATGGTGCCTAGGAGAGCGCCTTCGCCTTGATGGCGTCGAACTCTTCCTGCGTGATCGCGCCGCTGTCGAGCAGTCCCTTGGCCCTCTCGATCTCCCCGGTTGCTCCGCCGCCGCCGGCGACGGATCTGACGTAGTCGTCCATCTGAGCCCGTTGCGTACGCGCCTGTTTCTCGTTGCGCTCGGCTATCCCGTGGCTCTGGGAGATCAGGTAGATGAAGACGCCCAGGAACGGTAGGAGGATGACGAAGATGATCCAGAGCGTCTTCTTGCCGCCCCCAATGTCGTGGCGGCGGAAGAGGTCCGCGAAGATGGTGATCAGGAGCCAGAACCAGATCACCCACGCGAAGATCACGATCATCGTCCAAACCACTTCCAGGAACGGGTAATCAGCTGCGAACAACCGCCTGCTCCTTTCTCGAGTGACCGGAGGAGTATGGCCCTTTCCCGTGGCCGGCGTGGCGCCAGGCGTCAGTGGCGACGCCGATCGACCGTCCGCCGGCGGTCGTAGAGTGACGCGCCAACCGACGCGGAGAACGCGAGCTGAGGATCCGCAGACAAGCCAAGGACGACGGAGGCTCGACGGGAGAGCCTGCGGGTGGCGACGAGCGAGACGTCGTCCAGCTCGACGAGGACCAGCTCGGGGAGCTGTCGGCGGTCTTCGCGGCGCCGCGCTGGCTGCGCGACCTCGGGCTTGCATCCTGGCTGCTTCTCGGCGCGATCCTCCTGCTCGTCGGCCTGATCTGGCTCGTCGGAGCGACGTCCGAGATCACGCAACCCGTGATCGCGGCGTTCGTGGTCGCCTGCGTCACGCTGCCGCTCGTGCGCTGGCTGGCTCGTCACCGGGTCGGGCGGGCTGGGGCCGCGGCGATCTCGCTCCTGCTCCTCCTGGTCATCGGAATCGTCGTCGGCGTCCTCGTGATCGGCGGGATCGTCTCCCAGGCCGACGACATCTCGGCCAACGCGTCCGCCGCCGCCGACAAGGCGCAGGGGTGGCTCGACGACGTCGGGGTCAGCTCCTCCGGAGCCGAGAGCGCGAGCTCTACGGCCAAGGAAGAGGTACCGCAGGTGATCTCCACCCTCGTGCACGGCCTCGTCACCGGCATCGGAGGCCTTGCGTCGCTCGCGCTGGCGCTCTCCTTCTTCCTCCTCAGCCTCTTCTTCCTCCTGAAGGACGGCTCGTCTCTGCGCGCCTGGGTCGAAGGCCATGCGGGCATCCCTCAGCCGGTCGCCAGGACGATCACCGGCGGCGTGATCAAACTCGTTCCAGCAGTACTTCGCCGGCGTGACGATCGTGGCCGCGTTCAACGGGGTCGTCGTGGGAGTAGGGGCGCTGCTGCTCTGAGTCCCGCTCGCGGGGACGATCGCGATCGTCACGTTCGTCTGCGCGTACATCCCGTACATCGGCGCCTTCTTCGCAGGGGCGTTCGCCGTGGTGATCGCGCTCGGCTCCGAGGGGACGACCACCGCGGCGATCATGCTCGTGGTCGTCATCCTCGCCAACGGCGCGCTGCAGCAGGTCGTCCAGCCCATCGCCTACGGGGCGACGCTGGGTCTCAATCCACTCGTCGTCCTCATCGTCACCATCGCCGCCGGGAGCCTGTTCGGCATGGTCGGGCTCGTCCTCGCAGCCCCGCTCACGTCGGCGGCCGTGCACATCAGCGCCGACCTCGCCGGTGCGAAGGCTGCCGGTCGGACGCCGAAGGGCGAGCCGCCCGGCCCGGACGTCGGGGCGCCCGAGCCCGCGCCCGGCTGAGAAACCGGGCGGACTGCGCTCAATTCCGGAGGTTGCCGGTCTTGAGTCGGCTCTGAGAACGGGCTGAGAAGCGCCTGGTAGAAGGCTGCGGGGCGGGACGCCCCGATGCCCTGGAGAACACGCAAAGGAGGACGCAATGGCTACGAGAGCGCGCGCAAGGAGCGAGCCGACTGCCAGGGGTGACGGCGGCAACGGTCGGGCGGTCGCAGAAGCTCCGGACATGGTGACGACGATTCGCCGTGGCCCCGGGGCCGCGGGTACCGTCACCGAGGCGGCGGAAATGGCGGCGCGCGTCTACGCGCCCGACGAGACCATGGAGCAGGCCGAGGCGATCGTGCGGCAGATCGAAGCGACTCTGACCGCCCGGACGCAGCGCTACGTCGATCGGGCCTACGAGCTGACGCATCAGCGAAGTGAGCTCGAGATCGCGGAGCCGATCGGTCCGGTGTTTCCGCTCTACCCCTACTGGAACCTCCTTCTCTACGGTCCGTTCCAGGCGCTTAACGGCCCCGGTGGCCCGTTCCTGCCGCACAAGATCATCAGGGCCACGGAGTCTGCCTTCATAGTCGCGGCGGTGTGGCGCAACCCAGCCTGCATGAACTGGGCGTGCCCGGCGCCCTCGGCTGCGACGCTGATGTCGCCTTACGAGCTGACTGTACGACTCGAGCTCTTCAACTTCACCAACATCTCCAACCCGCCGGGCCCGTCGGCTGTCTTCGCGCCCCTCGGTCCCGGCAACCTCAACTTCACGGTCTTCACACTCGGGCCGTTCCCGGCGCCACCTTCGGGCCAGCCTCATCTCTTCGAGGCGTTCCTGACCGCGGACGTCACGGGGCCGGGCCCGGTCGGCGCTGCTCTCCCCTTCGCGGGCTACACGACGTGGATCTTCGACCCGGACACGGAGCCGGCGATCTTCCCGCCGCCCCTGCCGCCGACTGGGGTGCCGCCGTTCTTCGGCTTCGTGCCTCCACTGTGGCAACTCGACATTCCGGCGCGGTTCCTCGTCTACTCCTGACGAGCACCGTCCGCACTCTGGGTGGGGCGGCTTGCGGGTCGCCCCATTCGGGCCAAGACGAAGGGAGGTGACCGGTGCCCGATCTCGATTCGACCGCCCTGGCCGCCGCGCACCGTGCGGTTCAGGAGGCGGCGATGCAGTTCCTCGTCAACCCGCGAGTCTCCCTCGTCGACTTCGGCTACCGGATCCGCGACCAGGAGGGTTTCCGGGTCACCGACGAGCACTGCCTCCGGATCCACCTGCGTGACAAGCCGCGAGGAGAGCAGCTCGAGAGCCTTGAGGCACAGCGACCCGAGCTCTATCTGAGGGAGGACGAGCTGCTGGCCCTGACGGCTCGCCATGGGTTCCCGGTGGATCTCCCGCTCGGGGACTACAGGCCGAGCAGTGCCGTCGGTGGCTACGCGCCCGTGGCGGCTCCTCCCGAGTGGGCGCCGCCGCGGCGCGATCGTGCGCTCGACCCGATGCTCGGCGGGATAAGCGTCGGGAACGCCTGGATTCCCGGAGCCGGCACCCTCGGCGGAAAGGTGGTGGACAGGCGCGGCACGCCGCTCCTCCTCTCCAACTGGCACGTCCTGTCGGGACGCTGGTGGATCGGAGCGGGCGCGCCCGTCTGTCAGCCCGGCCGGCTCGACGGCGGGAGCACCGGCGACGTCGTCGCGCACCTGGCTCGCGATGCATGGAGGTCGGGTCTCGACGCGGCCGTGGCAACCCTGGCAACCGGCTCCCGTCGGCTCGTGAACGACCAGCTGGGCCTGGGCCCGGTGACTGGCAGCGCGACGCCGGCCCCGCTCATGCGCGTCACGAAGTCGGGGCGCACGACGGGCCTCACCTGGGGCATCGTCACGTCCATCCTCCCGGGTCGTATGTTCAGCTACCCCGACGGCTTCCCTCGAGCCGTGCGCGACATCTGGGTCATCGAGCCCGAGCTGGAGCTCGACCGCGTCAGTGGGTCGGGCGATTCCGGATCGTGGTGGCTGGATGCCGACAGCCGGCGGGCCGTCGGGCTTCATTTTGCCGGCGAGCGCGTCCCGTCGCGCGCGTTGGCTCTCGGCATGCCGACGGTGCTGGAAGCGCTCGATGTCCAGATCGCGGTGACCTGAGACGCCGATGGCCTCCGATGATCCCGGTTCGAGGGCGGTGTCGGAGCACGCGTTGGCGAGGCTCCAGGCGGAGTTCGGCGGTCACCCGGACGTCAGCCTGATCGATCTCGGATACCAGCGCGAGGAGGGCAGGCTGACGCGATCCCCCATCCTTCGAGTCCACGTGCGTGACCGCTGGCTGGCGGCGAAGCCCGAGGACCGCGTCGCGTTTCCTGCCGAGGTCGAAGGCATTCCGGTCGAGGTCACGCGAGGCGAGTACGAGCTCGAGTGATAGTCCCGACGTCCCGAGTAACGGTTCCCAAGAACGAGGTGAGGCGATGCCTGAGAAGAAACCCAGGAAAGAGAGCGAGAGCAAGCAGCGCCGCCGCGGAAAGTCTGGGCCGCGAGCTTCGTGGCGCCAGCATGCGGGCTTCTCGCTGTTCTTCGACCGCTCGGAGAGCCGGGCGCAGGACTGGCAGACCCGCATCTACCACGACGAGTCGGACGAGGAGGTCGTGCTTCCCGGCGCCGACCTGGAGGCCTGCCTGAGCTGGATCGCGCAGCGCGCCGGGCTGTCCGCGGAGGCGGGAACCGCGGTGACGGGCCCGGAGCCCGTCCCGGCCGAAGGGGAACCCACCGAGGTCGAGATCGCGGTCTCCGAGCTGACGTTGTCGGAGTACGCCCCGGAGACGAGTTTCGAGAAGAGCCTTGCAGCAGAGCTTCGCTTCCAGCTTTCGGGCGACAAGGCCGGCGACCTGGCCGAGCGGCACAGCGCCTTCCGCGTCGAGACGTACGCGGTCGACCTGGAGAGCGGCGATCCGAAGCTCGTCGCCTCCGAGGAGGGGGAACTGCGGGACGAGGTCTTCGAATACGCGACCGAGCAGGTGTTCCCCGTCCCGGAGCTCGGTCGCTACGAGCTTCACGGCGTCGTCGTGCTCTTGCCGCCCGAGGAAGCGATGGCTGCCCGTCGGGGCCCGGTGATCGAGGTGGTTCCCTAGCGCGCCGCCTCCACTGCGTCTCTGAGCTGGTCGTAGAGGGTCCTCGTCGCGTCGTCCGGCGCAATGTCGAAGTCGGCGCGAAGCGCTTCGGCGCACACGTTGAACTGACGGAGCGCGAGCTGGCGCTGGCCCTGGGCCTCGTAGCAGAGCATCAACTGCCGGTGGGCATCCTGGTCGCAACGATCGAGGGAGAGCGCTTTCTGGCAGAGCGCGATGGCGGCGCTGCATTCGCCGCGGTCGACGTAGAAGTCGACCAGCCTGCCGGCCGCGAGCCGGAACTCGCTTCGTAGGCGCTCGCGTTCCACCCCGGCCCAGTCTTCGTAGAGACATTCCTCGAACAGGTGACCGTGGTAGAGCGATACGGCTCTCCCGTACTCGGCCAGTGCTTCCTCGGTCTCGCCATGCTCCTCGAGGCGCCGGCCGGCCCCGACGCAGTCCGAGAAGGCCTCGGCGTCGATCCAGACCTCGCCTTCCGGGTTCAGGAAGTAGCAGTCGTCCTCGAACAGGAGGAAGCGCACGCGGGGATGGTGGCGCCGGAGCGTGTGACGCAGCGAGTAGACCGCCTGATGGAGGTTGCGGCGGCATGCCTCCGGGTCGTGTCCCGGCCAGAAGAGCTCGAAGAGCACGTCCTTCGGCACCCGGTGCCGGCGATTGAGCAGGAGGTACTTGAAGATGGAGACCGCCTTGTGCCCGTTCCACGTCTCGACGAGACGGTTGTCGAGGTAGACGGTGAACGGGCCGAGGCAGTACGCAACGAGCCAAGGCCTCCCTCGCCGGCGGTGTCTGCGCATGGCGGATTCACGTTCGGCCGGGCCCGGCGGGCCGGACGGCGCAGCCGAGCCCGGCGGCTGCTCGGCCGAGCGCTCCAGCGCGTCGAGCTCGCGTCTGAAGAAGGCGCGGAGCCGCCATCGCCCCGTAGGGCCGTCGGCCGCGTCACGCTCGGCTAGGGCCTGGAGCACGAGTCGTATGTCACGCCGCAGGTCGTGCTCGCGTTCGAGAGAGGCCGTCCGTGCGCGATCGTGCTGCTCGAACTCTGCACAGCAGTCGCTGTGGGCGACGCACAGCTCACGCAGCGCGGAGATAATCGGGACGATCGCGCGCTCGTGCCGCCGCACCGCCCGAGGCTCGAGCTCGTCGAGCCGCGCAGCGAGCCCCGTGAAGCGCTCCGTCGGGGGCGCGATGCGAGCTGCGCCTTCCATCCCCGGCGTGACCGGGTCGGGTGGTGTTCTTCGAGGGCTTTCGCGTCGCGGCGCGGCCATCGCTGCTCACCAAAGCACCTTGCCGCATCGAACCTCGAGCCCATGATGATCCTGACGCGGCCCCCGCCGCGCCTCCTCGGGATCAGCGTCGGCAGGATACCCGCCGCCCCAACCTCGTGCAAGGACACGCTCGCGGTCAGCCGGCGGGGAATGAAGGGTCGTCCGCCGTGAGCAGGGCGCGCTCGAGCGTGTTCACCGACCCGTGGTCGGTAAGGAGCCCCTCGAGATCGTCGAGTGCGGCTTTCACCTCTCCGGCCGCAGTCTCGTGGTGGCCTTCGACGGCGATCAGGATCGCCTTGGTCGCGGGCCGGGTGGCAGACAGCGCGCTCTGGCGCCAGCACCAGCGGCGCGCGTGCACCACACTTGCCTCGTCGGCGAAGATCACCTCGCCCGGCTCGGGGTGCTCGACCGCGCCCGAGCCGAGGTCCGTGAACTCCTCGCTGCCCCGGGCGAAGCGCACGGTGATCGGGCCGGCGACGCCGGCAAGGTCGAGCACCGCGACAGGCAGTCCGTGGCGGATGCTGACGAGGTTGCCGGCATCGACGAGCAGGCTGACGCACGGGATGTCCGCGTGCTTCGTCAGTCGCCGGAGCAGCGCCTCGGCGGCGTTCCGGTAGCGGGTCGGCTCGACGCCGAAGGCGGTGAAGACGCGGCGCCACGCCGCGATGCTCGGCAAGGTTCCCGGCGACTGCCCGTCGAGCCGCTCGAGCGTGCGTTCCTGCTCGGCTCGGTAGGCGGCTGCGAGCAAGGGCGGCGAGGGCCCGTTCGCCACTCCGCGGGCGTGCATCGGCCCACCAACGGTCGTGGGGAAACGCTTCAGGAGATCCGGGTCGTACCGGAAGAGCGTCACGACAGCGCCGCGGCGACCCTTGTGTATACGCGCGCGGCGGCCACCAGGTTGGCGACCGGCACGTCCTCGTCCGGGGCGTGCATGCGCTCGATCAGGCCCGGGCCGAAGGCGACGGCCGGGATGCCGAGCCGGTTGTAGACGCGAGTCTCGAGCACGCCGGGGCAGCAGGAGACGCTCGGGGTACTGCCGGTAACGGCCGCCACGGCCGCCGAGACGGTCCGCACGAAGCTGCTCTCCGCGGGCGTGACCGCGTTACGGGCATCCTGCAGGACCTCCCAGTCGAGGTCGATCCCGTCGTCGCGAGCGGACTCGAGGAGCGCGAGCACCTCGCCTCTCGCCTCGTCGTAGCTCTCGTCGGCGTTCGGCCGCCGGTCGATGGTGAACTCGAACTCCGCCGGGACGATGTTGAAGTTCGTGCCGCCGCCGGCGCGGCCGCCGACGAGCATGATCGACTCGCGTGCCCGCGGATCGGTCGACGAGAAGCTGAGCGTGCTCCTGCGCTCCCGGAGCGCCTGCTGGAGCTCGCGCAGCGAGAGCACGACGTCGACGGCGGCGGCGAAGGCGTCGATCCCCTCGTAGTGGAGCCCGACGTGCGCAGCTCTTCCGCGGACGGTAACGCGCAGCGTGAAGGCGCCGCGGCACGCGTGCCAGATCGTGCCCCACGTCGGCTCGGCCACGATCGCGCCGGCCGCGTTCGCATCGATGCGACCGAGCGCGGCGAGTCGCTCGGCGCCGTGCCGGCCGCCCGTCTCCTCGTCGGGGACGATCACGAGGCCGGCCCGTGCCCCCGTCCCGGCGGCGGCTCGCGCAGCGTGGACGATGGCCGCGAGGCCGCCTTTCATGTCCGACGCGCCGCGGCCGATCAGCGAGCCGTCGGAGAGCCGCGGCTCGAACTGCTCGGGTGCGAATGCCGGCACGACGTCGTAGTGGCCGTGCAGGTAGAGGAGCGGGCCGGCGTCGCCGACTTCTGCCAGGATCGACCGGCGAGGCACGTCCGCGTTCCCGGTCTCGACTAGCTCGTGGTCGATCGCGAGCGCGTCCAGCTCCGCGCAGATGCGTAGGACGCATTCGTCGTAGGCGGCACCCGGCGGGTTCTCCGTCGGAATGGCGACGAGATCGCGGGCGAACGCCACGATCTCGCGCTCCGGCAGCTCGGCGGCCGGCGTGTGCACCGAAGCGACGGTAGCGGAGCCCTACGCCAGCCGCGCGCAGCTCGCGCGCGTGTTGCCGGCCTCGTCCCAGGCCCGAACGCAGAACCGGTAGGGCCCGCGGCGGGTCGGCCTCCAGCGCACCGACTGGAGCCTGCCCCACCGTGCCGCTGCCAACGGCCTGTCCCAGGAGGCGACGACGGAACCCGCGCGCCTGACCGTGATGCGCTCGCGGGTGCGGTTGTTGTTGTCCGCCGTCCGGTACCGGAGCTTCATCCGCCGCCCGGCCGTCGTCCTGCCGGCGTTGGCCCTCACTTCGGGGCGGGCGCCGTCGACGAGGTAGGGACCGTGATGCGCCGCGTCGCTCCAGTTTCCGACCGCGTCGACCGTCCTCAGGTGCAGGTACCAGCTCCCGTTTGCGAGCGCTGGGCTCGTCAGCCCGGTCGTGGTCTCGTCGACGTCCGGCACCTGGCCAGGGATCGAGGTGGGGTTCTGCGTCCACGAGTAGGAGATCCCGTCGGCTCCGCTCCCACCGTCGACCGGCGGGCTGAACTGCACCGAGACCTCTAGTGCGCGGGCCCACGTCCCGGGCGGATGAGTCGTGCTGGCGACGTCCGCGGGATTGGCGGGCGCCTTCTTGTCGACCTTGTTCCCGGCGACGGGCCCGGCCGTCGCGCAGACGCCGGCCATGTTGCAGACAGGTCGCGTCCCGGTCTCGGCGTTCGCGGACTCGCTCCCGGCCGGAAGGTCCGTCTCGAGCTGGAACGATCCCTCCGTGGGATCGGCGAGCAGCGACTCCGGATCCTCCGCCGTGCACGAGATCGCCACGTCGTTGCCGTGCCAGGAGCCATCTGGCGGGTCGCACGAGATCAGCGGAGGAGTGGCGTCGCCGGCGAACAGGTTCTCGACGAACAGCGGTTCCGGGTCGACGCCGTCCGAATCGTAGTAGGCGGTGTCGATTCCGGGGCCGCCGTTCATGGAGATGTCGGCGGCGAGGTCGATCGCGTGGAAGACGTCGTCCTCGGCGCCGCCGTTGAACGTGTCGGCACCCGGGCCTCCGATCAGCCGATCGTCGCCGCCTCCTCCAACGAGCTGGTCGTCGTTCCCGCCTCCGTTCAGCAGATCCCCGGCCTCATGCCCTTCGATCAGGTCGTCACCTGCGCCGCCGAGCAGGACGTCGCTCTCCCAGCTCCCCCGGATCAGCCTCTCGTTCCCGTTGCCCCCGTGAACGGTCAGCGCCCCCAGGTACCCGAGGCCTGCGCCGAACTGTCCGCGCCCGTTGACGTAGTCGTCGCCGGCGAGCGCGTGGAACTCGAGCGGGAAGGCGGCCGCGATCGGATCGCCGTCGGCGTCCACGAACACCACATCGGTGTCGCCGTCGCTGTTGAGGCCGATACCGTCCATGCCGGGAGCTACGTCGTCGTCGCCCTCGGTGAGGAAGAGGACGACGTTGTCGGAGGCGTCGCCAAGGGTGGCGTAGATCTCGATCTCGGCGTGCACGCCGTTGTCGAGGCTCGCGCCCGGGCCGAACGGGCCGCCGCGCTGATCCAGGATCAGCCGCTCGCCCGAGCCCTCGTGTCCGGCGATCCGGATGGTGTCCGTGTTGACGTTCGTCGCTCCGCCGCAGGGCTGCGGGTCGGCGCCGAACGCAATCTGTCCCGTGACGATCTCGAGCGTCGCCTCGCCGCCGGGCGCCATGACGGCGGTCACGGTCGCGGTGGCGTCGTCGAACGTGCACGACTCCTGGATCTGCGCGGTCGCAGGCAAAGCGCCGAGCAAGACGACGAGCCCCGCCGCTGCGAGGCGTCCGAGCTTCACGATCTGTGCCCTCCCTGGGTTCCCTACTCTCCGCCTCAGCGAAGCACGGGTGGGCCCGAGCCGCAAGGCTAGTCTTTCTGGAGCCCGAAGCGTCGACCGGGCCCCGGCTGTGACCCCGGCTGAAGCTTCGTGTGCTACTGGCCGGGTGCGGGAGCTTCGGGATCGGTCTGCCAGAGGCCGAACTCGTTGCCCTCCGGATCCCTGCACATGGAGAACCAGCCCATGCCGGGGACCGGCAGGGCGTCTCCAGCCTCGCCGCCCAGCTCGGTCACGCGCGCGTTGCCTGTGTTGATGTCGTCGACGTCGAAGTAGACTCGCGTCCCGCGCTTGTCCGGGGGATCCGGGGCATAGATCGCTCCGCCGGTCGTGTCGGAGAACCGGGTCATGTGGTACTCGGTCGGGCTACCCTCGAACGTCTGCCACTCCCAGCCGAAGAGCGAGCCCCAGAACTCGCGCGCCCTCGCCGTGTTGCCGGCCGGGATCTCCAGGTGCACCATCTGTCCGGGCATCAACGTCTCCTCTCTCTCGTTGCCTTCATTCACTACGACGAACGGGAGCCGTCGTTGTCGACAACCTGTCCGCCCTCAGCGGTATGCCGGCAACACGTGCTCCGCGAGCTGCTCGACCTGGTCGAGCCGCGGGATCTCCGGGAAGAGGATGAGCACGTCGACCGCATCTGCATAGGCCGCGACCTGGTCGGCGATCGTCGGCGCCGGCCCGTGGTGAATGAGGTTGCCGGGCTCCGTCCAGAGCTGTCCGTAGTAGCGGAGGACGTGATGCGCGGCCTCGTCGAGTGCCTTCTGCGGATCGTCGCCCACTCCGACGTACGCGAGGCCGGCGACGACCGCGTCCGACTTGCCCTGAGCGGCGAAAGCCTCGCGGATCCCGGGGGCGAATCGCTTCATCGCCTCCGAGCCGGCGGTGCCGAAGATGAAGCCGTCCGCGACGCGCGCCGCGCGCTCGATCGCCTTCGGCTGCAGCGCGCCCGCCCAGATCGCCGGCCCCGGCTCCTGCACCGGGGCCGGGCCGACGACGCCGTGGTCGTGATCGGATTCCCGGGAGGCGCGCCAGATCTCCCGGATCCGAGCTACCTGCCGCTCGAAGCGCTCGGACCGGCCCTTGAACTCCGCGCCGAAGAGCTCGAAGTCGTCCACCCGGCCGCCCTGGGCGACTCCGAGGATGAGCCGCCCGCCGGAGAGCTGGTCGACGACGGCCGCCTGCTTCGCGACGAGCGCCTCGTTTCGCGGCGGGAGCAGGACGATCGAGGTGGCGAGTCCGATGCGTTCGGTGACGCCCGCGACGCCCGCGAGCGTCGTGAGCGGATCCCACGAGTCGTAGTTGGGCTTGTCGATCGTTCCGAGCACGTGGAACCCCGCCTCGTCGGCGAGGCGTGCCCACTCGAGCATGAGCTTGCGGTCCGTCTCGTGGGCCATCGTGTTTGGAAGTCCGAGCCCGAGCTTCATTGCGCCTCCTCCGGTCGCCCTCTCAGGCTACGCGGTCACTGTTTGCGCGCGCGGCTGGGGGCCACCCGTGGAGGCTCGTCCGGCTGTTTCGGGTATACGGGCGGCCACGGGGCGTCCATGAGACCGGCTGCCCGGTCTCGCTCGTGGAGCTCCAGGAGCGGCTCGAGCGACTGCGGCTGCTCGTTCATGCCCTCCCACGGGTCACCCTGCGCCGACAGCCGCTCGGGCACGCTCGCGATCGTCAGCTCGTCGGGATGGACTTCGTCGATCTCGTCCCACGTCAGCGGGGCCGACACCTGGGCGCCGGGGCGGGCGCGCGCCGACCAGGCGCCGAAGACGGTCTTGTGCGGCGCGTTCTGGTTGTAGTCCACGAAGACCCGCCTGCCGCGCTCCTCCTTCCACCAGGCGGCGGTGATCAGGTCCGGTTGCCGGCGCTCGAGCTCGCGGGCGGCCGCCACGGCCGCCGCCCGCACCTGGTAGGAGTCCCAGCGCGGCTCGAGCCGCACGTACACGTGGAGGCCTCGGTTTCCCGTCGTCTTCGGGTAGCCGACGATCCCCATCTCGTCGAGGAGCCCGCGCGCCCCGGCAGCCGCCGCGCGAACCTCCTCGAAGCCGATGCCCGGCTGCGGGTCGAGGTCGAGGCGTAGCTCGTCCGTGGCCTCGGGGCGGTCGCTGAGGTACGGCCAGACGTGAAAGCCGAGGCAGGCGAGGTTCACGGCCCAGGCCACGTGCGCCATGTCGGCGAGCACGAGCGCGCGGGCCGTCGTCCCGTTCGGCGTCGAGACGATGGTCGTCTCCAGCCACTCGGGCGCGCCCTTCGGGACGCGTTTCTGAAAGAACGACTTGCCCCCGGCACCGCCCGGGAAGCGCTGCATCAGGGTCGGGCGGCCGCCCGAGGAGCGCAGGAACGGCTCGGCGACCGCGAGGTAGTAGCGGACGAGGTCGAGCTTCGTCTCTCCGCGCTCCGCGAAGAAGACCTTGTCCGGGCTCGTGACCGTGATCTCCCGCCCGGCGATCTCGAGCGTCTGCTCGTCCGTCACCGTGCCGGAACCGTAGCCCTCCGGTCTCGGTCGTGATGGGTGCCATACCCTGGTTCCAGTCAGGATTCGACGTGAACGCGTTCGGTGATCAGGTGAGGATCGTGTCGAGCCTCACGCGAAGTGGCTCCTCCGTCGGCCAGAGCGACTCGATCGTGAACGCCATCAGGATGCGGCTCGAGGACGCGGGACAGCGAGTGTGCGGCATTCCCGTGGTGTACGAGGACCTGGACGGCGGCAGTGAGGAGCGCGGCTCGTGGGACGCGGCGCGTGAAAAGGCAAACGCTCGGTACGCGGCGGC
>DATIBF010000009.1:0-15839 GCA_035457655.1 Gaiellaceae bacterium
CCCGAGATCGAGGATCAAGAGGTCATAGCGGTCGCTCGACGCATGCGTCAAAGCATCGCGGCCGTCGGTCACGACAGAGGTAGTGAAGCCGTTGGCATTCAACCCCTTTTCCAGGAAGGAAGCGATACGCGCCTCGTCCTCGGCGATCAGGATCCTGCTCATGCTCTCCCTCCCTCGGAGCTCGCAACAAGCGCCGCGGCCAGGACGATGGTGAACGTCGCCCCTGACCCGGGGACGCTTGTCAGCTCGAGCCTGCCGCCGTGGGCCTCCGAAATTGCTTGCACGATCGGGAGCCCGAGCCCGGCGCCGTCCGAGCGCCGTTTCTCGCCCCCCCTGTAAAAGCGGTCGAAGACACGCGCCTGCTCCTCGAAGGGAATGCCGGGGCCCGTGTCCCGCACCCAGAGGCGCGCCTCGCCCGCTCCCACGAGCGCGCCGAGGCCGATCTCGTCGCCCCCGTCGGTGTGTTGAACTGCGTTCTCAGTGAGCTGCATCAGCGCCTGAGTGATCCGTTGCCGGTCGGCGACGATCGTGGCTTCGGCCAGCGAGTCGAGCTGCCAGTTACGCGGCCCCAGCGCCGACGCCTTCGCCAGCACGTCGTCGATGAGCGCACCCACCTCCATTGGCGCCAGCGTGATGAAGTCGGGCTGCTTCCACTTCGCCAAGGTAAGCAGGTCGTCGACGATCCGCCCCATCCGGTCGAGCTCGTCCACGACGAGCGCGAGGGTCACCTGCCGCTCTTCGGGATCGTCATCGAGAAGCTCGAGGTGGCCGCGCACAATGGTGATGGGCGTGCGGAGTTCGTGGCCCGCGTCGTCGACGAAGCGCTGCTGAGCCTTGAACGCCGTCTCCAGGCGGGTGAGCATGTCGTTGAACGTCTGCGCCAGGATGCCGACCTCGTCATGACCGGTCTGGGGTATCCGTCGTGAGATGTCGCCGCCCGAGATGGATCGTGCCGTCTCGGTCACGGTCTTCACCGGCCCGAGGACGCGGTCGGCGAGCAGCCAGGCGAGCACCGAGCCGACCAGCAGCATCGCGAGGCCGACGCCGACCGCGACGGGCAGCGCGGCGGCTACCTCGTCGCTCTCCCGGTCGCGGAAGACGGCCGCGACGAACACGCCGCGGGTGACGCCCTGAGCAACCAGCGGGACGGCGAGGTACTCGACCGCGCCGGCCGGGGTCTCGACGGCGCCTCGCTCGCTCCGCGTCAACGAAGCCCACCGGGAGACGAGCTCCGAGTCCTGGTCGAGCCGGTACGGGACGACTTGAGAGCTGCGGAGGAACGGAGCTCCGTTCACGAACGTCAGGAACGCCTGGTTCCGCGAAGGGACGTTGCCCGCGAGGAAGACCTCGAAGATGCGCTCGGTGTCGCCGGCGAACCGCTCGCCGGTCTGCGGGTCGTTCCCGCCAGCCAGCTGCCGCAGCTCGCGGGACTCCAGCACGAGCGCCTCGTCGATCCGCCGATCGAGTCTTTGCTCCAGGGCCACGTAGGCGATGACGACGGCGATCAGCATGGCGACCGCGAGCAGGCCGATGTACCCGACGAGCAGGCGCACGCGGAAGCTGGCGAAGAACCTGCGAACAGACGCCGCGAGCGGGCGCGGCGGCGGCTCGGCCGCTTGCCGCTCGGCGCCGGCGAACGGCTCAGGCGTCGTCGCCGTCGCCGTCGCCGTGATCTCGGTCGTCGTCTCGGTCGTCTTCGTGGTCGTCTCGGTCTTCGCCTCCGCCGTCGTCTCCGTCGTCGCCTTCCCTGTCGTGTCCCTCGCCTCCGTTGTCGTCTTGCTTGTCCCGGTCGCCGTCATCATCGTCGTCCCCGGCTGGGACGGCGGGAGCCGGCGACGGCGCCGCATCAGAGCCGCCTCCGAAATCTCCTCTCGCCCGCGAGTGACGCTCCCGGCCCTCCCTCCTCGTGCCCTCGGTCGTCGTGCCCTCGGTCTCTTCCCGCAGCTCGATCGCGGAAACCGGCGTCCGCTCGGGCGCACCGGTGGCGACGATGGCGCCGACCACCAACACGGCCGTGACCAGAAGCCCTATGACGAGCAAGCCCCGCATCTGCAGAAAGCATCCTTGCCCTTCGCCAGAGGGAGATGAGAGGAACATGAGAGATCTCTCATCTTTCCCTAACCGCCGTATCATGCCACCCAGGTACTTACATCGAGGTGCTGATGAACGAAACTGGCTGGGAAAAGGACACCTGGTGCCTCGCCGAGGGCGACCCGATCATCCCCGGCCGCCATGCCGTTCGTCTCCTCGGAGGCGGCCGCCGCTACGAGGCGTATCTCGTCTGGGACGACGACCTCCATGCGCTGGCAGTCGCCAAAGTCGTCCGGCCGCGCCAGACCGCCAACGAGCGCATCCTTGCCGGTCTCGCGGGCGAGGCAGAGGCACTGGCGCACCTCGCTCACCCTTCGCTCGTCCGCAGCTTCGACGCGGTTCTCGACGGCGAGCGCCCTCATCTGCTGCTGGAACTTCTCGACGGTCTGCGGCTCTCGACCCTCGAGCGTCGCTACGGGGTCGTGGTCGAGCAACTTCTCCCACTGGCGCTGCAGGTCTGCTCGGCCCTCCACTACATCCACGGCCGAGGCTGGGCGCACCTCGACGTCAAGCCGCGCAACATCATCATGAGCTCGACGCCGAAGCTGATCGACCTGAGCGTCGCCATGCGCTTGGAGGATGCGCGGCGCGTCACAGCGCCGATCGGGACGGATGCCTACATGGCCCCCGAGCAATGCAACCCCGCGCGGTTCGACGAGATCGGGCCGCTGAGCGATTCGTGGGGCCTGGGCGTGACGCTCTACGAGGCGCTCGCCCGCCAGCGGCCGTTCCCTGATGGGGACAAGACTGCCGAGACCCTCGCCGCGCGCTACCCGCAGGTCGCGACCGAGCCCGGGCCGCTAGACGATGGCTTCGCGCAGCCGCTGCGAGACGTCGTCCTCGCCTGTCTCGAGGACGACCCCGCCTCACGGCCGGCACCCGCCGAGATCGCCGCCACGCTGGAGCCGCTCGCGGCGTTACTGCCGCTGCCGCGCCTGGGCCGCTTTCGGCCCGGGTCGCGGCCTTCCCGGCCGCCCGCGCCGGCTCGGTGAGAACGTTCTCATCCCACGCTCATGGATCTCTTATCGTGGCCGAGTATTCCTACTGAGTAGCCACCAGGAGCGACACCAGGAAGGGGGGCGCACCGTGCCATTCGGAAGAATCGGAATTCTGATCCTCGCAGCTGCAATCGCCGTTGGCGTCGGCGGCGCCGGCGCTGCGCTGAAGAGTTGGGCCGGATCCGACCCCGTCGACGCAATTGCCCTCTCGGATACCGACGCGCGCAAGGACGACGCCGACGCGGCGGCCCTCGTGGATGACGAGGAAGACGACGGCGACGGCGACGACACGAAAGGCGACGACGGCACCGCCGGCGGCGACAACACCGGCGACGGCGACAGCACGAAGGGCAACGACGGCACCCGCGGCGGGGACAACACCGGCGATGCCGACTCTACGAAGGGCAACGACGGCACGCGTGGCGGCGACAACACCGGCGACGGCGACACGACCAAGGGCGACGACGGCACCGCTGGCGGCGACAACACCGGTCACGCCGACGCCACGAAGGACGACGACGACCCGACCCGCGGCGCAGACACCGGTGATGACGACGACACGAAAGGCGACGACGAGACGACCGACGACGACTAGGCCACCTAGCTCGACCGGGGACGTGCGGTCCGGACCTCGACGGGGGCGCCCAGCGCCCCCGTCCTCGTTCTAGAACGCTCCCAGGGCCTCGCGCGCGATCCGGTCCTGCTCGAGCAGGTGCGCCGTCGGATAGCCCTCGCTCGGGCTCGCCCGCCAGGGCCGCCCGACGTAGCGGAGCTCGACCTCCGCCGGAAGGCCCTCCTCCAGCCGGTGGCGGACCGCCCGCCACGCGCCCATGTTCTGCGGCTCCTCCTGCGTCCAGACGACCTCGGACAGCGACGGATAGCGGGAGAGCAGCTCGTCGTAGGCGGCGACCGGGAACGGGTAGAGCTGCTCGAGGCGCGCGACCGCGACGCCCTCGGTCTCTGCCCACGCCTCGTGCCCGACGATGTCGTAGTAGACCTTCCCGCTGCAGAGGATCAGGCGTCCGGCCTCCCGCTTCGCGTCGGCATCCAGTTGCGGATCGTCGAGGATCGTCTTGAAGCTGCCCAGGGCGAGATCGCCGATGTGGGAGGTCGCCTGCCTCAGGCGCAGGAGGCCCTTCGGCGTCAGAAGGATGAGCGGCCGCCCCTTCGGGTGGAGCGCCTGGCGGCGGAGGACGTGGAAGTACTGCGCCGCCGTCGATGGGTTGACGATCCGGACGTTCTCCTGCGCGGCCAGCTGCATGAAGCGCTCGAGCCTCGCGCTCGAGTGCTCCGGCCCGTTGCCCTCGTACCCGTGCGGGAGAAGGAGGCTCAACCGCGAGCTCTGACCCCACTTGGAGAGGCCCGAGACGATGAACTGGTCGACGATGACCTGCGCCGAGTTGACGAAGTCGCCGAACTGCGCCTCCCAGAGGACGAGGGCGCGCGGAACCTCGACCGAGTAGCCGTACTCGAATCCGAGCGCGGCGGTCTCCGACAGCGGTGAGTTGTGCACCTGGAAGGGCGCGCGCGAGCCGGAGAGGTGCTGGAGTGGCGCGTACTTCTCGCCCGTCTCGTAGTCGCTGAGGACGATGTGGCGGTGCGAGAAGGTGCCGCGCTCGGTGTCCTGGCCGGTGAGACGGACCGGCGTCCCGTCGGCGAGAAGGCTGGCGAACGCGAGCGCCTCGGCCTGCGCCCAGTCGATGCCGCCCTCCTCGCCGAGCGCGTCGCGACGGCGCTCGAGCGGCTTTCGGAGCTTCGGGTGAACGGTGAAGCCCTCCGGCACCTCGAAGAGCTGGTCGTTCAGCTCCCGCAGGCGATCGGCGGGAACGGACGTGTCGATCTGGGCGTCGGCGCCCCGGCCGATCCGGCGCTCCTTGCGGCGGGAGCTCGTCTCGATCGAGGCCTTCAGCTCCTCGTGCACGGCCCGGAGGCGGACCTGGGCGTCCTCGAGCAGCCGCTCGGCCTCCTCGTCGGTGACCAGGCCGAGCTCGGCGAGCCGGCGCGCGTACTGCTCACGGACGGTCGGATGCTCCTCGATCAGCTTGTACATGAGCGGCTGGGTGTAGCTCGGCTCGTCCCCCTCGTTGTGACCGAAGCGCCGGTAGCCGACGAGGTCGACCACGACGTCGTGGTGGAAGCGCTCCCGGAAGCCCATCGCCAGCCGAACCGCCGAGGTCGCCGCCTCGGGGTCGTCGGCGTTCACGTGCACGATCGGCGTGTCGAAGCCCTTCGCGAGGTCGGACGAGTAGCGCGTCGAGCGGCCCTCGTCCGGATCGGTCGTGAAGCCGACCTGGTTGTTGGCGATCACGTGCAAGGTGCCGCCGGTCGTGTAGCCGGCGAGGCCGGCGAGGTTCAGCGTCTCCGCGACGACGCCCTGGCCCGGGAAGGCAGCGTCGCCGTGGATGAGGATCGCGAGCGCGAGGTTCGGGTTGTGCCCTCCCACCGGCGAGTCGTGGTCCGTCTGGGACGCCCTCACCTCGCCCTCGACGACCGGATCCACGTACTCGAGGTGGCTGGGGTTCGAGGTGAGCGTCACCGTGACAGGGCCACTGGGCGTCTCGCGTACGGCCTCGGCGCCAAGGTGGTACTTCACGTCCCCGGAACCGCTCTCGAGGTCGGTCGTCACGGCCTCGAGCACGCGCTCGCCCTCGAACTCTCGCAGGATCGCGTCGGTCGCGCGTCCCACCGTGTGGGCTAGGACGTTGAGGCGGCCGCGGTGGGCCATGCCGATAACGACGTGGTTGGCCCCGTTCGCGGCCGCGAGCTCGATCGCCTCGTCGAGCATCGGCACCATCACGTCGAGGCCCTCGATCGAGAACTGCTTCTGGCCGAGGAAGGCGCGGCGGAGGTAGCGCTCGAAGCCCTCCACCTCGGAGAGCCGCTCGAGCAATGCCCGTCGTTCGTCGGCGGTGAGCGGCTGGCGGTACGTCCCCGACTCGATCGCGTCCCGGAGCCAGAGCCGCTCCTCGTGGCTCGAGATGTGCTCGAGCTCGTAGGCGAGCGTCCCGCAGTAGGTCTCGCGCAGCTTCGGGAGCGCCTCGGCCAGCGTCTCCGCGGGGACGTAGAGACGCAGGAAGCGCGCCGGGATCCGCGCCTGCAGCTCCGGCGTCAGCCGCGGCTCCAGCCGGTCGGGGTCGAGCGCCGGGTCGCCGTGCGGCTCGGAGCCGAGGGGGTCGATGTGCGCAGCAAGGTGGCCGTGCGTCCGGTGCGCCTTGACGAGCGACATGGCGGCGGCGATCCCGCCGAGGAGGAGGTCGTCCGCAAGTTCTTCGACGGGCGCAGGCGCCGGAGCGGGAGCGAGCGCCTGGGCGCCGTTCCCGCCGCCGTCCCGCGAGAGCTCGCGCAGGCGCTCGGCGTTGGGCAGCCGCTCGAGGACGAGCTCCGGGTGGGCGTCGAAGAGGGCCCGCCACTCCGGGTCGACGGATTCCGGCGAGGCGAGGTAGTCGGCCAGCAGCTCCTGGACGAAGCCGCTGTTGAGGTCGTCTATCTGGTCGGTTTCCACTCTAGGAGTTGAGGATAGCGCCGGCCACCCGCGTGGCAGTATGCTTCACAAAATGAAGCGTCCACGCACGGCCGACCCGTACCGCGACCTCGACGTCATCGACTCGCGCGCGCCGCGCTTCAACCAGGCGACCGTCGGCCTGCTCGCGCTTCTTGCCGTCCTCACGGGCTGGTGGGCGATCCTCGGACTTCTGGCTGCTCAGCTCGCGATCGGTCTCACCTTCGGACGACGCTACTGCCTCCCCTGTCTCGCCTACTTCGAGCTGGTTCAGCCGCGTTTCGGCGAGGGGCCCGTCGAGGACTCGCGGCCGCCTCGGTTCGCGAACACGGTGGGCGTGGCGGTGCTGGGCGGTGCCACGCTCGCGTACGCGCTCGGAGCCGAGGTCGTCGGTGCCGCGCTGGGGCTCCTCGTCGCGGCGCTGGCGCTCGTCGCAGCGATAACGGGCCTGTGCGCTGGTTGCGCGGCATACCGCCTCGGCGCCCGCATCCGCGGCATTCGGTCGCATCGGCTCGACAGGGTCGAGCTTGCGGACTTCGGGCTGAGCCCGAACGGGGAAGTGGTCGTGCAGTTCACCCATCCGCTCTGCAGCGATTGCACGGGCCTCGAGCAGCGCTTACGGTCGGAAGGTCGCGACCTCGTCACCGTGGACGTGTCACAGCGGCCGGAGCTGGCGCGCAAGTACGGTGTCGCCCTCGTCCCGACCGCGGTCGCGGTCAGCTCGAACGGGATCGTTCTGGCCCGCCTGGCGGGATGATCCGAAGCCCCGACGCGACGATCCGCCTCCCGCCGACCTCGTAGACGACGTCGACGGAGTCGTTCTTGCGGTACGTCCCGGCAACGCCGAAGAACATGCTCGCCCACCGCAGGAGGCCGAGCCGGCCCTCGCGCGCCAGCGGCTTCGAGAAGCTGAGCGCGCCGGCGAGCGGCACGTAGTCGGCGCCTGGCTCCTGGAGCACGCCGTTCACGAACACCTCGTAGGGCTCGGTCACGTCGGCGGGCAGCGGGACGATCCACTCCTCTGACACGCCCAAAGGTTAGGAGCTCCCAACACAATGAGGAGCGATGCCGAGCCATCATCCTGTTAGGAGCTCAGGGGGGCCTTGGGGGAAACAGGGTTCCCCCAAGCAATTTCTCCCCTCGGCGCGCGAAAACCTCTCCCAGCTTCCGGCGGTGCCGATGTGCGAGCCTCTTGCCGCAAAAGAGGGTACCTCGCTCGGACTCACTGAACCACATTTCGGGGGAATTGCAACTCCCCCGTACGGGTGACATTCGTGGCGAAGCCCGCCTCCCGCCGCGCCGAATAGAATCGCAGCGGCCATGCGGAGGAGCACGCTCGCCGTCATCGCCGCCGCGCTCGCGTTGCTCGCGCTCGGCACGGCTCCCGTCGCGCTGGGCCAGGAACCGGGCAACGGCGGGCTCGGGCCTCCCGAGTCGGCGACACCGAGCGGCGAGGCGATCACCCAGCTCTACTGGTTCGTCTTCGCGATCTGCGCCGTCGTCTTCGTCGCCGTGGAGACCGCCCTCGTCCTCTTCGTCATCCGCTTCCGCCGCCGCCGCTCGACGGCCGAAGGGACAGAGGGCCCCCAGATCCACGGAAACACGCGGCTCGAGATCATCTGGACGCTCATTCCGGCGGTTATCCTCGTGGGGATCGCGGTCGTCGTCCTCGCACGGTCGTCGGCCGTCGAAGCGACGAGCGGCGAGCGTGCGAACGAGCTCGTCGTCGAGGTCCAGGGCCACCAGTTCTACTGGGAGTACGTCTACCCCGACGGTCAGGTCGCCATCGACCGGCTGGTACTACCGGCCGACCGCCCCGTGAAGCTCGAGCTCGTCTCATTCGACGTGAACCACAGCTGGTGGGTGCCCGAGCTGACCGGCAAGCGGGACGCCATCCCCGGCCGGACGAACGTGCTTCGCTTCACCCCGACGGAGGAAGGCGTCTACGAGGGGCGCTGTGCGGAGCTCTGCGGCGTCCTGCACACCGTCATGCCCACGACGGTCGAGGTCGTCTCGCGGGCGGAATACGAGAGCCGTCTCGAGCTCTTGAACGGACAGGACGAGCGCGGGGCAAGCCAGCTCGCCCTCGGCCGCGAGACCTGGGACCGCGTCTGCGCCAAGTGCCACGGCCTCGCCGGCGAGGGCGACCTCGGGCCGCCCGTGGCGCAGAGCGGAACGCTCGTCGACGCCGAGAGGCTCACGGAGCTCCTCGAGAACGGCCAGGACAAGCCCGGCTTCGAGGGCTACATGCCGCCGGTCGGCCGCGGCTGGCCCGCGTTCCAGGTGGCGGCGCTGATCGACTACATCCGCTCGAACGAACGGCTCGCGCCGCCGCAGGCCCCCGCCCAGGGAGACCAGGGCTAGTGGCCGTCCGCACGGAGACCGTGACCCCGTCGTGGCGCGACGGCCGCATCACGAGCTGGCTCACGACCCTCGACCACAAGCGGATCGGGATCCTCTACATCGTCACCGCGTTCGGCTTCTTCTTCGCGGCGGGCCTGATGGCGCTCCTGATGCGGGCCCAGCTCGCCCAGGCGAACAACGACTTCATCACGGAGAACTCGTACAACCAGCTCTTCACCGTCCACGGGACGATGATGGTCTTCCTCTTCGTCGTCCCGATCCTGGCCGGCTTCGGCAACTACCTCGTTCCGCTCATGATCGGCGCGCGCGACATGGCGTTCCCCCGCCTGAACGCGCTCTCGTACTGGCTCTTCCTGCTCGGCGGGCTCGTCATCCTCTCGAGCTTCCTCGCGGACGGCGGCGCCGCGAGCTCCGGCTGGACCGCGTACACGCCGCTCTCGACCGAGGAGTTCAGCCCCGGGACCGGCCAGGACCTCTGGATCCTCGGTCTCCACCTCACGTCGCTGTCCTCGCTGGCGGGCGCGATCAACTTCATCGTCACGATCCACAACATGCGCACGCCGGGGATGACCTGGATGCGCATCCCGCTCTTCGTCTGGACGATCGAGGCCTACGCGGTGCTGCTCGTGCTCGTCCTGCCGACGATCTCAGCCGCGGTCACGCTCCTGCTCCTCGACCGCCAGGCCGGAACGTCCTTCTTCACCGGCGACGAGGGCGCGCTGCTCTGGCAGCACATGTTCTGGTTCTTCGGCCACCCCGAGGTCTACATCATGGTGCTGCCGGCGATGGGGATTCTCTCCGAGGTCATCCCGGTCTTCTCGCGGAAGCCGATCTTCGGCTACAAGGCGATCGCGTTCTCGACGATCGGGATCGCGTTCGCCAGCATGCTCGTCTGGGCGCACCACATGTTCACGGTCGGCCTGGCCGACCCGCTCCAGTGGTGGTTCATGATCGCCTCGTTCTCCGTGGCGGTGCCGACGGCCATCAAGATCTTCAACTGGCTGGCAACCCTCTGGAGAGGCCACCTCTGGTTCCGCGCGCCGCTCTACTTCTGCCTCGGGTTCATCGCCCTCTTCACCATGGGCGGCCTCTCGGGGATCATGCTGGCGGCCTACCCGGTGGACTACCAGGCGCACGATTCCTACTACGTCGTCGCCCACTTCCACTACGTGCTCTTCGGCGGCACCGTCTTCGGGATCTTCGCGGGGACGTACTACTGGTTCCCGAAGATCACCGGGCGGATGTACGACGAGCGGCTGGCCCGAATCCACTTCTGGCTCATGTTCATCGGCTTCAACGCCGCCTTCCTGCCGCAGCACATGCTCGGTCTCATGGGGATGCCGCGACGGGTCTACACGTACGAGCGCGAGGGGCTCTTCGAGTGGTACAACCTGATCTCGACGCTCGGCGCGTTCCTCATGGGCATCTCGCTCCTCATCTTCGTCTGGAACGCGACGAAGAGCTGGCGGAGCGGCGAGCGGGTCGGGAACGACCCCTGGACGGGCGACACGCTCGAGTGGTACACGAGCTCGCCCCCGCCGGCGTACAACTTCGACCGGGTGCCCTACGTCTCGAGCCCGCGGCCCGTCCGCGATCTGCGGCTCAAGCTGAAGGAGCTCCGGACGTGACGCCGCGGCCCGGGCCCTGGCTCCGGCTGACGGCGATCGCGGCCGCGGCCGGCGTGGCCGTGGTCGTGGCGACCGGCTCCTGGGGCCTCGCGCACGACGTCGCGGCGAACGTGACGCTGGCCCTTCTCGCCGCCACTGCCCTCACGGCGCGGCTCGCGCACCCCGACCGGCCGGATCTCCTGTGGTCCGCCGCCGCCTCCTTCCTCCTCTTCTCCGGCGCCGGGCTCGCCGCGCTGGCGGGTGCGCCGAGCTGGATCCACGTCGGGCTCGGCGCGACGGAGCTCGCCGCCGCCGCCGTCTGCGCCGCGATCGCGTTCCGCGGAGGGACGCCGGTGCCGCGCGCCTCCTGGCGGGACTACGTCACGCTGACGAAGCCGAGGATCATGGTGCTGCTCCTCATCACCGGCGCGGGCGGGCTGGTCGTCGGCGCCGGCGGGATGCCATCTGCCGGCCTCGCGCTGGCGACGCTGGGCGGCCTGGCGCTGGCCTGCGGCGGCGCGAGCGCGCTCAACCACGTGCTCGACCGCGACATCGACACGCACATGAAGCGAACCGCCCTGCGGCCGGTGGCCTCGGGCCGGATTCCGCCGGAGCGGGCGCTCGAGTTCGGCCTGGCGCTGTCGGCCCTGTCCTACGTCGTCCTCACGAGCTTCGTCAACGTGCTGGCCGCGCTCCTGGCCCTTGCGGGCAACCTCTTCTACGTGATCGTCTACACACGCTGGCTGAAGCGCTCGACGCCGCAGAACATCGTCATCGGCGGCGCCGCCGGTGCGGTGCCGCCCCTCGTCGGCTACGCGGCCGCGACCGGGAACCTGACGGTGACGGCACTCGCGCTCTTCCTGATCGTCTTCTTCTGGACGCCGCCCCACTTCTGGGCGCTCGCGCTTCTGATCAAGCGCGACTACGCGGCCGCCGGGATCCCGATGCTGCCGGTCGTGCGCGGCGAGCGCGAGACGGCGCGCTCCATCGTCCTCTACTCCCTCGTGCTCGTCGGCGTGACGCTCCTGCCCGTCCTCGGCCGAACGCTCGGGCCCGTGTATCTCGTGAGCGCGGCGGCGCTCGGGCTCGTGTTCGTCGGGCTGGCGCTCGCCCTGCAGCGGCGGACGACCCCCGCGCGTGCCAGGCGCCTCTTCAGCTACTCGCTTGCGTACCTGGCTCTTCTCTTCGTGGCGATGGCGATCGATCCAGTGGTCCTCGGCTGATGGATCCCGAACTCGCCCGGAGGAACATGCGCCTGGGGCTCCTTCTCTTCGGAATCGCCCTGGTGCTCGCCGCCGGCTCGGTCGCCATCGCGGTCATCTACGACGCGGTTGCCTGACCCCTACCGGGCGTTCCTCGCGGCTCCTGAGGAGGCGCCAGACGGTATCTCGCTCGCCGTCAAGGACCTGATCGACACGGCCGGGCTCGTGACGACGTACGGCTCGGCGATCTTCCGCGAGCACGCCCCCGAGCTGACCGCGAGCTGCGTGACGCGCCTCGAGAAGGCCGGCTACGGCGTCGTCGGCAAGACGAACCTGCACGAGTTCGCCTACGGGATCACGTCGGACAACCCGCACTTCGGCGCGGTGGTCAACCCGCTCGATCCGAGCCGCATTCCCGGCGGTTCGAGCGGCGGATCGGCCGCCGCCCTCGCGGCGGGGCTCTGCGAGGCGGCGCTGGGGACGGACAGCGCCGGGTCGATTCGGTTGCCGGCCGCGTGCTGCGGAATCGTCGGCTTCAAGCCCACCCACGACCTGGTGGCGGCCGACGGGGTCTTCCCGCTCGCCCCGAGCTTCGACGTCGTCGGCCCGATGGCCCGCAGCGTCGCCGGCTGCGTCGCGATGATGGCCGAACTCGCGCCGGACGCTGCCCCGCGGAGCCCGGTCGGCCTCGGCGATGTGCGGGTCGCCCTGGGCTGGGTAGAGCAGGCGGACCCGCTCGTGCGGACGAGAGTCGAAGAGGCGGCGGCGTCCTTCCCGCAGCTGACTCGGCTCGACTTTCCGCTGTCCGGCGCTTTCGATCCCACCTTCATGGCGGAAGCAGCCGACGTGCACCGCGACCTCTTTGCAGAGCACCGCGATCTCTACGGCGAGAACGTGCGCATCAAGCTCGAGCGGGCCTTCGCGGTGACCGAGGAGGAGGTGGCCGCGTCGCGCGCGCTCCGGGAGGACTACCGCAGCGCCTGCCTCGAGGCGCTGGACGGCTTCGACGTCCTCGTCACCCCGACAATGCCGTTGGTTGCGCCGCAGGCAGGCCTCAGCGATCTCGATGTGCGAGAGCGCATGATCTCGCTCACGCGCCCGATCAGCGCCCTCGGCTGGCCGGCGCTCGCGCTCCCCTGCGGCCCTGCAGAGCTCGGCCTCCCGGCGTCGATCCAGATCGCGGCCCGCCCTGGCGACGACGCGCTGGTCCTCGGCGTCGGCCAGTCGCTCGAACGCGCCCTGGCCAAGTAACACTGTGTTACTTGGGGGCTGCGGCCTCGTCGGCGAGGACCACCGTTGCCGCCGCACTCACACGCGACGCCGGGAGTGCTTCGTCCCCGGCGAGGACGCGGGCCAAAAGCTCGCGCTTCTTCTCCCCCGCGATCAGAAAGGCGACGAGCGGCTGCGTGTTCAGGTACGACAGCGAGAAGCTGATGCGGGGATGGGGCGGCGGCAGGCCCGGCTCGGGCACCCAGACGAGCGGCCCGGGGTCGGACAGCTCCTCCTCGTGGCCCGGGAAGAGGGAGGCCGTGTGCCCGTCGGAGCCGATCCCGAGAAGGACGAGGTCGAAGGTCTCGGGGAGCACGACGTCGAGGCCCCGCAGCGGGTGGATCTGCTCCTCCGGGACGGGCACGCGCGAGAGCAGCGTCTCGCGGGCGAGGCGCTCGTTCGAGTCGGGGTGCCCCGGCGGGACCGCCCGCTCGTCGCTCCACCACACGTGCCAGGACGACCAGTCGACGTCGAGCCCGGCGAGGCGCTCGTAGACCGGCCGCGGCGTCGTCCCGCCCGTGACGGCGATCCGGAACGGCGAGCGGGCGCGGGCGCGCTCCGCGATCCACCCGGCGGCGAGCTCCGCTAGGTCGGCGGCGACGAGAAGCTCCGTACGGCCTCCTCGTAGATCCGGTCGCGGCCGAAGACTTCGAGCTGGTCGGAAAGTAGATCGCTGGATGTGCCGACGTCGGCGCTGAGCGGGTGGCAGTCGAGCCCGTTGACCTCGACGAGCTCGACCTCCCCCGCCGGCTCCAACCGCAGCTCGATCTTCCGCCGGAGCCGGGAGGCGAGCCAGGCTCGGAGCAGCTCCGCCTCGGTCTTCGGTCCCGCGACGCGGAGGACCGAGGCCTCGGCGACGCGCGGCCAGAGATCGGCGACGGCCGCACGCCAGCGCTCGGTGCGCGCCCAGGCAATGTCGGACACCGCGATCCGGTCGAAGAGCCCCGGAAGCAGACCGAAGTCGCGCTCGGCGTCGGGCCACTCGCGCGAGTCGAGGACCAGCCGGTCTGCGACGCCAACGAGCTGTTCGAGCTCGGGCGCGTCGAAGGGGAGCGGGCCGCGCCAGCGCAGGAAGACCGGAAGGTCGGACACGAGCAGCGGCATCACCACGCTCGCAGGCGCCGCCGCACGTTTGCCGCACAGCCGCACGGTGATGACCTCCGAGCAGACCTCGCGCTGCTCGCCGCCGCGGACGAAGCAGCGGTAGTCGACCTCGCCTTCGAGAACGTCACGCCGGTCCTCGGGCGCGGGGAAGAGCAGGATGGTGCGCGAGGGATGGCGCTCGGCGAGGCCCGCGAGCGTGTCGGTTGCCGCCTCGACCCAGGGCTCCGGCACCCACGCGATGTGGGTCATCACGCTGGCCCGCATGCGAGGCGCGGCCCCGGGCTCGGCGGAGGCAACACGGAGCTCGTTCAGCTCCCGCTCCAGCTCGCGCACGGAGGTCGTGGGCATCGCTAGTGCCGCCGCCAGGAGCGGCCGTCGCGGTGCAGGAGCTCGTCTGCGGCGTGAGGCCCCCAGGTCCCCGCCTCGTAGTTGGAGAAATGGGGACGGTCGCGCTGCCACGGCGCGACCATCGCGTCCACGAGCGCCCACTGCTCTTCCACCTCGTCGGCGCGGGTGAAGAGCGTGGCGTCGCCGAGCAGGCAGTCGAGGATCAGCCGTTCGTACGCCTCGGGCAGGCCCACGCGGAACGCGCCGCCGTAGAGGAAGTCCATGTGCACCGTGCGGATGGAGACGCCCTGCCCGGGCACCTTGGCGCCCACTGCGAGCGAGACGCCCTCGTCGGGCTGGATGTGGATGAGGAGCACGTTCGGCCGCAGGCCTCCCTCGTCTTCCACCTCGAACGGCGGATGAGGCGCGCGCTTGAACTGGATGGCGATCGTCGTCTCACGGCGCGGCAGGCGCTTTCCGGTCCGGATGTAGAACGGCGTGTCGGCCCAGCGCCAGTTGTCCACGTAGAGCTTGGCGGCCACGTAGGTCTCGGTCTCCGAGTCCGGCGCGACGCCCGGCTCCTCGCGATATCCGGGCACAGGCTCGCCCTCGATGAAGCCGGCGCCGTATTGGCCCCGGACGACGTGCTTCGGGCCCGGCGTGTGCAGGGCGCGGAGCACCTTGACCTTCTCGTTCCGAACCGCCTCAGCCTCGAAGTCGATCGGAGGCTCCATGGCCGTGAGCGCGAGGAGCTGGAGCATGTGGTTCTGGACGACGTCCCGCATTGCGCCCGTCTCGTCGTAGAACTCGCCGCGGCCCTCGACGCCCAGCGACTCGCCGACCGTGATCTGGACGTGGTCGATGAACTGGCGGTTCCAGATCGGCTCGAAGATCCCGTTAGCGAAGCGCAGGACGAGCATGTTCTGGACCGTTTCCTTGCCCAGGTAGTGGTCGATCCGGTAGATCTCCTGCTCCTCGAAGTGCTCGTGGACGAGGTCGTTGAGCTCGCGCGCGCTCGCGAGGTCGTGCCCGAACGGCTTCTCGACGATCAGGCGCGTCCAGCCCTCCGTGCTGCGCGCCCGGCCCAGCGCGGTGACGATCGGATCGAACGCCTTCGGCGGCACGGCCAGGTAGTAAACGCGGTTGCCGGCGGTGCCGCGCGTCTCGTCGAGATCGTCCAGGCAGTCGATCAGCGGCTGCTCCCCGCCCTCGACGCCGAAGTCAACGGCCACGTAGGAGAGGCTCTCGGCCAGCCGCTCCCAGACGTCCTCGCGGAACTCGTCGCGGCTGTGCTCCACGATCGCCTGTCGCATCCGCTCGCGGAACTCATCGGCCGTCATCTCTGTTCGCGAGACGCCCACGATCCCGTAGCGGTCCG
>DATIBF010000010.1:0-3528 GCA_035457655.1 Gaiellaceae bacterium
AAGAGCCAGTTGAACAGCGCCGTGCGGACGCCCCCGATGTGGAGGAGCCCGGTTGGGCTGGGCGCGAAGCGGACTCGTACGCTCACCAGGTCATCGTACTCGTGTGCCCGAAGGCTCAGAGTCGTTTCCCCATGCGGGCTAGCAGGTGGTGCGGCCGCCCGTCACCCGGCACGCGGCGTTCAGGACTCGGTCATTCCTTGCGTTCGTGGCCGAAGCCGTACTTCGCGACGACCCACGTCCCGAGGAACGCGAACGGCGCCACGAGAACAGCCGAAGGAACCGTCGTCCGCTCGCCGATGTCAGCGACTCCATTGGCGCTCACGAGATCCGGGCCATAGATCGCGGCGAAGAGCACCGCCAGCCACATGACAACGATCGCCAGAGACGCCCACATCTCGGGGACAAGGAGCCGCAGGGACAGGCGCTGCGACGCGTCCCGGACCGGCTCATGCTGAATGGTTGCCATCTCACACCTCCTTCCTACGACTCAGGATGCGCGCACGACGTGTTCCGGGGCATCCGGGAAGGCCCGGATCGATCGCCGGGAATCTACGGCGACGGGGGGCGGCCATGGGCAGCGAGGACGAGTGGGCCGCCCCGCTCCGCCACACGGAGAGAAGGCCGAGCGAAGCGCCTGCTCATCGGGCTCCTTCCGCCTGGAGGCTCGAGAACACAGGTTCTCGGGCGCGGCTATCGTGGTGCCGTGCTGGCCGGGGCCCACGTCTCCACCGCGGGTGGGATCGACACGGCGATCGGCCGGGCGGTAGACCTCGGCGCCGAGTCCGTCCAGATCTTCACGCAGAGCCCGCGCGCCTGGCGGCCGACCAACCACCCGCCGGAGAACATCGAGCGCTTCAAGGAGGCGCGCGCCGAGGCCGGGATCGGCGCCGTCGTGTGCCATGCGCTCTACCTCATCAACCTCGCCGCGACTGACGAGGAGATCCGCGAGAAGTCCCGGGTCGCGCTCCTTCACACCGTCGGCGTCGCGTGCGCGATCGAGGCGGACGGCGTCGTGCTCCATGTCGGCTCGCACCTCGGCGCCGGGTTCGAGGCGGGGCTCGAGCTGGCCGCGCCCGCCCTCGAGGAGGCGCTGGCGGCCTGCAACGGGCCCACCTGGCTCCTGCTGGAGAATTCCGCGGGCGCCGGCGGGACGATCGGCCGCTCCGTGGACGAGCTCGCCGCCCTCGTCGACCGCCTCGGCCGCCATCCGCGCCTCGGGCTGTGCCTCGACTCCTGCCACCTCTGGGTCTCGGGGGTGGACGTCACCGACCCGGACGTCTACGCGGCCACGCTCGCGGACGTGGACGAGCGGATCGGGCTCGATCGCCTCCGCTGCCTCCACGTGAACGACGCCGCCGCCCCACTCGGGTCGAACCGCGACCGGCACGCGAGCGTCCTCGAGGGCGAGCTGGGCGAGGGCCTCGGGACGTTCCTGGCGCACCCGGCCGTCCAGGGGCTCCCGGCCATCCTGGAGACGCCCGGCCCGGACGGACACGGCCCGGACGCGGCCGAGGTGCAGCGCCTCAAGGACCTGCACGCCCGCGCGACGGGGGCTACGCGGCCTGGTCGCTCTGCTCGACGACCCGGAAGGAAGGCGTCCCGCGGGGGAGCTCGAAGAACTCGGGGTTGACGCAGCCGCGCTCGTCGGCGCGGTGCTCGTAGCAGCTCGAGACCTCGGCCTTGCACATCGGCAGCGGCTGGCGGATCGCCCTGATGGAGCCGAAGCCGCCCTTGCGCCCGCGCGCCTCGTCGAGGAGCTCGAGGTCGATCTCGACGGCGTAGACCTTCTGCATGCAGCCGACGTACGTCCGGCCCCACTCCTCGTACGCGTAGAGGAAGGGGCACGCGCGCTCGACGCAGGCGCCCGGGTGGACGACCTTGTCGCAGTGCACCTCGCACCGCCGACACTCGGTTTCCTCCTGAGGTCGGAGCGGAAGCTCGGTCCCGGTGAACATCTGGCGCCGCACAGGCTTGTCCCTGGATTGTTGACCGGGCCTTCGACCCCCGCAAGTCTTGACAGGGCAGGCCTTCGGGTGTAGGGCACGGGCCGCTAGGGGAGCTCGCCGGCCGCGACCATCCGTCTGAGGACGCTCTGCGCAAGCGCCCGTAGCTGCCGCTCCTGACTCGGTGTCACCTCGAGGTCGGCGCCGGCGATCACGCCCGCCTCCGCCACCTCGACGCAGTACCGGTGGAAGTACCGCTCGGCCCGGTTCGGGCTCACCTCGACGCCCCGGACGACGAGTGGCGCGGACTCGTAGCCGACCATCGCGCTCAGGACACACGTCTCGGTGGTCAACTCGGGATGCTCGCGGTAGATGCGCTCGACCGTGGCCTCCGCCTCGGGCCCTCGAAAGGAGGTGATGCCTTCAGCCAGCGCGATGTCGCAATAGCGGCGGCCGGCCGCCTCTGTCGCCTCCTGGAGCTCGGCGGTCTGGAACTCCTGCGGAAGCGTCTCGTACGCAGCGAGCGCGGTCGTGACGCAGACCGGGTAGAGGATCTCCGGGTGGTCACTGTAGATGCGCTCGATCTCGTCCGGAGTCGCACGGCGATCGAGCGACAGGTAGCCCTCCTCCAGCGCGAACTCGCAGTACCGGCTCCCGGCCAGCTCGAGCTCGGCCGCGAGCTCCGGCGTCCGCAGCTGCTCGGGCAACTCCTCCAGCCCTGCGGCGGCGACGGCGGAGCACAACGGCCGAAGCGCCTCGGGGTCGCTCCTGAGGAGCGCGAGAACTCTCTCCTCGAAGTCGTCCTCCTCGCCGGTCAGACCCTCGGCCACGGGCTGCGGTGCAGAGGCGCTCTGCCGACGTACGGATAGCGTCGCGAGGAGCCTCGACCTCGCCGCTCAGGAAGTCGGGAGCGATGTTCTCGAACTCCTCAACGGCGCCGGCTGTGAACTCCTCGATGCACGCCGCGCGATCGGCAGCCTCGTCTCGGCCGCCACAACCCGCGAGGACGAGCGTGAGCGCCACCGCCAGCGCCCGACCTCTCGACAATCCCATGTGCTGAATGATACTACGGTGCTTCGCCCGTGAGGCGCCTGACGACGTTCAGAACGTCCATCGCAGTGAAGGCCTCGAAGTCCGGGTCGAGGCCCCGCTCGTCGTCGTCCGCGCGGAACCAGAGCGCCTGCACGGTCGTCATCCCCAGCTCCTTCGCGCCCCGCATGTCCTCGTAGCGGCGGTCTCCGACGAAGACGGCCTCGGCCGGCTCGACGCCGAGCTGCGCCAGCGTCGCCTCGAAGACGGCCGGATGCGGCTTGCGCAGGCCGACCTCCGAGGAGAAGACGGCCGCGTCGAGGCGCTCCGCGAGCCCCATGCGCGCCAGGTCCTGGTGCAGGAGCCAGCCGGGGTCGAACGCGTTGGAGACGAGCCCGGTCAGGAGCCCGCGCTCGCGCAGCGAGTCCAGCAGCGCGTGCGTGTGGGCACCCAGCAGCCGCGCCGGCTCCCAGGCGGCGTGCTCGGCGGCGAGAAAGCGGTCGAGCTCGTCGTCCGACACCTCCACGCCGAACCCGCCCAGAAGCTCCCGGATCAG
>DATIBF010000011.1:0-3623 GCA_035457655.1 Gaiellaceae bacterium
CGCGAGCCGCATGCGAGGTCTTCGCGAGCGCGCGTCCACGAACGCAGGAGCCTACCAGCTGCCCGAATCCGACCCGCGCGGCCGCTTGTGTTTGCAGCCCGTCCAGAGCCCCTGTTACCATGCCCGGCTTGTAAGCGCCGCCCAGGCGTATGCGCGCGATCTTTCCCCTGGCAGGGGGTAACGCATCAGACCACACAGTCGACACGGCCTCCTCATCATGCTCCTCGCTCTGGCGGTGCTGCCGCTGGCGAGTCCGGCGACCCCCGCGCCGCCGTCGATCGACGCGAAGCAGGCGGAGGCGCAGTCGGTTCTCGCACAGATCCAGGAGCTCGACGGGAACCTAGGCCTGGTGGTCGATGCATACAACAGCGCGCAGGTCGAGCTCGACGGGATCAAGGCCGCGCAGAAGGTCAACGAGAGGCGCCTGGAAGTCGCGCGCTCCAGCCTCGGTGCCGCCCGCGGCACGCTCGAGGCTCGCCTCGTCGAGCTGTACAAGAACGGCAGCCCGGACCTCGTCGAGATCCTGCTCGGCTCCTCGAGCCTCGACGAGATCCTCGACGGGATCGACACGGCCAACCGCGTCAGCGACCAGGACGCCCAGATCCTGCGCGAGGTGCGCAAGTTCCGCAAGGAGATCAAGACCCGCGAGGCCGAGCTCGCCAAGGCGCGGAAGCGGCAGGAGCAGGTCGTCGCCGAGCGCGCCGCCCGCAAGAGCGAGATCGAGGCCGCGCTCGCACAGCGCCAGCAGCTCCTCGCGTCCATCAAGGATCAGATCGCCGAGATCCAAGAGGCGGAGCGCAGGCGGCAGGCCCGGCTGGCAGCGGCCGCCCGGGCCCGGCTGAGCGCCCCGCAGACTACGGCGGCGCCCGCCACCGAGTCGCCGACCGGAGCGCCGCCCTCGCAGTACGGCGGCGTCGTCGGCATCGCCATGCAGTACCTGGGCATCCCGTACCGGTGGGGCGGCTCGTCTCCCAGCACGGGCTTCGACTGCTCCGGATTCGTCATGTACGTCTTCTCTCGGGTCGGCGTCTCGTTGCCGCGTGTCGTCTCGGCGCAGTACACGGTCGGTGTCCCCGTCTCGCGCTCGGAGCTCCAGCCTGGCGATCTCGTCTTCTTCAACAACCTCGGGCACGACGGGATCTACATCGGCGGGAACCAGTTCATCCACTCGCCGCACACCGGCGACGTGGTGAAGATCTCGTCGATCACCGGCTACTACTCCGACAACTGGTACGGCGCCCGCCGAGTTCTCTAGGAGGGGCAGGCGCCTGGGAGGTCTGTTAGCCTCCCGCACTTCGTCGCACGCCGGCCGTCGGGAAAGGGGTTTGCCGTGACCGCGACGCTCGCTCGGGTACAGCGCGATCTCGGAGCAAAGGAGCTCTGGGAGCGGTCCCTGGAACGGTCCCGACGCCGCCGGGCCGGCGAAGCGGAGCACCGCAGCCTTCTCTCAGAAGCTCTCCTCGACCTGGACGGGCCGGCGCTTGCACCCCGCGACCGCAACGCCCCCCGCGACCTCACCGACCCGGAGGTCTGGGACGTCTCGCAGGCGCGCGCCGTGTGGAAGCGCAAGGCCGCCGAGCCGGGGACGCTGCCGCAGGCACGGAAGGCGAGCGCGACGCTGGTCATCGCAGCGGTCGCCGCCGCGCTGCCGGTCTCCGGAGGCGCGCACAGCCGCGCCAAGGCGTCGGCCGCCGCCGAGGTGCGCGTCCAGCTGCTCCGCATGGGCAGCCGGGGCCTTGCCGTCGTCAAGGTGCAGCGGGTGCTCGGGATCGCTGACGACGGGATCTTCGGGCCGAAGACGCGCGCGGCCGTGAAGAGGTTCCAGCGCAGTCACGGCCTGCTCGTCGACGGCATCGTCGGGCCGCAGACCCGTGCGGCGCTCTTCCGCGAGGAGCCCGCCGCGAAGCTCATCCGTGCCTGGTGGGTCGTCCCGGTCCAGCGCGCGCTGGGCGTCCCGGCGGACGGCGTCTACGGGCCGGTGAGCCGGGCGGCCGTGCGCGCGTTCCAAGAGAAGCGTGGGCTGGTCGTCGACGGAGTCGTCGGGCCGCAGACGCTCGGCGCCCTCGGGATCCGGCGCGCCCCGGCGGCCGAGAAGCCCGCGCCGCCGGCCCCGAAGAAGGAGCGAGAGAAGAAGGAGCAGCAGCCGGCTCCGCCCGCGGCCTCCTCCCGGGGCGAGCGGGTCGCGGCGATCGCGCAGCGCTACCTCGGCATCCCGTACCGCTGGGGCGGCGAGTCGCCGTCCACGGGCTTCGACTGCTCCGGCTTCGTCCAGTTCGTCTTCTCTCGCGTGGGCGTCTCGCTCCCGCGGGTCGTCTCGGCGCAGTACCGCGCGGGGCGGGCGGTGGCCCGCTCGGCGCTCCGGCCGGGGGACATCGTCTTCTTCAACGGCCTCGGGCACGACGGCATCTACATCGGCGGAAACCGCTTCGTGCACTCGCCGAGCTCGGGTGACGTCGTGAAGATCTCGACGATCACGGGCTACTACGCCGACCGCTGGGTCGGCGCCCGGCGCGTTCTCTAGGAGGGGCAGGGTTCCGGCGCTCCAGGGCGAAAATCCCTGGTCCCGCTAGGCTTTTCACCTCATGCGAACGATCTGGAACGGCTCCATCAACTTCGGCCTGGTCAACATCCCGATCGGGCTGGCCGTCGCGCAGCAGCGCAAGGACGTGTCGTTCCGGACGCTCCACCGCGAGTGCGGCACGCCGATCAAGCAGAAGCGCTGGTGTCCCGTGCACGAGCGCGACGTCGAGGCCGACGAGCTCGTCAAGGGCTGGGAGCTCGCCAAGGGCCAGTACGTCCTCGTCGAGGAGTCAGACCTCGAGGCCGTGGCGCTCACGCGCTCGCAGTCGATCGACATCAAGCGCTTCGTCGACCTCGACGAGGTCGACCCGATCTACTTCGACCGCGCCTACTACCTCGCGCCTGCGGACGCCGCCGCGCAGCGGCGTCCGTACGTCCTGCTCCTGCGCGCGATGCAGGAGGCGAACGTGGCCGCGATCGGCAAGTTCGTCCTCTGGGGCAAGGAGAATCTCTGCCTGATCCGCCCGCTCGGCGAGTCGCTCGCGCTCGAGACGCTCTACTACGCCGAGGACATCCGCGCGCGGGACGAGATCGACGAGGCCGTGGGGGAGACCGAGGTGCAGGAGCCCGAGCTCGACATGGCGCGGCAGCTCGTCGCCAGCCTCGTCGGCGAGTTCGACCCCGAGGAGTTCGTGAACGAGTACCGCGGCGAGCTGAAGGCGATGCTCGAGGCGAAGCTCGCGGGCGAGGAGATCGTCGCGCCGGAGCAACCGGCGCCGGCCCAGGTGGTCGACCTGATGGAGGCGCTCAAGGAGAGCGTCGCCCAGGCCCGCAAGCAGAAGGCGCCGGCCGAGAAGAAGAAGCCGGCAGCGCGCAAGAAGCGCGCCGCTTCGGGCTCCCGCTAGCCCTGTCCAAGTAACACTGTGTTACTTGGGATCGTGGGCCGGGGGCTACGCGGTCGGCGAACCGGTCGGGATGCCCGTCGCTTCGAGGTGCGCCTGGAACAGGGTCTTGTCGATCTTCCCGTGGTAGATCGGGATCGATTCCTCGATGCACACCCGGATGACCACGTCCCGCTCGATCCCCAGCTCCTTCGACAGCTC
>DATIBF010000012.1:0-16366 GCA_035457655.1 Gaiellaceae bacterium
CTCTTCCCACTTACTTTCTCCCGCGCCCCCCGCGCGCCCCCGCGCCGCCCCCCCCCCCCCGGCCCGACCCGGGTCCGAAGGCAGCGGATGGACTTCTTCGTTCAGCAGCTGGTGAACGGCGTCACCCTGGGGAGCGTCTACGCGCTCATCGCCCTGGGGTACTCGATGGTCTACGGGATCCTCAAGCTGCTGAACTTCGCCCACGGCGAGGTCTACATGTTCGGCGCCTTCATCGGGTACTTCGTCCTGACCGCGCTCGGGGGCGCCGACTCGCCGATGATTCCGGTGGCACCCCTGCTGATCCTCGTGTTCCTCGCGGGGATGCTCGGCGCGGGCCTCCTCGGCGTCGTGATCGAGCGGTTCGCCTACCGGCCGCTGCGGAACGCGCCGCGCATCGCGCCGCTGATCAGCGCGATCGGCGTCTCGTTCTTCCTGCAGGCCTCGGCCCTCCTGCTCTTCTCGGCGCAGTTCCGCACGTACGACACCCCGCAGCTGATCCCGTTCTCGACCGGCATCGAGTGGGGACCGCTGCGCATCTCGCTCGTCAGGATTCTCGTGATCGGCTCCGCCGCCTCCCTCATGATCGCCCTCACGCTGCTCGTGAGCAGGACGCGGCTCGGAAAGGCGATGCGCGCAACGTCGTACGACCGCGAGGCGGCGGCGATGATGGGGATCGACGTCGACCGCGTCATCGTGTCGACGTTCCTCATCGGCTCGGTGCTTGCGGGCGCCGCCGGCGTGATGGTGGGGCTGGTCTTCGAGCGTGTCTTCCACTTCATGGGCTTCATCGCCGGGCTCAAGGGCTTCACCGCCGCGGTCATCGGCGGCATCGGGAACATCCCCGGAGCGATGCTGGGCGGGCTCGTGATCGGCCTCGCGGAGGCGTTCACCGCCAGCTACATCTCCTCCACCTTCCAGAACCTCATCGTCTTCGGGATCCTCATCGTGGTCATGCTCGTCCGGCCCACGGGGATCCTCGGCTCACCGGTGTTGACGAAGGTCTAAGTGATGCCTCGCATCGGCACAGACGAGTGGGTCTCCGAGCAGGAGCTGCGCACTGAGTACTACACGGGGCTGACCGCCCCGGCGCGCCGCGCCTTCGACCGCGTCGGGCCGGGGCCGCGCTTCTTCGCTTTCCTCGGGATCTGCGCACTCTTTCCCTTCCTGACCGACTCGGCGTTCCACATCCGCATCGGCGTCAACGTGATGCTCTTCGCGCTCCTCGCCCTCGGCCTCAACATCGTGGTCGGATGGGCCGGCCTGCTCGACCTCGGCTACGTGGCCTTCTACGGCTTCGGCGCCTACATGTACGCCTGGGTCTCGTCGGACCAGTTCGACATCCACCTGCCGACGGAGCTCGCGATCCCCCTCGTCGTCACCGCCTCGGCACTGCTCGGGCTGCTGCTCGGGCTGCCGTCGTGGCGCCTCGTCGGCGACTACCTCGCGATCACGACCCTCTTCTTCGCGCAGATCTTCGTCGAGCTCACACTCAACCTCGACCGCATAAACCTGCCGTGGCGTGACGAGCCCTTGAACCTGACCGGCGGGCCGAACGGGATCCCCGGGATCGACCGCATGGAGATCTTCGGGCTCCAGCTCAGCGACGTGCGCGACTACTACTTCCTCCTTCTGATCCTGCTCGCGCTCATTGCCGTCGGGCTCTTCTACCTCAACGACTCGCGCACCGGCCGCGGCTGGCGGGCCTCGCGCGAGGATCCCCTGGCCGCCGAGCTGATGACGACCCCGGTCAACCGGCTCAAGCTCCTCGCCTTCGCGATGGGGGCCGCCATCGCCGGCCTCACCGGCTCGATCTTCGCGGCGGTGCAGACCGGCGTCTTCCCGCAGAACTTCGAGGTCGTGCTGCTGATCATGATCTACGCCGCCCTCATCCTCGGAGGGGCCGGCTCGATCTCGGGAGCGGTCATCGGCGCGATCGTCGTCGCGTCCGTTCCCGAGATCCTCCGCACGCCCGAGAACGCCAGGTGGCTCTTCTACGGCGCGCTCGCGGCCGTGCTCGTGGCGACCGTGCGGCCGTGGCGGCGTCTCGCGGTGGTCGCGGGCGCCGTCGTCGTCTTCGGCCTCGTCGTGCACGAGCTCGTCGCCTGGATCTGGCCGGCCGGAGTCGAGGGCGAGCCGGCGGGAGGCACGCTCGGCGGGCTGCTCGACTCCTGGGTCATCCTCCCGGTGGACAACCAGGAGCTGCTCGGGAACCTCGCCTTCGTGCTTCTCGTCGCGGCCGCGCTCACGCTCACGCAGCTCCGCGGCGACGCGCGCACCATCCTCCTCATACCGACCATCTACCTGGCCGCGTTCGTCTGGGAGACCCGACTCATCGAGCAGCCGAGCGTCACGCGGCAGCTCCTCTTCGGCGCGATCCTCGTCGCGATGATGACGATGCGCCCCCAGGGCCTGCTCGGCACCCCGCGGGTGGAGAATCCGATCTGATGGGCGCCCCGCTCCTCGAGCTGCGCGACGTCAGCAAGTCCTTCGGAGGCCTCGCCGTGATCGGCAGGCTCGACCTGACGGTGGCCGAGAGGGAGATCGTCAGCGTCATCGGCCCGAACGGCGCCGGCAAGACGACGTTCTTCAACCTCGTGACGGGCATCTACCGGCCCGACCACGGCGAGATCCTCTTCGACGGAAAGAGCATCGTCGGGCTCGAGCCGCACCGGATCGCCCAGCTCGGAATCGCCCGCACGTTCCAGACGCTGCGCCTCTTCCTGAACATGACCGTGAAGGAGAACGTCAAGGCCGCCACGTACGGCAACACGAAGGCGCGCTTCTGGCAGTCGGCATTGCGCACGCGCGCCGCCCGCCGGGAGGAGAGGGAGGTTGACGCGCTCGCCGAGGAGCGGCTGGCGTTCTTCGGCAAGCGCCTGATCGGCTACCGGATGGAGCAGCCGGCGTACAGCCTCTCCTACGCGAACCGCCGTCGCCTGGAGATCGCCCGCGCCACGGGGACGTCGCCCCGACTGCTCCTCCTCGACGAGCCGGCCGCGGGGATGAACCCGGCGGAGACCCACGAGATCACCGAGCTGATCGGCCGCCTGCGCGACGAGGGCGGCTACACCATCCTCGTGATCGAGCACGACATGCACGTCGTCGAGGGGATCTCCGACCGCGTCGTCGCGCTCGACCACGGGGAGAAGATCGCCGAGGGGTCGTTCGAGCACGTGGCCACCGATCCGCGCGTCGTCGAGGCCTACCTGGGCGCCCGCGCGGCGGAGACGGGTCGATGAGTGCGCAACCCCAGCGAGTCGAGGAGCCGCTGCTCATGCTCGACGACGTGAATACCTACTACGGGCAGATCCACATCCTCCAGGGCGTCTCGCTCGAGGTCTGCCCGGGCGAGCTCGTCTGCCTGCTGGGCGGCAACGCCTCGGGGAAGTCGACGACGCTGAAGACGATCCTCGGCGTCGTCACCCCGCGGAGCGGCCGGGTCGTCTTCGAGGGAGAGGACGTCACCACGCGCTCGACGAGCTACCGGATCGCCCGCGGCATGGCGATCGTCCCCGAGAACCGGCGCGTGTTCGCGCCCATGACCGTGCTCGAGAACCTCGAGATGGGCGCCTACCTGCGGAAGGACGACGTGTCCGAGGACTTCGCGCGCGTCTACGACCTCTTCCCGCACCTCTACGACCGCCGTTCGCAGCTGGCCGGAACGCTCTCGGGGGGCGAGCAGCAGATGCTCGCCATGGGCCGCGCGCTCATGTCGCGCCCCCGCCTCCTGCTCATGGACGAGCCGTCGATGGGCCTCGCGCCCATCCTCGTCGAGCAGAACTTCGAGATCATCAAGCAGATCCACGAGACGGGCGTGGCCGTCCTCGTCGTCGAGCAGAACGCGAACGTCTCCCTCTCGATCGCAGACCGCGGCTACGTCCTGCAGACCGGGAACGTCGTCCTCGCCGACCGGGCCGACGCGCTGCTCGAAAACGAGGACCTGAAGAAGGCCTACCTTGGTCGCTAGAGGGAGATCGACGACGCTACCCGACCGCGTTCGCCATCGCTTCCCCATCCTCGAGCGGCTCACGTATGTGAACAGCTGCTCCCAGGGAGCGCTCTCCGACGCCGTCCGCGCCGCCTACCAGGACTACCTCCGCGACTGGGACGAGCACGGGTCGCCGTGGGAGTACTGGGTGGAGCGCGCCGAGGCGGCGCGGAGCGCCTTCGCCGCCCTCGTGGGCGCCACGCCGGACGAGGTGGCCGTGACGACGTCGCTCTCCGCCGGCGTGAGCGCGCTCTTCTCGGGGCTCCGCTTCGAGGGCGAGCGGACGACGATCGTGATCAGCGACTTCGAGTTCCCCACGGTCGGGCAGATCGCGCACGCGCAGGAGCTCCGCGGCCGCCGAGTGGTGCACGTCCCGGAGGCCGGGGACGCCACCATCCCGCTGGAGCACTTCGACGCGGCGATCGACGAGCGCACTGCCCTCGTGGCGGTGACTCACGTGTGCTACCGGAACGGCAGCCGCGTGGACGTGGAGGGCGTCGCCCGCCTGGCTCACGAGCGCGGGGCGCTCGTCCTCCTGGACGCCTACCAGGCCGCCGGCGTCATTCCGCTCGACGTCCGCGGGCTCGACGTCGACTTTCTCGCCGCGGGCACGGTGAAGTACCTCCTCGGCTCGGCGGGCCTCGCCTTCCTCTACTGCCGGGCCGACCTCGTCGAGCGCATCCGCCCGACAAGCACGGGCTGGTTCGCCGACGAGGACATCTTCGAGATGGACATCCACGACTACTCCCCCTCGGCGAGCGCGCGCCGCTTCGAGTTTGGCACTCCGCCGATCCCGAACATCTACGCCGGTCTCGCCGGGCTCGAGCTCGTGGAAGAAATCGGCGCCGCCGCCGCCGAAGAACACGTACGCGGGCTGACGTCCCGGCTGCTCGACGGCCTCGACGAGCTCGGCGCGAAGGTCGTGACCCCACGCGACCCGGACCGCCGCGGGCCGCTCGTCGCAGTCGCCTCGACGGACGAGCACGCGCTCGTCGCGGCGCTCGGCGCGGATGGGGTCGTCACCTCCTCCCGCGACGGGAACCTCAGGCTCTCGTTCCACGCCTACAACTCGAGCGACGACGTCGACGCCCTGCTCGCGGCGCTCGCCCGGCACCGCGAGCTGTTGGCCTAGTCCTCGAGCTTCGCCAGCTCGGTGAGCTCGCTACGGGCTCGCCAGAGCTCGGGGAAGCGGCTCTTGGCCACGAGCCTGCCCAGCACCTCCACGGGCGTCCCCTGCGTCCCGACGACCTCGCCGCCGATCACCCGCTCGACGAGCTTGAAGTGGTGCGCGCGCCAGAGGATGATCCGCTCGTCCCACTCGATCAGGAGCTCCCCGAGCTGGTAGAGCTCCTCGAACTCGCGGCCGCGGCGGTACAGCTCGACGACGGTGAGGTCCTGCTCGCGCAGGAGTTCGTGGAAGGTGGCGCCGAGCGGCGGCGTCACACGGCGCACCGCGTTGAACCCGGGCGAGTCGAAGCCGCTGCCGTGGCCGAGCACGCGCCGCACCTCCTGGTACTCCCAGGGCGACATGTGCTCGAGCATGTGGATCTGGGCGGTGATCAGCTCGATACAGAGGACAGCGCGGCGCAGCAGGCGGATCGCCGCCGCGAGCTCGTGCCTCTGCATCTGCTCGGTAGCCGTCTCGACCTCGAAGCAGGCGAGCTTGAGCCAGAGCTCCGAGGACTGATGGGTCGTCTGGAAGAGGAGCTCATCCCGGTGAGCCATCTCCTCGGGGGACTTCTGGAGAGCGAGCAGCTCGTCGGTCCGGAGGTAGCGCTCGTAGTCGCTCGCTCCCGGGCCCGGCAGGATCGGCGAGAACTCGTCCTCGGTCACGTGCTCGCTCATGGCGTGCAGGATACTTCCCGCTCCATGGAGTACCGTCGACTGGGTCACACTGGCGTCGAGGTCTCCCGGGTCGCGCTCGGCTGCGGGAACTTCGGCGGGATCGGATCGGCGCCCGCCTTCTTCGGGCAGGGGGAGAGCGAGGAGGAGGCCAGCGCACTCATGGACGCGGCCTTCGAGCACGGCATCACGCTCTTCGACACCGCCGATGCCTACGGCGGCGGACGCAGCGAGCGGATGGTCGGTCGCTGGCTCGCGAGCCGCGGCCCCGAGGCCAGCGAGCGCGTCGTCGTCGCGACGAAGGTCTTCCACTCCGTCGAGGGCGATGCGGCCGACCGCGGCCTCGCGCCCGCGCGGATCCGCCGCCAGGTGGAGGGGAGCCTGGCCCGCCTCGGTGTCGACCGGATCGGCCTCTACCTGATCCACGAGCCCGACCCGGAGACCCCCGTCGGCGAGACGCTCGCGGCGCTCGACGAGCTCGTCCGGGCCGGCACGGTGGGAGCGATCGGAGCGAGCAACGTCAGCGCCGCGGAGCTGGAGGAGGCGCTCGCGGCGAGCGAGGAACGCGGGCTCGCCCGCTTCGAGTGGGTGCAGAACGACTACAGCCTGCTCGAGCGCGGCGACGAGGCGGCGGTACTCCCGCTCTGCGCTCGCCTTGGGCTCGGGTACACACCCTTCAGCCCTCTGGCAGGCGGATGGCTCACGGGGAAGTACCGGCGCGGCGAGCCGTACCCTGAAGGCTCGCGCATGACTCTCCGGCCGGAGCCCTACCGCGAGATCGCCGAGGAGCGAACGTTCGACCGCCTCGAGGCGCTCGGCCAGGCGGCCCGCGCCCGCGGCGTCGACATGGCGACGGTCGCCCTCGCTTGGGTGCTCGGCGATCCACGCGTGACGTCGGTCGTCGTCGGCCCCCGGCGACCGTCGCACCTCGACCCGGCGCTCGCCGGCGTGGCGCTCGAGCTTTCCCCCGGCGAGCGCGAGGAGATCGGGGCGCTGTTCGCCTGATGGCCCTGATCCTCGGCGAAGCGGAGGTCGAGCGCCTGCTCCCGATGGAGGAGTGCGTCGAGCTCATGGCCGAGGCGCTCGCTGCGCTCCAGCGCGGCGACATGGAACAGCCGCTCCGGTTCGTCGTCCGGCCGACGGCGGCCGCGGGCCTCATGGGGCTGATGCCGGCCTACCGCGGCCGCCCGGAGCCCGCCTACGGGCTGAAGGCAGTCTGCGTCTTCCCCGGGAACCCGACGCGCGGCCTCGACGCCCACCAGGGCGCTGTCCTCCTCTTCGACGGCGAGACCGGCGTGCTCCGGGCGGCCGTCAACGCGTCGGCGATCACCGCGATTCGCACGGCGGCCGTCTCCGCGGTCGCCACCAGGCTGCTCGCCCGGGCGGACGCCCGGGCGCTCGCGATCCTCGGAGCGGGCATGCAGGCGCGCTCCCACCTGCGGGCGATGGCTGTCGCCCGCGACTTCGAGCGCGCGAGGATCTGGAGCCGGACGCCCGAGCACACCGCAGCGGTGGCGGCAGAGGCGGGGACGCCGTTCCCGGTCGAGCCCACCGCGAGCGCCGAGGAGGCTCTGCGCGGCGCCGACGTCGTTTGCACGACGACCTCGTCGCCGGAACCCGTCGTCCGGCGTGCATGGCTCGCCGCCGGCACCCACGTGAACGCCGTCGGCTCGAGCATCCCGACGACCCGCGAGCTCGACACGGAGACGATGGCCGCGGCCGCGCTCTTCGTCGACCGCCGGGAATCGACCGTGAACGAGGCCGGCGACTTCCTCTTCGCGGCTCACGAGGGGGCGATCGGCCCCGAGCACATCCGCGCCGAGCTGGGCGAGCTCCTCACGGGGGAGGCGGAGGGCCGGCGCTCCGCCCACGAGCTGACGGTCTTCAAGTCGCTCGGCCTCGCCGTCGAGGACCTCGCCGCCGTCGAGCACGTCTACCGCCGCGCGCGCGAGACGGGCGCCGGCGTCGAGGTCGACCTGTGATCCCGCTGGAGCAGATCCGCCTGGCCCGCGAGACGATCGCCGGGACCGCCGTGCGCACCCCGCTCCTGCGGCTCCACGTCGAGGGGCCGGCAGAGATCTACCTCAAGCCGGAGACGCTCCAGCCGATCGGCTCCTTCAAGATCCGCGGCGCGTACAACGCGATCGCCGAGGCGCCCCGCGACGAACTGGCCGCCGGGGTGGTCACGGCCAGCGCCGGCAACATGGCGCAGGGAGTCGCTTGGGCAGCGCGCGAGCTGGGCATCCCGTGCACGGTGATCGTCCCGGACCATGCGCCCGCGACGAAGCTCGCGGCGATCGAGCGCCTCGGTGCCGCCCGCGTCGCGGTCCCGTTCGACCGCTGGTGGCGGGTCCTGGAGGAGCGGAGCTTCCCGGGCGTCGAGGGCTTCTTCGTGCACCCGGTCGAGGACGAGCCGGTAATGGCGGGGAACGGGACGATCGGCCTCGAGCTCGTCGAGGACCTACCCGACGCCGACACCGTGATCGTCCCCTGGGGCGGCGGCGGGCTCCTCGTCGGGATCGCGAGCGCGGTCAAGGCGCACCGGCCCAAAACGCGGGTGCTGGCGGTCGAGCTCGAGACCGCGGCGCCGCTGACCGCTTCGCTCGCGGCCGGTGAACCGCGCGAGATCGACTACCGGGCGACCTGGGTGGACGGTGCCGGCGCCCGGGCGCTGCTACCCAAGATGTGGCGTCTCGGCCGCCCGCTCGTCGACGGCACCGTGGTCGTCTCGCTCGAGGAGACGGCGGCGGCCGTGCGGCTGCTCGCCGAGCGCGTCCGCCTCGTTGCCGAGGGCGCCGGCGCGCTAGCTGTCGCTGCTGCCCTGTCGGGCCGCGTCCCGGGTCGCAAGCTCGTGGCCATCGTCTCCGGCGGGAACATCGACTCCGGCGTACTGAGCCGGATCCTGGAAGGCGAGACGCCGTAGGGGGTATGCTCGCGCCACCATGACCGAGACCAAGATCACCCTGCCCGAGAGCTCGATCCCCGAGCGCTGGTACAACATCCAGGCCGACATGCCGAACCCGGCCCAGCCGGTGCTCCACCCCGGCACCGGCGAGCCCGTCGGCCCCGACGATCTCGCTCCGCTCTTCCCGATGGACCTCATCCTGCAGGAGGTCTCGCAGGACGCGGAGACCCCGATCCCGGACGCCGTTCGCGACGTCTACCGCCTCTGGCGGCCGACGCCGCTCTACCGCGCGCACCGCCTCGAGACTGCGCTCGGCACCCGCTCCCGCATCTTCTACAAGTACGAGGGCACGAGCCCCGCCGGGAGCCACAAGCCGAATACGGCGATCGCCCAGGCCTACTACGTCAAGGAGTCGGGCCGGACGCGCATCGCTACGGAAACGGGCGCCGGCCAGTGGGGGAGCGCAGTCGCGCTGGCCGCGCAGCTTTTCGGGCTCGAGTGCAAGGTCTACATGGTCAAGGTCTCGTACGAGCAGAAGCCGTACCGTCGCTCGATGATGGAGACGTGGGGTGCGAGCGTCGTCGCCAGCCCCTCGGAGGACACCAACTCGGGGCGGGCCGTCCTCGCGGCGGACCCCGACTCGCCGGGGAGCCTCGGCATCGCGATCTCGGAGGCGGTCGAGGACGCGGCCCAGCGAGAAGACACCGCCTACTCGCTCGGCAGCGTGCTCAACCACGTCCTCATGCACCAGACGGTGATCGGCCAGGAGTCCCTGGCGCAGATGGAGATCGCCGGCGTCTTCCCCGACCTCGTCGCGGGCTGCGTCGGCGGCGGCTCGAACTTCGCCGGGCTCGCCTTCCCGTTCCTGCGCGAGAAGATCGGCGGCCGCGAGATCGACGTGCTCGCCTGCGAGCCGGCCGCGTGCCCGACCCTGACCCGCGGGCCCTTCGCGTACGACTTCGGGGACACGAGCCAGCTCACGCCGCTCGTCCCCATGCACACCCTCGGCCACGACTTCGTGCCTCCGGGCATCCACGCAGGGGGCCTTCGCTACCACGGCGTGGCGCCGCTCGTCTCCCAGCTGGTCCTCGACGGGCTCGTCCGCGCCGAGGCCTACGGCCAGACCGACGTGTTCGCTTCCGCGGTGCGCTTCGCGCGCTGCGAGGGGATCATCCCGGCGCCGGAGTCCGCCCACGCGATCCACGGCGTCGTCCAGGCCGCAGCCGCCGCGGACGAGGAGGGGCGCGAGCGCACGATCCTCTTCAACCTCTCCGGCCACGGCCACTTCGACCTGGGCGCCTACGACGCGTACCTGCACGGGCAGCTCGAGGACTTCGAGCTCCCGGAGGACGAGATCGCCCGGGCGCTCCAAGCCATCGAGCCGCTCCCGAAGCCGGCCGGCGTGTCCTAACCCGTCCCCTCTCGCTCCGGGGGCCTCACGCGACACGTGGGTTCACCTCGCTCGGAGGGGCGCCGACGGTCGCGGGCCGATCGCCGCAGAGTGCGTCGAGCAGGGCGCCACCCGAAAGCCCGTCTTCGGGGAAGACGGCCCACCCCGTCTCGATCCTCTGGTCGTCGGAGGAGAACTCGGCGAGCGCACGGCGCATTCGCTCGAGCGCCGCCTCCCCCATCTCCCGGTCGCACTCGGGCAGTAGCACGTAGACGTTTCGACCTTCCGCCCAGACCAGGTCGACGGTGCGGACGAGCGAGCGAACGGCACCCGCGACCCTGTCGCTTCGCTCGAAGCGCCGCTCGTCGGCCTGTCCGCAGGCGAATCGGGCGAGGAAGAAGGAGTGCCCGTAGCGCCGGCTGCGCTCGAGCTCGAGGCGAAAGTCCTCGAACGAGACTGGCCGGGCACCGACTCCGTGCGCGACCCTGCCACGCCGCCGCGCGTCCGGGGTACCCCGGGGGAGCGGCGGCGCCACGGATCCCGCAGGCGGGGAGTGCTTGGGCACTCTCCTACGGTCCTTCGCCTGTGTACGGATGAAGCTGAACATGTTCGACCTCCCTTCTCGGCTCTCAGGAACCTGCCCCCGCCGGACCACGCGCCCGACGGCTGGGTAGACCGGCAGCGGGCTAGCCGGGGCGGTTCAGCTGCGAGACGAGAGCGAAGGGCCGAAGCTGCGCCACCAACAGCAGGAGCAGCCCGCCGCTCCCCAGCAGAGCGAGAGCGACGAGGAAGGTGAGCGCGATGTCGAGGCCGGCCGAGGACGCGCCGGACGTTCCGCCGGTCGCCCCTCCGAAGGAACCGGGGACCGGCGCGCCACCGTTGTCCCCCGCCAGCGGGAGCGGGGCGAGCTTGGAAGGCTGCTCCGCCTCTCGCAGAGGGATTCCGGCCTCGGCGGACCCGTTGCCCTGCCGGGCGCGGCTTCCAGTCCTCGGGTCCCCGGCGAGCTGCACGAGAGGCGGGGCGAAATCTTGAACGATCTCGGAGACGGGCGGGGGCGACTCCGGGAGGAGCACGATCGACGGAGCCTGACCGGCAGGCGGGGCGGGCGGGCTCGAGGGCGTCTCGACCGTTGCAGGCGGCGCCGGCTCGGGAGGCGCCGCCTCGGGAACGGGGGGCGTCGGCTCGGGCGCGGGCGAGGACTCGAGCACAGGCGCGGGCTCGGGCGCCGGCGCGGGCTCGGATGCAGGCGGCGACTCGGCCGGCGGAGGCTCTGGCAAGGCCGTGGGCTCTGTAGCCGGAGACTCGGAGGCGCCGTCCCCGACGGACTCGGTCGCCGTCGAATCCGTGGAGGCCTCGGTGGCCGTCGCGTCGGAGGACGTCTCTTCGACGGCGACGGCCGTCTCGTCGGCGTCGGCGGCGAACGCATCGACCGGAACCCCTAGCCAGAGCAGGCCGAGAGCAGCGAGCACGGCCGCCCGCCGGGCCAGTGCCGCCAGGTCCGCTTCTCGATCGGCCAGAACACCAGACATGAGGGGATCTCCAGTGCGGTGCCACGGGAGCGTTGCAGTCGCTTTGGGACTTGTCAATATCGCGTGCCGCTCCGAGGGCGAAATCGTCCGCCCGCTCGCGGCGATCGAGCCGCTCCCGAAGGCGGGCGGCGTCGCTTGGACCCGCCGAGCGCGCTACCGCGGCGTCTGTGACAATGAGCAGGCGGCGAGCCCGCGAAGGTCCAATGTATAGGCGACTCCATCATGGGGCGTTGGAGCACTCGCATCGGCGCCTGCGGTTTGCCTTTTGGCTCGTGCTGATCGCGGTCGCCTACTTCGGCGCCGCGAAGCTCGGCATGAGCCTGTCGGTCGCGCGCGGCGTGATCACGCCCGTCTGGGCGCCGTCCGGCATCGCCCTGGCGGCGCTGCTCGTCCTCGGAGTCCGCTGCTGGCCGGCGGTGGCCGTCGGCGCCTTCGCCGCCAACGCCACGAGCGAGGCGACCCTCGCGATCGCGGCCGGGATCTCCGTGGGCAACACGCTGGCGGCGGTCATCGGCGCCGTGCTCGTCGGGGCAATCGGCTTTACCCCCGCGCTCGACCGGGTCCGCTCGGTGCTCGCCCTCGCCGTGGGAGGCGCCCTCCTCAGCACCGCCGTCAGCGCGACGAACGGCGTGACCGTGCTCACGCTCGCGGGAGACCTGCACGGCTCGTACGGCTCCGCGTGGCTGCTCTGGTGGTTCGGGGACGCCATGGGGATCCTGGTGGTCGCACCGATCCTGCTCGTCCTCTACGACGCGTCGGTGCACGGTGGCCTGCCTCGGGCCCGCCTCCTCGAGGGCGCCGCCCTCCTCGCCTCGATCGCCGCCGCGAGTGCGATCGTCTTCCTCGCAGGAGCGTGGCGCTACCCGTACCTGATCTTTCCGCTGCTCCTCTGGGCGGCCCTCCGCTTCAAGCAGATCGGGGCGGCGACGTCCGCCTTCCTGGTCGGTGCGATCGGGACTTGGGGAGCGGTCGCCGACTCGGTTCCCCTGGGAGGCGAGACGGCGACCGAGCGTGTCCAGCTCGCCCAGGCTTCGTTCGCCGTTGTGGTCGTGAGCCTGCTCGTCCTCGGCGCGACCCTGGCGGAGCGGGAGGCGGCCAGCAGCGCCCTAGCGCGGACGGCCTCCCGCCTCGCCGAAGCCCAGGCTCTCGCCCACATCGGCAGCTGGGAGTGGGACATCGGTGGCGACCTCGTGACCTGGTCGGACGAGCTCTACCTGGTCTTCGGGCTGGAGCGCGGGCGCGTGGAGCCCCTGACCTACGCGACCTACCTCGAGCTCGTCCATCCCGACGACCGCGAGCTGGCCGACCGGGCGGTCAAGGCCGCCCTGGAGGACGGGCAGCCGTACGCGCTCGAGCACCGGATCGTTCGCCCGGACGGCCACGAGCGCATCGTCGCCAGCCGCGGACGCGTCGTCTTTCACGGGCAGGAGCCGGCCAAGATGGTGGGCACCGGTCAGGACGTGACCGAGCAGCGGCAGGTCGAGAAGCTCCGCGAGGACATCCTCTCGGCCGTGTCGCACGAGCTGCGGACGCCGCTGACCTCGGTGCTCGGCTTCGCGCTCACGCTCGAGAAGCACGGTCGCGATCTGACGCCCGAGACGGTTCACGAGACCGCCGCCGCCCTCGCCCAGGCCGCCCGGCGCCTGGATCGGCTCCTCGCCGACCTGCTGGACGTCGAGCGCCTGCGCCGCGGTGTGCTCGTCCTGCGGCGCGAGCGGGTCGACGTCGCCGAGCTGACCCGGCGCGTCGTGGCCGACTGCGAGCTCGACGGCCGCGAGCTCAGGCTCGACTGCGAGCCCGTCGTGGCCGACGTCGACCCCGCGAAGCTCGAGCGCATCGTAGAAAACCTCGTCGTGAACGCGGACAAGCACACGCCGCGCGGGAGCTCGATCGACGTCCGACTGACGGCTCGAGGCCGGGACGTACTGCTCGTCGTCGAGGATGACGGACCCGGGATCGCGGACGAGTTCAAGGAGGACATCTTCGAGACCTTCAACCGGGGGCCGAACATGCTGGCGATGACGCCGGGAGCCGGCATCGGCCTCTCCCTGGTGGCACGCTTCGCGGCCGTGCACGGGGGGCGCAGCTGGGTGGAGGACAACGCGGCCGGCGGCGCGTCCTTCCACGTTTTCCTGCCCGGCTGCGTCTGCGACGTCACTCGCCCCGCGGGTGTTTCCTAGTCCCGGCGCGGGCGGAGCGGCTCGAAGAGCCGCGGTCGGACCCGCCGGAGGAGAGCGGTCGCCTGCTCGTCCCCGATGTCGAGCGCTCGCCGGGACCCGGCGCCCTGGCCAAGGTGAACGGTCAGCGTCGCGAGGCCCGCGCGCCGCTGGCCCGGCGAGCTCCGAAGCTCGAAGCCGACAGCCGCGTCCGGGTCCAGCTCGGACCACCGCCGACGCAGGCTGCCCTCGCGGAGGGCGAGCCGCCGCCCGTCGAAGGCGTGGCCGAGCTGCCGGTAGCGGTCGCGGGCGAGCGGAACGGCGGCGGCGAGGGCGACGAGGGCGACCGCGGCCGCCCAGACGACTTCGAGCGCCGCGAAGAGAGCGAGGAGAACGAGCGGGGCCACCGCCGCGCGGACGAGGCGGCGCGAACGCGCGCTCGCCGGGTGGGGCACGAGCAGGGAGTCCGGGCTCGCGGCGTGCTCGTCCACGGCCTGGAGAAAGGCCGGCAGCTCACCCCTCCGGAGCACCGGCGCGAGCGTCGTTCCGCCTTCGCGGCCACCGACGCCCGCCGCGATCGCGGTCACTGCGGCGAGGCCGAACGGCCGCCGGAGCGGCGTGTCCCGTACGTCTGCTCCGCGGATCCGGTCGCGGTCGAGATGCACGACGCGGCGGGTGAGAAGACCGCGCGCCGCCGTCAGCCGCTCGCCCTCGTCCCGGAGCGTGAAGTCCCAGTCCACGAGCAGCGACCCGGTCGCGGCGGAGACGAGGACGAGCACGGCGGCGGCCAGCCCGACCAGCGCGAGGCCGATGGCATCGGTCGGGAAGCGGTCCGCCGCAGCCTCGATCGCACGCTCGACGTAACCCCCCGGAAGGTCGTCGGCGAGGTTGACCACGACGCCGACGATGGCTGCCGGCGCGAAGAGGTAGCTCAGGCTGGTCACCCCGGCGGCGGCGAGGCGGTCCGGCGTGGCGCGGTACAGGACCGGCGGCTCTGCCGACTCGTCGCCGGGACCGGCCGCGAGGAGCGCCTCGCGCAGCTCGTCCGCCTGCCTTCGCGTGACCGCCGGCAGCGTGAGCTCCGCGCTCTGGGCGCCTCCGGCGGCCGCGTCGACCTCGACGCGGACGAGCCCGAGGAGCCGGTGCAGGAAGGGCTCGGTGACCTGGATCCCGCGCACGCGCTCGAGCGGGATCGTTCGCACCGAGCGGCTGAGAACCCCCGAGTGCAGCTCGAGGCGTCCGCCGCTCACCCGGTAGCGGAAGCGCCACCAGGAGAGAAGCGCCAGCGGGACGCCGACGAGCAACGCCAGCAGCACGGCCGGGAGGACGACCCGGGTTCCCGCCGAGACGAAGAGCGCGAGCGCGGGGATGAGACTCGCGCCCACGAAGCGACGGGCGACGACGATGAGGCCCAGCGGATGAAGGCGCCCCTCGAGTTCTCCCGCTGCCGGCATGTCAGGTTCCCTCCTCGAGACCCGCTCGGCGTGCGAGCTCCTCGACGAGCCGGTCGGCGATCTCGGGCGTCAGCCCGGGGACCGAGGTTCCGCCGGCTGCCGAGGCGGTTCGCACGAACACCGCGACGAGGCCGAGCGCGCGCATGAGCGGTCCGGACGTTGTGTCGACCGTCTGCACGCGCGCGTGCGGGACCACCTGATAGCGCCGCCAGAGCCAGCCCCGGGCGACGTAGAGCCCGAGGTCGGTGACCTCGTAACGGAAATGGCGGTAGTCGAGGCCGGCCGAGACGAACGAGAACACGACGAGGCCCACGACGACGAGCGCGCCGATCCCGCCCAGGACCCAGGCGACGGTCGTGGCACCGAGCATCGCGGCCGCGACGGTGCCGCCGAGCACGAGCGCCGCCGCTGCGCCGGTTGCCATCAGGTTCTCGAGCAGCCACAGCGTCCGGACGCGCGGATCGAGCGCCGTGGACGGCTCGCGCAGGATCACGGTGCTCCCCTCAGCTCAGAACCCCGGCCGGCCCTGGCCGGGCTCGCCGAGGCTCTTCCCGTGAATGATCACGGCCGAGCGCTTCGCGAGCGTTCGCGAGACGAAGTCCTGGTCCTGGTCGCTCGTCCGCACGCACCTGTGGCTGGCGGGATAGCCCGGAACGCTGGCCGCGCCGTGCACGGCCCAGCCCTGGTCGAAGTAGAGCGGCTTGTAGAGACTGCCGAGCGGCGCCTCGACGATCCCTTCCACGTTGCGGTAGACCGTGAAGCGCCCGGCGGGCGTGTAGGCGACGGCGCTCCCGCCTCCGGGCAGGTCGTACGTCTCGCCCGAGCCGGTGGAGACGTTCACGATGCACGCGGACGCCGTCTCGGCGCCGTGGGCGCCGTCGGCCCTCCCGCTCCGGTAGCCGAGCTGTGCGAGCCGCCTCTGCAGCCCCCTCACCGCCGGTCCTCGCGAGCCCGGCCTGAGCACCTCGCTGGGTCGTTGCCCTGGTCGGCAGACGTGTCGCCGACGTGCTCCACCGGCTTCTCGCCGAGGGCCTCCACCTGGTAGCGCTCGTTCAGAGCGGCGGCGGTCTCCTGGCCGTACGCGCCGTCGACCTCGATCCCC
>DATIBF010000013.1:0-21632 GCA_035457655.1 Gaiellaceae bacterium
TGCGCACACCCTCTTTCCCTACACGACGCTCTTCCGATCTATGAAGAGCGAGAGGCACACGGGCGCGACGCCGGCCCGCCCGCTCGTCGCCCGGCGGACGACCGCGACGCGGACGACATCGTCGAAGCGCCCCGGCAGGGCGGCGCCGGTGACGCTCGCCGCACCGCACGCGGCGCCGAGCGTCAGCGGCTGCGGACGCTCGTGCGGGGCGAAAAGGCGATGCCAGCCGTACGCCTTGAACGCGTACGCGAGGAGAAAGAGGAGACCAGAGACGGCCACCAGCCCGATGTTGGCGCCGCTGAAAGGCCAGCCCATGCCCGCGAAGTGGCGCGCCGCGAGCACCGAGACCGTGATCGCGCAGACCCCCATCCCGAGGTTCAGCACCAGCTTCCCCCGCGGGGACCGGCACAGGTCGTAGAGCCCTCTCATCGAATGTCTCATCGGCCGAGCGGGGAGCGGTCTCAACCCGCATACGAGGTACTACCGTCCTCGCTGAGGCAAAGACGCGGCGGGCGCGTCCGTTCCCCGTTCGGGGGATTGTACGGATCGCGTACGACTCCTACCGTCCGAACCGGAAAGGAGTCGCAGCATGGCCGTGACCGCAAGCCATGCGGCAGAGTTCGATCGCTATGAGGTCCACGAGGTGCTGGCCGGAGAGCCGGCGCTCGACCTGGGTCTCCGTTTCGAGTCCGCCGACCTCGGCGGAGCCGTCGATTTTGCCTTCGCCTACCTCGAGCGCCGCGATCCGGGGCGCGAGGGAATCGTCAGCGGGCTCGAGATCGTCCGGGTGACAGGCGGCAGCCGCGAGACCGTGTGGACCTACAGCCACGCGCAGTCCCGCACCATCGCGCGAGATCTGGTCAGGGTCTGGGGCTTCGACCCAGGCCAGGGCTGGCGAAGCCCGTATCGAACTCCGCCGAGGCCGGCGCCGGCTCGCAACTATTGAGCCGGAGCAATAGCGACTATAGTCTCGTAGAAATTTGGAGCCTGCCTTGGCAACCTTGGAGAGGCCGTTATGCCCGAGCGGGGGATCGAGCTCAGCGACGTTGTCGCCCAGCTAGTCGCCGACACACGTCGGCAGGAGGGCCTGTCCATGGACGAGCTCGCCGACCGCGCGGGAGTGCACCGCACCTACATCGGCCTGCTCGAGCGGCGCTCGCGGCAGCCGACGCTCGCCGTCGCCGCGAACTTGGCGGAGGCGCTCGGCCTCACCCTCTCCGAGCTCGTGGAGAGGGCCGAGCAGGACCTGTCGAACGGCGTCGTCGGCGATGTCGACCTTCCGTCCGCGACGGGAGGAAGGCATACGGACCGGGAGCGCCTCGGGGAGGGCTGGCATCTCCACGATGTCACCGAGCTGACGCCGGGCATGATCGGGCAGGCGATCGACCTCACCTATCGGCGGCTCGACCTCATCGACGAGCAGCTGCGCGAGTCCGGCTCTACGCCCATCGCCCGCCTCGTGGATCTGTCGCACCTCTCGCCGCTCGTTGCCAACCTCTTCAGCGCAAGCCTGGCCCGGGCCTCGAGCGGCATCTACGTCCAGCAGGCCTCAGATCACGCGCCGAGCCTCCTGCCTCTACGACAGGGCCTCCCCGAGCTGACGGTCACCGCGGCCCTGGAGACGGACCGCCCCGCCTGCGGTGCGTCGACCGACGGCGTCTACCTGACATTCCGCTTCGTGCTCGCCCATCGTGACGGCACCTTCACGAGAGGTAAGGACTCGCGAGGCGACACCGTCGCCATCTGGGAGGTGCGCTTCGGCGAGCTCGAGCACGACGACTTTCACGCCGCCGGCGCCGGGCAGGCGAGGGTGAGGAAGGACGCTTTGGAGGACATGGAGCTCGTCTACTACGACCCGGAGCTCCTCCCGTACGCGAAGCCGAGCGGCGTGTACGCGCGCGTGCGCTGAGCCGCCTGCGTTCTCCTTGGCGGGCAAGGTCGTCCGGTGGATGTCTCCCGCGAGAAGGATGTGGCGGCCCTCGTCGACTCCACCCCACAAGCGCACGGCAGCGCCTCGAGCACGAGATCCGCGCGATGCGAAGGGCGGCGGCGGTGCCATCCTCAAATGTCGTCCGTCACGAGCAGCATCAGCTCCGGCGAACGGGCTCTACGCTGCGACGAAGGGCGGCGTGAACGGGCTGACCAAGGCCGCCGCGATCGAGGGGGCCAGGACGACATCAGCGTCAAATGCCCTGGCCTTCGCCGCCATCGACATCCCCGGCAGCATGATCTGGCGCTACCTGGAGGAGCAGAAGGTTCCGGAGCAGACGCTCGTGCAGGCCTTTCCCGTGAACGGCATGGGGCGCCCGGAAGAGCTGGTCGCCGCGGCGAGGTACCTGTGCTCGGACGAGGCGCGCTTCTGCACCGGCACGATCCTCGTCCTCGACGGGGCTTCACCGCCCAGTAACGGGCCGTGTTCCGCCGAGTTCGCGAGAGCCGCTACGGCTAACCGTCGTTGCTGCCGTGCAGCGTCCGGGCGCCCGCGATCAGACCGACGAGGACGCCGAGCGCCGAGAGGGCAAGCAGGGCAAGAACACCCGGATTCGCAGCGGGGACGCTCGAGGAACTGAACATGCCCGCCTCTTGGAACGAGGTCGGCTCGGTACCGTCCGCGGCCTCGGCTGAGGTCATGCTCACGGCCTGCATGCCAGAACCGTCCACCACCGCAACGATCTCGTCTTCCTCCCCGGCCTGAACGACCTCGCCCAGGACCTCACACCCCGCGGGGCAGCCCGCACTGTTCACCGAGGAACTCCCGCCACCATCGTCGATGGAGCCTGAGCCAACCGCCGACCGCCCCGAGTCGCCCGGATCGACGCCTCCCGATCCACTGCCCCCGCCGGACCCGCTGCCTCCCGGCTCGCCGCCGGTCTCACCGTCGTCACCGCCCGGGCTACCTTCGCCATCCTCGTCCGGGGTACCTTCGCCATCGTCCGGGGTACCTTCGCCATCGTCCGGGCTGCCTTCGTCGCCGCCCGGGCTTTCGCCACCATCGTCCGGGCTGCCTTCATCATCGCCGGAGTCGCCCGGACCGCCGGGCCCGTCTCGATCGTTCCCCTTCCCCTTCTTCGACTCCTTGTCCTTCTTCGCCTCCTTGGCTTTCCCCGGGTCAGACGCGGGAGGAGCCTGCGCAACCGCCGGCGGGCTCGCTATCGCAAGCCCTAGCACGAGGAAGAGAAGGAAGACCCCAAGCCGCATCCTACGCCTCCGGACAATCGCTCGACGCCCTGCATAATAACCGCCGCCGGCAACCGCTGCCCCAGATGAACCACGCCGACATCGGTAAGCGAAGACGGCGTCTGTGCCGGCGGTGGGCGTGCTTCCGATCTGTCGCCTCTCCGGGCGCCGCCTGCGTTCCTTACCGGTGCAGCTTCGGCTCGAGCATAGGTGATGCGGATGAGAGGACGAATTCCCTGCAAATCCGCACCATGTGCGAGTGATTCGAGCAGCCCGTCCGGCGAGGGATCGCGTCACGGGGCGGTGAGACGAAAGACCGGATGACGGGAAGCCTCGGTCGCGAACGCTTCGAGTGGCGCGTCCTGCCCGGCGTCAAAGAACGGTCTCACGATCGGCGTGCCGCGGAGGTACTCGCGCAGCACAGGCGCCGACTCGACGGGTCCGACCTCCTCGACCCGCACCCGCTCAGTTCGGCGCGCCCGTGTGAGCTCAACCGCACCGGCCGCGCGCGCATTCTTCACCCACCCAACTGCGCCGTACGGCGCCACGAGCCAGCGCTGGCCGTCCAGGAAGACGAGTTGGACCGGAGTCGAGTAGCGGCGGCCGCTCTTGCGCCCAGTCACGGTGAGCACGTGCGTCCGCCTACCCGCAAGCCCGAGGCGGGCGAGCGGGGCGATCAGCCGGTTTCCGAGCCGCCGCAGGCGTGTCTGCTCGAACGTCGTCGCCACGCCCTCACTCTATGGGGAGTCAGGCGAGGGCGAGCTCGCGGCCAATCCTTCTTCGCGGCTGGACCGCAGAGGCAGCTGGTCTTACCATTAGCCCCGACCTGGATTCCCATTTACGCCCGAGCTCGAGTCGGCCGTGATCCTGGCCAGGCCCGAGTTGGAGTAACCGCTAGCGGATGCCCTCGGAGCCGTTATGGCAGCATGTGCGCGACGCGCTGCCCGCCTAACGCGCCCCGGCCTCATGGGACGAAGACGACTGAGTGTGGCGTGGTCCATCCCGCTCGATACCTATGTCTTACCGCTGCCGGCGGCACCAGCGGGCGTATCCCTCTCGAAGTAGGCCCGCAGTCGTAGGCTCGGCTCGCCGGGTAGTCCTAGCGTCACCTTTCGGCCCGCGCCCCGCCCCCCCGACGACGAGAGGGAAACGCAGTGGTCTCTGGAAACACGGTGGATGCTCACAGCCTTCGTGTTCGACGCGCAACAATCCGAAAAAGTCGAGGATTGGAGGGCGGCGCTCGAGGGGCGCGATCGCGGACAGCTGCTGTGGATCGCAATGCACGAGCCGACGGAGGAGGAAGTCGCGGCGCTGCAGGAGACGCTCGAGCTAGGCGACGAGAACGCACACCGACTGCACGAGCCACCGAGAAGCGCCTCCGTGGCCGACGAGGGCGAGCGCATGCACGTGACGCTGTACGCGGCGAGCGGCAACGGAAATACGCCTGCGCTCATTCCAGTCGAGTGTGTTCTGGGCCCCAACTGGATCGTTACCGCTTATCGTCAGAAGATCGAGGTACTCGAAGAGTTCTTCGAGCGCGCACAGGGGGGAGGTCAAATCGGCGCGCTCGACGCACCCTCGTTCGTCGCCACGATCGTCGACTGGATCGTCGCCAGCTACCTCCGCGCCTTGGATGCCGTCGAGAGTGAGCTGGAGGAGCTGGACGCGAAGGTCATGACCAATACCCCCAAGGAAGCTGCTGACGACCTGACCCGGCTAGTCGAGCTCCGCCGCACGATCGGGACGCTGCGACGGGCGCTCTCCCCGCACCGCGAAGTGGTCGTTTCTCTGTCACACCCTGAACTCGACGCGCTTTCGAGCGAGAAATCAGCGCAGCGTTTCGCCGACCTCGAGCGCCGCGTGACCCAGGCGCTGGACGCGGCCCGCGAGGCGAAGGAGTCGACCTTCGGCTCATTTGATCTGCTCGTCACCCGAATCGGACAACGGACAAACGACATCATGAAGGTGCTCACGCTGGTCACCGTGATCCTCCTGCCCGCAACCGTGCTCGGCGGCATCATGGGCATGAACTTCGAGGTCGGTCTCTTCGACCAAGCCTGGGTATTTTGGGTTGTGATCGCCACGATGCTCGGCATCGCCGTGGTCGTGCTCTCGATCGCCCGCGGCCGCAACTGGATCTAGCGCCCTCGCCGCAGTAGCGAGCGTGCCCAACGCAGCGCCGTTCGATTCGTTTGGCATTTATCGGACGCCGAAAGCGGCGCGGATGCCTGAGAATCCCCGCTCAGGAGCCTAGTGCGGATGAGAGGACTTGAACCTCCACGGGCTTGCGCCCACACGGACCTGAACCGTGCGCGTCTACCAATTCCGCCACATCCGCGCGGAACCCGAAGTCTAGCCGCCTAGCGGCGGGGGCGGTCCTCGTGCTCGTCCAGGACGGGCAGGTCGGCGAGGTCACGCTCGACGCTCTTCACGAAGTCGTCGTCGGCGTCCTCGCCGGGGATGAGGGTCAGCTTCTCCTTCCGCCGCTTCCGGGAGCGCGCCGCCCACGCGTCGGCGCCGATGCGCCCGGACAGCCTCGGCCACTCCGCCCCTACGATGACGAGGACGACGGCGACGAGAAGCCCGATCGCTATCCACCCCACGCCACTCATTGTAGTGGTGGGTCTAAGGCGCGGCAGGCTCGCGTCCGATACGAGACTCATGCCGTGGGACGTGCCGCTCTCCTTCGCGCTCCTCTGCTTCCTCGCCTGGGGAATCGTGGCGCGCGCCGTGCTCGTCTACGCGCAGGTGCTTCCGCCCACGTGCGGCTCGTGCGGGATGAAGCTCGAGCGACGCTACCTGGGCGAGCAGGTTTGCCGCTGCGGGCGCTAGCTCAGGCGGTCGCCGCCGGCGGCGTGGCGGTGCTGCCGGGCTCGAGCTCGCCGACCACAACGCGCCGGAAGGCCTCGAACCCGAGCGCGACGAGCGCACCGAGCAGGAGGATTCCGAGCCAGTTCCGAAGCGCCGGCACGGGCCCCCACAGCACGAGCAGGAGATAGACGGCGGCCACGGCACCCCACGCGAGCCCCGGACGGTCGCGGAGCGTCGGGCCGACGAACTGACGCACTCGGGCGGCGTAGCGGTGAGGCCCGGCGAGCCAGGTTCCGAGCAGGATCACCGCGCCGTACACGATCAACGCCCACGCCAGCTCGCTGAGGAGGCTCGTGCCGATAAGCCAGGTCGAGTCCACGGCGTCCCGCAACGACTCGCCCGAGGTCAACGCATCGACGATGTAGTTGCCGACGAGCCTCCGGATCACGAGCAGGAGGAATCCGACGAGGAGGATCGCAGCACCGACGTTGCGGAGCATCTCGCGCCGCCCGCGCGCGAGCCAGATCGCCGCGGCGTAGCAGGCGAGCGCGATGAAGATGACGAGCCAGCTCATCCACTTGATCGCCTTGACGCCGGTCTGCGCCGCCTCGAGCTGATCGGACTGGAGGATCACGATCTGGCCGGCGTCGGGCGGGAGCCTCGATTCGAGCTGCTCGCCGAAGCCGAGCTCGTCGCCGATGTTGACTACGAGCGTCCTCAGGTTGAGCGTGACGGTGCCACTGCCGGTCGTGATGTTGCCGCGCGTCTCGTCCTCGAGCACGGCGATCAGCTCCTGGTGGGCGATCCGGTTGACGTTCTCCCACAGATCCTGGACGCGCGGGCGTTGCAGGAAGCGGTCGACGGCCTCGACGGCGGGCTGGCGGAGCGCTCCGGCGATCGGGCCGGCGAGGCCCTGCAGGTTCTCCGGCAGGCGCTCCTCGAGCACGGCCTCGGGATCTGCGTTCGCGTAGAGCTGGTCGACGATGTATACGGAGAGAGCCTGGCGAACGTCGTCGTTCTCCAGCAGGTTCGTGCTCGTGTCGACCCAGGACTCCGTGTCGAGCGCCTGCCGCTTCACCCACACCGTCAGCGAGCCGACGAAGATTACGAGCGTCCCGACGACGAAGAGCACCCAGGCGAGGATCGTGCGCGTGCGCGGGCTCACGGCGGGCATCATGACGGATCCGGGCGACGGCGGCCTCATCCCATGAGTACGAGACCACGAACGACGCGGGCGAGCACGCGGGCGCCGAGCTCGCAGTGCTCCGGGGACGAAAACTCGTCCGGCGTGTGGCTGAGGCCGCCGCGGCTCGGGACGAAGAGCATCGCCGCGTGGACGTGATGCGCCAGCACCATCGCGTCGTGACCGGCGCCGCTGGGGAGGCGGAGGGTCGTCGCCCCCTCCTCCCTCGCCGCCTCTTCCAGCCGGTCCTGGAGCTCGGGGTCGAGCGCCACCGGCTGCTTCCGATGGGTCTCGCGGAGCTCCAGCCCCAGCCCTTCGTCGGCGGCGATGCGCTCGAGCGTCTCGCGCACGAACGGCTCCAGGCGGGCGAACCCTTCCGAGGTCGGAGAGCGGACGTCGATCGTGAGCTCCGCGGCGCCCGGGACGACGTTGAACCCTCCCGGCTCCGCCGAGATCACCCCGACGTTGGCGGTCATGTCGTCGCGGGAACGGGCCTCGTCGCGCAGGGCGAGCACCGCCCGAGCCGCGCCGGCGAGCGCGTCGCGGCGGAGCTCCATCGGCGTGGTCCCGGCGTGGTTGGCCTCGCCCAGGAAGCGCGCGCGGAAACCGACCATGCCCGTGATCGCCGTGACGACGCCGAGGTCGACCCCGGCGCGCTCCAGGACCGGGCCCTGCTCGATGTGAAGCTCGAGGTACGCGCCGACCTCGTCGGCCCGCCGCGCGTCCGGGAGGCTTTCGAACTCGAAGCCGGCCTCGGCCATCGCCTCGGCGATACCCCGGCGCCCCCAGTCCTCGAGGGCGCAGTCGCCGCAGAAGGCTCGGCTCCCGAGCATCCCCGTCTGGAAGCGCGCCCCCTCCTCGTCGTTGAAGGAGACCACCCAGACGGGCCTGGCCGGCTCCACGCCTTCGGCCTTCAGTCGCCGGACGACGTCGAGCGCCGCAAGGACGCCGAGGGCGCCGTCGTAGCGCCCGCCGTTCGGCACCGTGTCGAGATGGGAGCCGAGGAGCACGGCCTTCCCCTCACCCGCCTCCCAGCGGCCGAGGACGTTTCCGGCGGGATCGAGCTCGACAGCGAGCCCGAGCTCGGCCAGCCGCTCCGCCAGCCACGCGTTCGCCTCGGCGAGCTCCGGCGTCCACGCGAACCGGCTGACGCCCCCACGCTCGTCGGCGCCGATCCGCGCGGCGGCCTCGAGGTCAGCTGTCAGCGACGGCACGCCGCCTCCGGTACCACCGATAGGCCTCGATCACGCCGGCGACGCCGAGCGCGACGGCGAAGGCGAGCAGGAAGCCCTTGAGCGGATCCTCCTCGAAGGTGCTGCCGCCCACGTAGCCGAGCATGGCCGCATAGGTGCCCCAGACCAGGCCGGCGACCACGTCGAAGGAGATGAAACGGCGCCAGGGCATCTCCAGCATTCCGCACGAGAGCGTGACCACGATACGGCCGCCGGGGATGAAGCGGCCGATGATGATCAGATAGCCTCCTCGCTCCTCCACCTGGCGGTGCGCCCAGTCCACCTGTTTGCGCCGCTCGCCTCTGAAGAAGCGGTCGACGAAGCGGTGGCCGACGGTGCGGCCGATCCAGTAGGAGGCGTTGTCGCCGGCGATCGCCCCGGAGGCGGCGAAGAGGATGACCAGGAACAGGTTGAGGTCGCCGGTCGAGGCGAGCACGCCGGCCAGGATCACCGACGTCTCGCTGGGGACGAGGGGGATGATCGCGTCGAGCGCCGAGACCACGAAGAGGAAGACGTACGTCCACGGTGAGCCCGAGACGTACTCGGTCAGCGAGTCGAACACGGTCTCGGAAGGCTAGTGCCTGTGCTCCGAGGGGAGTCCGAACCGGCGCGCTGTTCCTTCTTCGGAGTCGAACTGGATGAGCACCGCCTCCTCGTCGCCGACGACCCAGGCGTCGTGGCCAGGGGCGATGGTCACGACCTGCGGCGCCGTGAAGTCGAAGGTGCAGCCGTCCTCGTACTCCCCCTGGATGCGACCGCGGGCAAGGAAGCCGACGTGGACGTGCCGGCAGAGCTCGCTGCGGACGGTCGGGCGCATGTGCGTCGACCAGCGGAAGCCCGGCGGGTAGATCGCGCGCTTCACGCGGCCGTTCCCGACTCTCACGATCTCGACGATCGCTCCGCCCACCTCGCGGCGGTCGGCGCCCTCGATCGGCTCCGTCAGCGGGTCCATCGGCGCCTATCGTAGATCGTCCAGGAGGTACTGAGTCTCGATGGCGACGGGTCGGTAGCCGAGGCTCTCGTTCAGCGCGAGCATGGGCGCGTTCTCGCCGTCGGTCGAGGTCAGGATCGCGGCGAAGCCGTTCTCCCGCGCCCACTCGATTGTTGCCACCTTCGCCAGGCGGGCGAGCCCGCGCCGGCGATGGTCGGCCCGCGTCCCCGTCATCTCGTTGGCCGCGAGGCGCGACCCGGGGGCGACGTGCAGGAGCGCATAGGCGACCGGCTCGTCGCCTGCCAGCACGACGGCGCTGCCTTCGAGCGTGAGCTGCGGATGCCCGAGAGTCTCGCCGAGCCAGTCGTCGTAGCGGAAGTCGTCCTCGGTGTAGGTCATGGGACGTCGGCGTTCGCGGCGGCATCGAGCGCGTGGAACTCCTTCGCCCGGTGGGCGACCGCTGCGAACGGGACGAGCGAGTACCCCTGCGCCTCCTTCTCGGCACGCAGCTCCGCGAAGCCGGACAGGTTCGCGCCAAGAAGGTCGAGGCGGAGCACATGCAGCGCGCGAACGGCCCGGAAGCGCCTGGCGGCCAGAAAGCGACCGCCCTCCTCGTCGCTCGACCACGACTCGAGCGATCGCCCGCCGACGCTCGCGAGATGCTGACGACCCACGTCGTAGAGCTCGGCGCCGACTCCGCGGCGGCGGCTGGGCGGCCGCACGAACGCCCAGAGCTCGGCGACCCCCTCCGCGCTCGTCGCCCACTGGAGCCGTGCGCGCGACCAGCCGATCACGTCCTTGCCCGCCACGGCCACCCACGACCGCGCATGCGCCCGCGCCGGCTGATTCGTGAGCCAGTGGCGCACGCCTGGACCGGTCAACACATGCGCGACGAAGTCCTCGTCCAGGAGGGCGGCAACGGCCTCGCCGTCCGCGGGCTCGAACGGGCGAATCACGCGAGGCGCTCGGCGGCAAAGGGGCCGGGGTCGGCCTCCGCAAGTCGCCGGGCGATCCCCGGGGCCGTGATCATCCCGATCGAGGAGAGCCCGCCGATGACCTCGAGGCCCTCGATGCCGCCCGCCGGCCCGACGACCGGCAGGCCGTCGGGAGTCATCGCCCGCCGCCCCGACCACGAGGCGACGACCGGCACGCGGGCGAGCTGCGGCGCCACGCGGACGGCGCGCTCGGCCAGCCGCCTGACTGTCTCCGGGCTCTCCGGCTCCTCGAGCAGCGAGCGTCCCAGCGATGTGCCGATCAGGCAGTGCCCTGCCGGGCGGCCGCCGAGGAGCAGCGAGACGAGACCGGGCTCCTCGGCCGCTCCGGGTGCGACCTCACCCAGCGACGGGTCGGCGAGCAGGGGCCCCATCTCCTCCTGCTCCGGCCAGGCGGCCTGCTCGATCGCGTACGGCGGCGGCGGGTCGACCCTGCCGGTCTCGAGCAGCCAGCCGCGGGAGGACGAGACCGGCAGGTCAATGCCGGCCGTGCGCAGGAGGAAGCGCAGTCGCGGCCCCGCCGCGACGACGACGCGACCGCACCGGATGACGCCCCCGTCCGCGGCCACTCCCGTGACCCGCGCCCCGTCGACGAGGATGCGCTTCGCTTCGCAGCCGAGCGCGAAGCGCACCCCGGCCCGCCGGGCGGACTCGGCCGCAGCAGTGGTCGCGCCCATCGCGTCAAGGGTCACGCCGCCCTCGACCACGAACCCGCCCGCGAGATCGTCGGCCAGCCACGGCTCCTCCCGGAGGTCGACCTCCTGGCCGCCGACGCCCTCGGCGTAGGCACGCGCGTGTGCCAGCTCGGACTCCTCGACCGCGAGGAGGAGCATGGGCCACTCCCTGAGGTCGAGCGGGACCGGGCCGTCGGCCTCGAGTTCTCGGTACCACCGGATCGCCTCGTCGAGGAGCTCCTCGATCCAGGGCGCGGGCTGCCGGAAGAGGAAGCCGCCGTTTCGCCCCGAGGCCCCGGCGCCGACCCCGGCCCTGTCGACGGCGAGGACGCTTTCGCCGGCCTCCGCGAGGAGGCGCGCCGCCGCGCAGCCGGCGATGCCGGCCCCGACGACGACGGTGTCCGCCCTGCTCAGCTCAGCTCTCGCTCGACTCCGCGCCTCCGGAACGCCGCCTGCGCCAGAACATCAGCGCGCCGACGGTCGCACCGGCAGCGGCTACGGCCGCGGCGATGCCGCCGATCAGCTTCTTCCGCCTCGCGGCGGTGTTCTGCCGGCGCAGGTGCATCTTCGCGAGCGGCTTGCCGATCGTGTAGACGCCGTAGCCGATCATTGCCTTTCGCTTCGTGAGCATGCCCCTCCTTTCCGTTCCTAGGCCCTGGCGGTCGCGCGCTTCCGGTTGGGGAGGTGGATGGCGCGGCCGAGCGCGAGGAGCCCCGCCTCCTTGATCGCCTCCGAGAGGGTGGGGTGGGCGGTCATCCCGTCGGCGACCGTCTCGACGGTCGCCTCGGCGTCGAGCGCGACGACTCCGGCCTCGATCAGGTCGGTGACGTGCGGTCCGACCATGACGATCCCGAGCAGCTCGCCGTAACGGGACTCGTGGATCGACTTGACCCAGCCGACCGTCTCGTTCTGCATCATCGCGCGGCCGTTGACGGAGAACGGGAACGTGCCCACGAGGACGGCCTCGCCGTGCTGCTCGCGTGCCTCTCGCTCAGTGAGGCCGACGCCCGCAATCTCGGGGTCGGTGTAGATCGGGCGCGGGACGCCGCGGTTGTCGACGATCGCGTCGTGGCCCATGGCGTTCTCCGCGGCCACCTCGCCCTCGCGAAACGCCGTATGCGCAAGCTGCCAGTAGCCGGCGCAGTCGCCGACGGCGTAGATGTGCGGGACGGTGGTCCGCCGACGCTCGTCCGCGGCGATGCCCTTTCTCGGGTCGAGCTCGACGCCGATCGCCTCGAGCCCGATGTCCTGCGTCACGGGACCGCGGCCCGTTGCGACGAGCATGAGGTCGCAGTCGACGGTCTCCCCGGCGAAATACACCCTGAGACCCTCGGGTGTCTCCTCGATCCTGTCGCATTGCGAGTCGAGGTGGACGGCGATGCCCCGCTTCTTGAACTGCTTGAGGAGCTCCTTCGCCGCGTCCTCGTCCTCCTGCGGGATGAGCGCCGGGAGCATCTCGACGATCGTGACCTCGCTGCCGAAGCGCTGCAGGATCGAGGCGAACTCGCAGCCGATGATGCCGCCGCCGAGGATGACGATTCGCCGCGGGACCTCGGTCTGCGCGAGCAGGCCGGTCGAGTCGATGCAGCGAGCGGAGTCGATGCCGTCGATCGGAGGCCGCAGCGCGTACGAGCCGGTGGCCACGATCGCGCTCTTGAAGCTGACGTCCTCCCCGCCCTCGACCGCGATCGTGTTCGCGTCCTTGAAGCGACCGCTACCCCGCACCCACTCGACCCCGTTTGCCTTGAAGAGGCTGGCGACGCCGCCGGTCAGCTGGTCGACGATCCCCTCCTTCCAGCTGTTCGCCGCCGCGAGGTCGAGCTCGGGCGCGCCCACGCTCACGCCGAGCTTGGGGAACGTCTCTTCGGCCTCCTTCAGCGCGAAGGCCGTCTGCACCCATGCCTTGGTGGGGATGCAGCCGACGCGGAGGCACGTGCCGCCGAGCCGATCCTCCTTCTCGACGCAGACCGTTGTCGCCCCGAGCTGCGCGGCCCTGATCGCGGCCGTGTAGCCGCCGGGACCGCCGCCGAGGACGGCGACGTCACATTCCATGGTCTGGACCCTTTCCTTCGGTTCGCGTTCCTAACCGCGATCCTATCCGGGGTGACCGTCCCGGGAGTGGGCACCAAGAGCTCATCTCAAAACGGGAGGGCGGCCCCTGTGCCGCCCTCGCCGTGACCCGGGGTTGAATCCGGTTCGGACGAGGTAACGACCGCAACGCCGGCGACGGCGATCCCTCGAACAGGTAACGAATTCGGCCTAGAGATCCTGCGAGAGCTGGAGACGGTTGCCGTCGGGGTCGAAGACGTCCAGGAGGCGGATTGTGCTGGGGATCTCCACCACCGTGCCGACGTCTACCCCCGCGGCTCGGAGGCGCTCGGCCTCCGCCTTCACGTCGCCGACCTCGAGCGTCAGCACGGCCTCTTCCTCCTCGGGGTCTCCCTCGGCGATGGCCACCTCGACGTCTCCGCGTGTGAGCCGAGCCCAGCGGTCGTCCTCGTCCACGTACGCCTCCTCGAAGCCGAGCGTCTCGCAGTAGAACCTCCGCGCCGTCTCGAGATCCCGGACGCGGTACCAGATTCCCACGAGGCGTCGACTAGAGAGCCAGGCCGGGCTCTTCGAGGAACTGCTTCACGGTGCGCAGGAAAGCCGACGCGGTCGCGCCGTCCACCGTGCGGTGGTCGCAGGTCAGCGTCATCTCCAGCACGGGCCTGGCGACGACCTCCCCGTCCCGCACGACCGCGCGCTCCTCGATGGCTCCCACCGCCAGGATCGCCGCCTGGGGCGGGTTGAGCACGGCGACGAAGCGCTCGACCCCGTACATCCCCAGGTTGGAGATCGTGAACGTGCCGCCTTCGAGTTCCTCCTGGCGGAGCTTCCCTGCTCGCGTCCTCGCGACGAGGTCGGCGCGCTCGTTGGCCAGCTGCTGAATCGTCTTCGCCTCGCAGCTCCGCTGCACCGGAACCAGGAGGCCGTTCGGGACTGCCACCGCGATGCCGACGTGGGCGCTGGGCATCACGTGGACCTCCTCGCCTGCGAAGAGCGCGTTCACGGCCCGGTGGCGCATGAGTGCGACCGCGCAGACCTTCGTGAGGATGTCCGAGTACGTCGGTTTGGCGTCGCCCTCGCCCATGCGCGCCACGAGCCCTTCGCGCAGCCGGATCGCCGCGGTCATGTCGGCGGTCATCGTGATCTGGAAGACGGGCGCCTCCCAGGCCTCGGTCATGCGTCGGGCGATCGCCCTACGCATGCCGGCCAACGGGACGACCTCGACCTCTCCGGCCGCGACCGGGGCCGGCGCGGCGGCGGGGGCCGGCTCGGGCGCCGCCTTCTCCGCCCGCTCGACGTCTTCGGCGACGATCCGACCTTCGGGGCCGGTGCCGTGGAGGGACGCGAGGTCGATGCCGCGCTCCCGCGCGATCCTCCGGGCCAGCGGCGAGGCCTTCACGCGACCGCCGTTCTCGCTACGCGGCGCTGGTGCCGGCTCGGGCGCCGGCTTTTCCTTCGGCTCCTCCGCCGCCGGCTCCGCCTCCGCCTCCGGCTCGGGCCCCAGGTCCGGGATCTCCTCCCCCGGCTCGCCGATGACGGCGATCGCCTTGCCGACCTCGATCTCCTCGCCCTCCCCGGCCAGGATCTTGAGGAGGATTCCCGAGGAATCAGCCTCGACCTCCTGCGTGACCTTCTCGGTGTCGAGCTCGTAGAGCGGCTCGCCCTTCTCGACCTGGTCGCCCTCCGCCTTGAGCCAGCGCACGATCGTCCCGGACTCCATGCCCTGGCCGAGGCGCGGGAGCGTGACCTGGCTCGACACGGCTAGTCCTTGCCGACCGTCCGGCGAATCGCAGCGAGCACGTCCTCGGCGTGCGGGATGACGTACTGCTCCATGACCGGCGCGAACGGCACCGGCGTGAACGTCGCGCCGACCCGCTCCACCGGGGCGTCGAGGTAGTCGAAGGCGCCGTGCTGGACGATCGCCGCGATCTCCGCGCCGAAGCCCATGCGGACGACGGCCTCATGGGCGACGACGCAGCGCGTCGTCTTCCGCACCGAGCCCACGATCGCCTCCTCGTCGAGCGGAAGGAGCGTGCGCGGGTCGACGACCTCGACGGAGATCCCGTCCGACTCGGCCTCCTCGGCCGCCTTCAGCGCCTCGTGGACGAGGCGGCCGGTGGCGACCACCGTCACGTCCTCGCCCTCGCGGTGCACGCGCGCCTTCCCGATCTCGATGCCGTCGATCTCGTCGGGCACGTCGCCCTTGAGGTTGTAAAGCGTGCGGTGCTCGAAGAAGACGACGGGGTTGTCGTCGTAGATCGAGCTCCAGAGGAGGCCGCGAGCGTCCGCCGGCGTCGAGGCGAAGACGACCTTGATCCCGGGAACGTGCACGAACCACGCCTCGAGCTGCTGCGCGTGCTGGGCGCCCGGAGACCACCCGGCACCGCCCTGCGTCCTGAGCGTGAGCGGGACCTTGATCTGGCCCCCCGACATGTAGCGGTGCTTCGCCGCCTGCTGAACCAGCTGCTCCATCGAGAGGGTCATGAAGTCCTGGTACATGATCTCGACGATCGGGCGCATGCCCGCCACGGCCGCGCCGATCCCGGCGCCGACGATCGCCATCTCCGAGATCGGGGTGTTGCGGACTCGGTCGGGGCCGAACTCGTCGAGCATCCCCTGCGTGACGCCCATCGAGCCGCCCATCTCGGCGATGTCCTCGCCCATGACGAACACGTCCTCGTCGCGGCGCATCGCCTCGCTCATCGCGTCGCGAATCGCCTCGCGGTAGGTGAGCTCAGGCATAGACGTTCTTGAGCGCGTCTTCCGGCTTCGGGTCGGTGCCCTTCTTCGCGAACTCGACCGAGTCCTCCGAGATGCGAGTCGCCTCGGCGTCCATCGCCTCGAACTCCTCGTCCGAGATCTCGAGCCGTGCGCGCAGAAGCTCGATCGGGTCGCGCGACTTTCGGAGCTCCAGGATCTCCTCCTTCGGGCGGTAGACCTGCGGGTCGCCGACGTAGTGGCCTGAGAGCCTGACGCAGTCCGCGACGACGAAGACCGGGCCCTTGCCGTCCCGGGCGTGCCTGAGCGCCTTCCGGGCGGTCTCGTACACCGCCTCCACGTCCTGCCCGTCGACCGCGAGCGAAGCCATGCCGAAGGCCTCCGCCCGTTTCGTCATGTCCTCGATGGGCAGGTGCTGCTTGGACGGCGTCGACTCCGCGTAGCGGTTGTGCTCGCAGACGAACACCGCGGGGACGCTCCAGAGCTGGGCGAGGTTGAGCGACTCGTGGAACGTGCCGATGTTGGTGGCCCCGTCGCCGAAGAAGGCGACCGCCACGCGGGGCTCGCTCCGAAGCTTGAAGGCCAGGGCGGCCCCGACGATCCCGGGAAGCCCGCCGCCGACGACCGCATTCGCTCCGAGGTTGCCGCGCTCGACGTCATAGAGGTGCATCGAGCCGCCGTAGCCGTGGCTGCAGCCCTCGACCTTGCCGTACAGCTCCGCCATGACCTCGTTCGGATGCGTCCCGTTCGCGATCGTGTGCCCATGCGCGCGGTGGGTTGACGCGATCACGTCGCCCTCCTCCAGCGCGCGGCAGACGCCGACGGCAACCGCCTCCTGCCCGATCGCGACGTGGAGGAAGCCGGGCAGCTCGCCGGCGCGGAAGCGCTCCTCCACATTCTCCTCGAAGCGGCGAATGAGCAGCATCTCCCGCAGGAACTCCTTGAGGCGCTCCGTCGGCACCGCCTGCCCCTTTTCTTCGAGGGTTGCCACGGCGCCGACAAGCTAGCAGGAATAATCTGCGTCCCCGATGGCCCTCGCCGAGCGCATCGACGAGATTCTCCGCGGGCTCCCGCGAGACTGGGAGCGCGCGCGCCTCGACCTGACCCTCGAGGAGCCGGAGCAGGCCGATCGGGCGGCGCTCATCCTCGCTCCCGCGACGCCGGGCCGATCTGGCTCGACCTTCTCGCTGTACGTCCATGACGGCACCTCGGGCCTCGCCCCCACCCCCGAGCTGGTCCGGCGCGTCGTATCCCGTCTCGACGAGGCCGGGATCCGAGGACGCGTGCGGCTCGCGGGGCACGAGCTCCCGGCCGTGGAGCCCGCCCCGCCTCCGGTCGAGCGCGCGACGCTCGCGGGCTCGTGGGACGCGCTGCTTCGCCGCCTGCCGCCCGACTGGAGCGACCTCTACGCCGAGGTCGAGCTCGACTCCAGCGACTACCTCGACCGCGGCGCGCTCCTGCTCGCGCCCGTCAACCCCGCCCGCGCACGTGGGCCGAGCTTCCGCTTCCGGGCCGCGAGCACCTCGGGCTACGGCGTCGCGCCGGTGATGGCCAGGCGCGCATTCGAGCGGCTCGACCAGGAGGGCATGACGGGGCGCCTGCGCGTCCTCCGCGTGCTCTCGGATTCCAGCGCTCCTCACTCGCAGGGCCCCGTGTGGCGGGAGGACGGCCGATCGGTGTGACCGGGACCTCCGAGCCGGAGGTCTCCTGGAAGGCGATCGAGCGCCATGCCGTCGTCGTGACCACGGACGGGGCCGAGCTTGCGACCGTGGTCGAGGTCGCGGGAGACCGGACGGCGGACATCTTCAACGGCCTCGTGATCGTGCTCTCCCCGCTCGTGACGAAGCGCCACCTGCCCGCGGAGCACGTCACCGGCATCTGGCCCCGCCGGATTCAGGTTGATCTGACGAAGACCGAGCTGGGGGCGCTCCCTCCGTACGACGAGCCGGTGGTCGAGCGGCTCGCCGCCGAGAGCTTCCTCACGCGACTGCGCCGCCGCCTCTTCGGCGGGCCATCCTGAGCTGGAGGGGGACGAGCGGAAAGGCGGCGGCCTCCCGTAGGTAGACCCGCGGGGATCTGGGCGTCCGTGCGCCGACCACGCTGACGCTCACGCCGGGAAGCAACGACCGGAAGAGGACGCCGGCGCGCGCGCGGTGCCACGAAGACGTGACGACGACGACCTCGCGGGCACCGAGCTCGCTGGCGTGCGCGGCCGCGTTCGCCGCGTTCTCGGCGGTGATGCGCGCATCCGGGTCGCTGAGCAGCGCCTCTTGCGCTCCGGGCCAGGCCCGCCGCATCAGCTCCGCCTCCGGGAGCCTGCCCGGATGGCGCGACCAGCCGGAGAGGAGCACGGCGTCGCCGTCGCCCGCAAGGGTGGCGGCGTGCTCGAGCCGCGCCGCGCAGATCGGGTGCAACTCGCTGCTCCGCCCGTCGGAGTAGCCGAGGACGACGATCAGCCGGCCGGCCCGCTCAGGTCCGGAGCTCGGCACCGAACCGCTCCGCGAGCGCGGCGACGATCCGCTCCCGGATCGCCCGCGCGTCCTCGTCGGAGAGCGTCCGCTCCGGGGACTGGAACGAGACGTGGAGCGCCACCGACTTCCTCCCCGCCGGGATCGGCTCACCCCGGTAGACGTCGAAGACGGCGACATCCCGTAGCTCCGGCCCGGCGGCCTCCCTCGCCGCGGCGACGAGGTCGCCGGCGAGCACGTCCTCGTCGACGACGAAGGCGAGGTCCTGGCGCACCGCGGGAAAGCTGACGACGTCCTCGTACTCGACGCGCTCCGGCACCTGACTGAAGAGCGTCGCCAGGTCGAGCTCGAAGACGCCCCAGTCGCCCTCGAGGAGCGCCGGGTGCAGCTCGCCGAGCCAGCCGGCCTCGACCTCGGCGGCCTTCCCGGGATGGAGGAACGGCAGCTGAGTCCGCCGGAGCCTCAGCTCGATGCCGAACGCCTCGTAGAGCGTCTCGACGGCACCCTTGGCGCGCCGGTAGCCGCCCTCGGCGATCCCGCCGACCCGCCAGCGCTCCTCCGGAAGCTTCTCTCCGCTCGGCAGGTAGACGCGCGCGATCTCGAAGAGGGCGATGTCCTCGTTCCCGACGGCGACGTTGTGGCGGGCCGCGCCCACGAGCCCCTCGAGCAGGGTCGTCCGCAGGACGCCGTGCTCCGACGTGAGCGGGTCCGGCAGGCTCAGCGCCTCGGGATGGGGGTCGCGGGCGACGAGGCTGAGCGTGTACGCCTCGCACAAGCCGGCGCCCGCGAGCACGTCCTCGACCAGGCGGCGCAGGCGCTGCTCCTGCGAGAGGCGCCCGAACATCGCGCTCCTGAGCGGGAGCGTGAACGGGATCTTCTCGAGGCCGTGGACGCGCGCGACCTCCTCGACCAGGTCGATCTCCCGCGTCACGTCGCGCATGCGCCAGGTGGGGACGCGGACGTCCCAGCCCGGGACGACGTCGAAGCCGAGCCGCTCGAGGACGTCCTTCTGCTCCTGCTCCTCGATCTCGATGCCGACGACCTTGTTTGCGCGGCCCGTCCGGTAGTGGGCGACGGGCGGCTCCGGTAGCTGTCCCACGGCGTCCGTGTCGCCCGTCCAGCGGGCGCGGGCGAGGTCGACGATGAGCTGCGTGGCAAGCCGGGCCGCCAGCGGCGGGAGGTAGGGATCGACGCCCTTCTCCCAGCGGTTCGAGCCCTCCGTGCGGAGCGCGTGGCGCTCGGAGCTCCAGAGAATCGTCCCGGGCTCGAAGTTGGCCGCCTCGAGGAGCACCGAGGTCGACGTCTCCGTCACCTCCGTGTCGAGCCCCCCCATGATCCCGGCGAACGCGATCGCGCCTTCGCCGTCGGCGATGACGAGGTCGGCCGGGTCGAGCTTCCGCAGCTCGGCGTCGAGGCTGGTGAACTCCTCGCCCGGCCGGGCGCGCCGCACGACGATTCGCCCGCCGCGCAACGTGTCGAAGTCGAAAGCGTGGAGCGGGTTTCCGAGCGCGAGCATGACGTAGTTCGTCACGTCGACGACGTTCGAGATGGGGCGCATGCCCGCCGCCGTGAGCCGGGCCTTCAGCCACGGCGGCGACGGCGCGATCCTCACATCACGGAAGAGCCGGCCGATGTAGCGCGGGCAGCCGTCGTAGTCCTCGATCGTGACGTCGGGGTGCTCGTCGCCCTCGGGCGTCGGCTCGTCGCCCGGCGGCGGCTTCAGCTCTGCGGCGAAGAGCGCCGCCACCTCGCGCGCAATGCCGTAGACCGAGAGGCAGTCGGGCCGGTTGCGCGTCACCTCGATCTCCAGGACCTCCTCACCGAGCGGGAGCACGTCGCGGAGCGGCGTTCCCGGCTCCCACGGCTCCGGGAGAACGAGAATGCCGGCGTGGTCGGCGCTGAGCTCGAGCTCGGCCTCGGAGAGGATCATCCCGTCGGAGACGCTGCCGCGCAGCTTCGCCCGCTCGAGCGTCCGGCCGTCCGGGAGCACGGCACCCGGCAAGGCGACGGCGACGGTCGCGCCAGCGCCGAAGTTCCAGGCACCGCAGACGATCTGCCGCGGCTCGGCCTCGCCCACGTCGACGCGGCAGAGCTGGAGCCGGTCGGCGTTCGGATGCCTATCGGCCTCGACGACTCGTCCGACGAGGTAGCGGGCGTGGTTGCCGTTCTCGTCGACGACGCCGCGGTAGGAGATGCGCTCGACCTCGCCGGTGGCAATGGCGAGCCGGTCGGCGATCTCGGCCGTCGTCGCGCCGACCTCGACGTACTCGCGCAGCCAGGTTACCGGGACCTTCATGTCAAAACTGCCGGAGCACCCGGAGGTCGTTCTCCCAGAGCAGCCCGAGCGCCGGCAGTCCGTGCCGGAGCATGGCCACGCGCTCGAGGCCCATGCCGAACGCGAACCCCGTCCACTCCTCGGGATCGAGCCCGACGAACTCGAACAGGGCCGGGTCGACCATGCCGGAGCCCGCGATCTCGATCCAGCCCGAGTAGCGGCACACGGAGCAGCCGGCACCGTCGCACAGGAAGCAGCTCACGTCCGGCTCGAGCGACGGCTCCGTGAAGGGGAAGAAGTGCGTGCGGAAGCGCAGCTCGCGCTGCTCGCCGAAGAGCGCGCGCATCATGTGGAGGAGCGTGCCCTTGAGGTCGGTCATCGTTATGCCGCGGTCGATCGCGAGCCCCTCGACCTGGTGGAAGATCGGCGTGTGCGTCGCGTCCGGCGTGTCCCGCCGGTAGACGCGACCGAGCGAGACCATGTAGATCGGAGGCGGCTGCGACTCCATGACCCGGATCTGGGACGGGGAGGTCTCCGTCCGGAAGAGCACGTCGCCGTTCAGAAAGACCGACTGCTGGCGGGAGCGAGACGGGTGGTCGATGGGGAAGTTGAGCGCGTCGAAGTTGTAGTGGGTCGTCTCGACCTCGCTGCCGTCGACGACCTGGTAGCCCAGGCCGAGGAAGATGTCCTCGACCTCGCGACGGATCTGCGTGATCAGATGCAGGTGGCCGCGGGGCCTCGCCTCGCCGGGGAGGGTGACGTCCACGACCTCCTGCGTCAGCCGCCGGTCGAGCTCGGCGCGCTCGAGCTCCGACTGCCGGCCGGCGACGGCTCGCTCGAGCTCCTCTCGGAGAGTGTTGAGCACGCTTCCGGTCTCGGCGTCCCGGACCTCGCGGAGCGCCTGCTTCAGCTCGCTCTTCCGGCCGAGGTAGCGGACGCGCGCGGCGTCCAGCTCGTCCAGGGTCGAAGCGCCCGCAATCGCGCTTCGCGCCTTGGTTTCCAGGGCCTGCGGGTCCATCGGCGGAGCGTATCATCGGGTCCGTGAGCGTCCTTCGCCTTCGGTTCCGTCCCGTGGGGGAAACCATGTTTCCCCCACGTGCCCCCTTCTTCGAGACGGTGAAG
>DATIBF010000014.1:0-6719 GCA_035457655.1 Gaiellaceae bacterium
GGAGGAGGTCCGCGAGATCCTGCGCATGGCGCAGCTGCCGGTCTCGCTGGAGAAGCCGATCGGCGAGGAGGAGGAATCCGAGCTCGGCGACTTCGTCCAGGACGACGCCGCCGAGTCGCCGTTCGACTCGGCCTCGCTCAACCTCAGGCGCGAGGACATCGACAAGGCGCTCGAGTCGCTGCCGATCCGGGAGCGCAAGGTGATCGAGCTCCGCTTCGGGCTCAAGGGCGAGCAGCCGCGGACGCTCGAGGAAGTCGGCCGCGCCTTCGGCGTCACGCGCGAGCGCATCCGCCAGATCGAGAACAACACGCTCAAGAAGCTCGAGTCCCTGCCCGAGGCGCAGGGGCTCAAGGACTGCGTCTAGACGCCCCGTCGGACGGGCGCTCGGTCAGTCCTTCCGTTCGTGGCGGTAGCCGTGCCTCGCGACCACCCACGTCGCGAAGAATGCGAACGGGGCCACCAGGACCGCCGACGGGACGGTCGTGTGTGTCTGCGTGCCTCCGGGTGTCCCGCTGATCGCCACGATGTCCGGGCCGAAGATCGCGTCGAGGAGCACCGCCAGCCACATGACGATAATGGCCAGGGACGCCCACATCTCCGGAACGAAAATCCGCGCCGACCAGGGCTGAGTCTCGTCGACAACTACCGCAGGCTCATGCGGAATCGTCGTCATCTCACACCTCCTCTCTCCCCAGACAGCCTGGGCGGTCTGCGTTTCGCGGGCATCGGGGACGCCCCGGATTGCCACTGCGGGAATTCCGCCGGCCGCGGCCGTATGCCTATGGGCAGATGCCCGGCTCGGGCCGGTAGGCGGGCTCGGATGCCTGCACGCTCACAAAGCGCCCGCCGACCGTGCCCGTCGAGGGCGCGACGAAGTCCATCTTCCAGGGACCGCTCACGCAGACCGGCACCGCCAGCGTGCTCGTCCGGCCCGGGTGGACGATCACCTCGCGCGCGGGGACGCCCGGCGGCCGGAGCTCGACCGCTACGGGGGGCGAGCCCTCGGGGCCCGTCAGGTCGAACGTCAGGACGCCTGCGTCCGTCTCCGGCCACAGCTGGAAGCTGCCCGTGAGCCCGAGCCAGCCGTCCTCGAAGCGGCCGGGGGCGTAGAGCGCGAGGCGCTGAGGGCCCTTCGACGTGACGAGGTCGAAGACGGGCGACGAGGCCACCTCGTTCGTGTCGCGGAGACGGACGGTGTCGCTGAAGCCGTCGACCGCGAGCGGCCCGGTGACGGGCCGGCCCCGGGCGAGCAGGGTGCCGTCGGGCGCGACGGTGATCCGCGTGACCGCGAAGGAGTCGGGCGGCTCGGCGTCCGGAAGGAGGTAGATGGACTCCAGCGAGCGGTTCCAGAAGAGGTACTCGGACGCGACTCCTCGCTCGCTCGACCGCGTCAGCAGCATCGCCGCGCGCCCCACGCCGGACTCGTCGACGAAGGACGGCTCCGGGCCCAGCACGTCGGCCCGTGTCCGCTCGGCGTTGGCGAGGTTGAAGGTGATCGCGCCCGTGTACGTCGTCGCGCAGACGGCGAGGGCGAGGCCGAGGACGAGCGGCGTTGCGACCCGCGGGCGCCGGCTCGCCAGGACGAGCACGCCGGCGAGCAGGGTCGCGCCGAGCGCGAGCACGAGCGAAGCAGTGGCGACGTCGCCGAGCGCCTGCTCCAACCGCGCGACGGCGTAGAGCGTCGGTGAGTTCGTCTTGCGGTCGGCCGCCGAGTAGCCGGAGAGCGGCACCCGAGCTGCGAGGACGACGACGCCTGCCGCGAGCACCCCGTGCGCGATGCGGTGCGGCCAGCCGCGCGAGGCATAGAGCGCGAAGAGGACGCCCACCAGGGGCACGGCGTAGAAGAAATAGCGCTCCTGTATGCGGTCGCCGCCGAGGCCGTAGGCGGCCGCCTCGACGAGTAGGGCCACGACGAACGGCGCGGCGAGCGCTCCGAAGGCGAGCTCCTCCCGGGAACGCGGTCTCCGCAGCGCGAGCCAGAGGCCGAGCACCGCGCCCGGGGCGAGCACGACGCCGGCCGCGTAGGCGAGGAGCATCGCGTCGGCGCCGAACCACGTCGCCAGCTCCGGCGAGGCGAGGTCCAGGTCGAGGATTCCTTCGTAGAAGCCCAGGGCCCGGGTCGGCCCGACCGCGACGAACGCGAGCACGGGGATCACGACGACGCCGAGGACGAGCGCCTGCTCGCGGAAGACGCTGCGGACGCGCCGCTCCCTGAGGCCGACGATGAGGACGCCGGCGAGGAAGCAGAAAGGGAGCACGGCGAACTGGACGCGGGCGAAGGTAGCCAGCGCCGCTAGCGCGAGGAAGGCGAGTTGGAGGCGGAGGCTTGGCCGGGCGAGCGCGAGCGTCCCGGCGGCAACCGCTCCCAGCGCGAGCGGGTAGGCAAAGGGTTCCGCCAGCACCCAGCCCGCGTAGACGAAGTCGGGAACGACGAGCGTGAGGGCGGCGAGCGCGAGCGAGACGCCGGCACCGAGACCGAGCCGCCGCGCGAGCAGGAGGATCGGCACCGCGGCGAGCGACATGGCGAGGGCGCCCACTGCCTGGATCAGACGGAAGGACGTCTCCACGTCCTCCACCAGCCAGGCAGGCGCGGTCAGGATCGGCTGCAGCAGGGCCGGAAAGCTCGCCGAGACCTCGCGGACGAGCGGCTGGCCGGTCTCGGCGAGCGAGCGCCCGAGCTCGGCATAGATGTACTCGTCCGCGAAGAAGGTGGGCGTCGCCCGGAGCCAGCCGAGCACGAGGCGCACCAGGAAGCTCGCGCCCACCAGCGTGGCGAGGAGGGGCGCGGGGTGGGTCCACGCGCGCGCGAGGACTGCACGGGGCGCCCCGGCGCGCTCGGCGGTGCGGGCCGCGACGGACACGCTCTCTCTATCGGCGGTCGAACCTGAAGCGTTAGCCGGTCGGCTCCACGCGGTCCTGCTCCTCCGCCGCCTGGTAGGCGACGAAGAGGCGGCAGTGCGGGCACTTGAAGCCGAGATTTCGCTCGGACTCGCCGAGCAAAGAAGCATCGAACGACTTGCCGCAGTGCGGACAGTCGACCGTGAAGGATTCGCCGCTGGCGGGAGGATCGGGCACCCGGGGACAAGGTTAGCCTGTGGCCGGTGAGCCCCCAGCGCCGGATCGCGCTCGTCTCGGTGGCGGCGGCGGCCGTCCTCATCGCCGTCAAGCTCGTGACCGGCCTTGCCACCGGGAGCCTCGGGCTCCTCTCGGAGGCGGCGCACTCCGGCACCGATCTCGTGGCCGCGCTCCTGACCCTCTTCGCAGTGGGCGTGGCCGTCCGCCCGGCCGACCGGAGCCACCCCTACGGCCACGGGAAGGCGGAGCACCTGGCCGCTCTCGCCGAGGCGTCCTTCCTCGTGCTCGTCTCCCTGCTGATCGCCGCGGCCGCGATTCGCCGGCTCGTCGGGGGCACGGCCGACGTGGACGCGACCTGGTACGCGCTCCTCGTGATCGGGATCGTGATCGTCATCGACGCCAGCCGCGCAGCGGTATCGCACCGGGCGGCGCGCGAGTACGAGAGCCCGGCGTTCGCCGCGAGCGCGCTGCACTTCGGAGGAGACCTGGCGGGCTCGACGGCCGTGCTCATCGGGCTCCTGGTCGCCCGCGCCGGGTATCCGGAGGGCGACGCGATCGCGGCGCTCTTCGTCGCGGCGCTCGTCCTGGCTGCGACGGGACGGCTCATCCGCCGGAACGTCGACGTCCTGATGGACCGCGCACCCATGGACGAGGTCGAGGCGGCCCGAGCCGCCATCGAGGGGCTCGGCCAGGGCGTGACGCTCCGGCGGCTGCGCATGCGCCGTGCGGCGGGGCGTCACTTCGCCGACGTCGTCATCGGCGTGCCCCCGGGCGCAGCAGTCGGCCAGGGCCACGCGGCCGCCGACGCCGTCGAGGAGGCGGTGGAGCGGGCGGTTCCGGGCGCCGACGTCGTCGTCCACGTCGAGCCGGCCGAGGCGCGTGAGCTCGGCGAGCGGGCGACCGCCGCTGCCCTTCGCGTGCCAGGCGTGCGGGAGGTGCACAACGTGTCGGTCCTCGACGTCGACGATCGCACCGAGGTGTCGCTACACCTCAAGCTTCCAGGATCGCTCACCCTCGCGGAGGCGCACGCGGTGGCGGAGGCGGTGGAACGGGAGATCCTCGCCGCCGTCGCGGTCGTCGACGCAGTTCAGACCCACATCGAGCCGCTGGCCGAGCCCGCCGCCGTCACCTCGGTGCCCGCCGGCGCGCTCGAGTCGGAGTCCGCGGCCGTGCGCGGCATCGTCCTCGCGACGACGGGCAGCGAGCCGCGCGAGCTTCGCTTCCTGGCCACGGACCGCGGCCTGGTCGCCTTCCTCACGCTGGCGATGTCGCCGGAGCGCGCCCTGGTCGAGGCGCACGCGAGCGCGAGCGAGATCGAGGAGCGCATCCGCCGCGACCACCCCGAGATCGTGGACGTCATAGTGCACACGGAGCCGTAAGACAGTTCCGGTTCGATTGTGGGGGCGTGCTCCTGGTCGCGGGTGTGGGAGTGGCCGATCCCGCCCGAGGTCTACGTCGCCCCAGAGGTGGTGCGGGCCTACCTCGAGGCGGTTTGACCTACCGCCGGATCGGTGCAACCCTTCCACGGGCTTCCGGGGAACCTCTTTCGTGGGAGCCTGTAGGGGAAGGAGGGGCTATGTACGGAGCAAGGAGCCGGTGGCGGTGGCTACTGGCCGCTTCCACGTTGGCCGCCGCCGTTGCGGTGGCACCGGCCGGAAGTGTGCCCGCGGCGAACGAAGGTCCGGCGGTCGCTGCCTCGGGAGCGAGCCCGATCGCGGGGTGCGATGGGGACCAGCCGGGTTCGGGGATCAATTTCGTGAACAGCGAGATTGAACCCTGGATGGCTCTGAACCAGGCTAACGAGCTGAACCTGATCGGAGCCTGGCAGCAGGACCGGTGGAATAACGGCGGTTCGGAGGGCATCGTCACCGCGTCGAGCTTCAACGGTGGGCTCACGTGGACGACAAACGCGAACACGAAGTCCTCGATCTGCACCGGCGGGACGGCGGCGAACGGCGGCAACTACGAGCGAGCCTCGGACCCGTGGGTCGACTTCTCACCGGACGGAACGGCCTACCTGATGACCCTGTCCGTCGATTCGAACCCGGGCGGTTTCGGCACGAGCCCGAACGCCATGCTGGTGATGCGGTCGACCAATGGGGGGACGACCTGGAGCAATCCGATTACGCTCAAGCGGGACGAGAACCCCAACGTCCTCAACGACAAGAACACGCTCACCGCCGATCCGAACGACTCGGACTTCGTCTACGCGGTGTGGGATCGGCTGGTCTCGCCCCCGGGGGAGACGCCAACACCGCAAGCATTTGAGAACGCGATCGCCTTCCGTGGGCCGGTCTGGTTCTCGCGGACGACGAACGGAGGTGCGAGCTGGGAGAGGGCCCGACTGATCTACCAGCCGGGCACGCTCAACCAGACGATCGGAAACCAGATCGTCGTGTTGCCGGATAACGTCGAGTTCGACGGCGAACTTGTGGATGTGTTCGACCTGATCCAGAACGTGGCGAACCGTCCTCCGGGTCGCGGTTTCAGCATCCAGGTGATCCGCTCGACAGACAACGGAGCCACCTGGTCTAGGAACGCGATCACCGTCGACCGGCACAACACCTTCCAGGGCCTGGTCATCGATCCGGACGACCCGAACCCCGCGACGAATCCGGTCCGGACGGGCGACATCATCCCGCAGGTGACGGTCGACCCGAACAGCGGGGCGATCTACATCGTCTTCCAGGACTCCCGCTTCGGCCCGCGCAGCAGCATCGCCTTCACGCAGTCGCTCGACGGCGGGTTCACCTGGTCACCGACGATCAAGATCAACCAGACGCCGACGAACATCAGCCTCGGAAACCAACAGGCGTTCAACCCGGTCGCGAGCGTGCTCGACGACGGGACCATCGGCGTTAGGTACTCGGACTTCCGAGCCAACCAGGCCTTCCCGGCGATCGAGCCGCTGGCCACGGACGAGTTCCTCGCCCACTGCCATCCCACCACGCCGAGCGCCTGCGCGAACGCGGCGAACTGGGGCGCGGAGGTGCGGACCACCGACGCCTCGTACAACATGCGCCAGGCGCCCTTCGCACGCGGCTGGTTCGTCGGGGACTACGTCGGCATGGACACCGACGGCGAGGACTGGCTGCCGTTCTGGTCGCAGCCGTTCGGAGCGGATCCCGGAAACGCCTTCATCCGCCGTGTCGGCCTAGTGCCCTAACCAAACCATCGCTCACCAACCAACTTGAGCGTCCCGGGCAACCGCCCGGGACGCTCTGCCTTGACGTGCGGCTGCAGCGGTGGCCGCCTCCGGTAGGGCTCGCTCGAGGCACGCACCGAGGCACGCACTCCCGGCGTTCCTGGCGCATCTGACCCGCTCAACCATGCGGCTTTCGCTCAACCGGGCGGGTGAAGATGGGGGAGGTAGGATTCGAACCTACGAAGGCTGAGCCAACGGGTTTACAGCCCGTCCCCTTTGGCCACTCGGGAACACCCCCAGGGGAAGGGAGATAGTAGCGATGCGCTTGGACGCCCTCGTCGTGGGAGCCGGGCCGGCGGGCTCGCTGGCGGCGTTCCACCTCGCGCGAGGCGGCGCCCGTGTGCTCCTCGCGGACAAGGCGCGCTTTCCGAGGGACAAGCCCTGCGGCGGCGGGATCACCGTCCGGGCCGAGCGCCAGTTCCCGTTTTCGATCGACTCC
>DATIBF010000015.1:0-7759 GCA_035457655.1 Gaiellaceae bacterium
CCCATATCCCCGCGATCCTCGGGCTGGGCGGGGCGAGCTGGCCCAGGGTACGCCTCTGGTCGGTGAGCGGCGCGGTGCGGGCGCCCGGATGCTACGAGGCGCCGATCGACGTGACCGTCAGGCAGCTGATCGACGACTACGCCGGCGGGGCGACCGAGGAGATCGGCGCGATCGTGCCCGGCGGGGCCGCGAGCGGGATCCTCCCGCCGGCCGCGATCGACGTGCCCCTGACCCGCGACGCCCTGCGCGAGTGGGGCGTCGGCGCGGGCTCGGCCGGCGTCCAGGTCTACCCGACGAGCTACTCGCCGCTCCGGCTGCTCCGCGAGACGATGCGCTTCTTCGCGGAGGAGTCGTGCCAGAAGTGCACCCCCTGCCGGATCGGGAACCGCGGCATGCACCACCTGCTCGACGAGCTCGAGGAGGGCCGCGTTGCCATGTCCCGAGAGCACGCGGAGGAGTGGCTCGACGCGATGGCCGCGACGTCGATCTGCGGCCTGGGCCAGGGCGCGCCGTTCCCGATGCGCGCGGCCTTCCGCTACTGGCCGGAGACGTTCGCGCCGCTCGGGGAGCCGACGCGGGTCGCATGAGCGCCGAGGCGCTCGACCGCGCCGACCCGCTCGCCCGCTTCCGGGACGAGTTCGTCTTCGAGGAAGGCGGGCCGATCTACGTCGACGGCAACTCCCTCGGGCGGCTCCCGAGGAGGACGCGCGAGGCGCTGGGCGAGCTCGTCGAGCAATGGTCGACGGCGCTCGTGCGCGGCTGGCAGGAGTGGATCGAGCTTCCCGTGGACGTCGGCGACCTGCTCGCCGAGGCCGTTCTCGGCGCTCGGCGCGGCGAGGTGATCGTGACCGACTCGGTCACGGTGAACCTCTACAAGCTCGCCGTCGCCGCGCTGTCGGCGCGTCCGGGGAGGACGGTCGTGGTCAGCGACGTCGACAACTTCCCGACCGACCGCTACGTGCTCGCCGGCATGGCGCCGGAGCTTCGCCTCTTCCAGGCCGATCCGGTGGACGGGCCGACCGTCGCGGACGTCGAAGCCGCCTGCGCGGGAGGGGACGTCGCGCTCGTCGCACTGTCACAAGTCGCCTACCGCTCCGGGGCTCGCGCCGATCTGCCCGCGATCACGGAGGCGGCCCACGCGGCGGGGGCACTCGTCCTCTGGGATCTGAGCCACTCGGCCGGCGCCGTGCCGGCCGACCTCGAGGAGCACGGTGTCGACCTCGCGGTCGGGTGCACCTACAAGTACCTGAATGCCGGCCCAGGCGCGCCGGCGTTTCTCTACGTCCGCTCGGAGCTCCAGGAGGAGCTGCGAACGCCGATCCAGGGCTGGTTCGGCCAGCGCGACCAGTTCGCCATGGAGCGGCCGTACGAGCCGGCGGATGGCGTCGCCAGGTTCCTCGCCGGCAGCCCTCAGGTGTTCGGGCTCGTGGCCGTCCGAGCGGGCGCCGAGCTCGTGGCCGAGGCCGGAGTCGACGCGATCGCCGCGAAGGGGGGCGCCTTGACCGCCTACGCCGTCGAGCTGCACGACTCCCTCCTCGCGCCTCTCGGGGTCGAGCTCGGAACCCCGCGCGACCCGGTGCGCCGCGGCGCCCACGTCTCCTTCCGCCACGCCGAAGCCTGGCGCACGTGCCGCGCCCTCATCGAACGCGCCGGCGTCATCCCTGACTACCGCGGCCCGGACACGGTGCGGTTCGGGTTCCCGCCGCTCTACACGCGGTTCGCCGACGTCCTGGAAGCAGTCGAGCGCCTGCGGCGGGTTCTGGAGCGCGAGGAGTACCTCGAGGTCGACCCGGCGCTCACCCGCGTGACGTGAACGAGGAGACCGTTACGATGACCTCCATGGGCCGGGTCGTCAGCTTCACGCTCGACGGACAGTCGGTGAGCGCGCCCGACGGGGAGCTGCTCGTCCACGCGGCCGCGCGCCACGGCGTCTTCATCCCCACGCTCTGCCACGACGACAAGCTCGATCCCTACGGGGGCTGTCGCATGTGCGTCGTCGGCGTCGAGGGGTCGCCCCGCCCGCTCCCGGCCTGCGCGACGCGCGTGGCAGACGGGATGGTCGTCTCGACGAACTCCTCGGTTCCGCAGTTCCAGAAGACGCTGACGGAGATGCTCCTCGCCGAGCACCTGAACCCGGATCCCGGCGGGCGCCCGAACGAGCTCGTCGACCTGGCGGAGGAGCTCGACGCCGAAGCGCCCTTCATCCTTCCGGACGCGCGGCGCGAGCCCTACGACGACCGCAACAAGTTCATGGGCTACGACCCCGACGCCTGCATCCTCTGCAACCGCTGCGTGCGCTACACGCAGGAGGTCATGCAGTGCTCCGCGCTCTCGCTCGAGGGCCGCGGGCCGCACGCGCGCATCGTCCCGACCCACGGCTACTCGTGGCTCGACACCGAGTGCGAGCTCTGCGGCGGCTGCCTCTCCGTCTGCCCGACCGGTGCGATCTACGAGAAGTTCGAGGAGGGCACCGAGCGCCCGGAGAGCGCCCTCGAGAAGGTGAAGACGACGTGCACCTTCTGTGGCGTCGGCTGCCAGCTGGACCTCAACGTCGACCCGGAGACGAAGCGGATCGTCAAGGTCACGTCTGAGCCGCACTATGTCTCGAACGAGGGCAACCTCTGCGTCAAGGGCCGCTTCGCCTTCAACTTCGTCCACCACCCGGACCGGCTGACGGAGCCGCTCGTACGCGGCGAAGACGGCGAGCTTCACCCGACGACGTGGGAGCGCGCCTACCAGGTCGCGGCGGAAGGGCTCCTGCGCGTCAAGGCCGAGCACGGCCCGCAGGCGATCGGCTTCCTCTCGTCCGCCCGGCTGACCATGGAGGAGAACTTCCTCATCCAGAAGCTCGCGCGGACGGCGATCGGGACGAACTCCGTCCACTCCTGCGAGGCGACCTGACACGCTCCGACCCTCTACGGCCTGGTCAGGTCGTTAGGCAGAGGCGCGACGACCAACTCGATCCCCGAGATCGAGAACGCCCGCTTCATCCTCGTGATCGGCTCGAACACGACGGAGGCTCACCCGGTGCTCGCGCTGCGGATGAAGAAGGCAGCCCGCAAGGGCGCGACGATCGTCGTCGCCGACCCGCGCAAGATCTGGCTGACGAAGCTGGCGAAGCGCCACCTTCAGCTCCGGCCCGGCTCGGACGTCTGGCTCGTCAACGCGATGATGCACGTGATCCTCAAGGAGGGCCTCCAGGACGACGCGTACATCGCCGAGCACACGGAGGACATCGACGCGGTCGCCGAGGTGGTCGCCCGCTACACGCCCGAGGAGGCGGAGAAGGTGACCGGCGTCCCGGCAGAGGACATCGTCGCCACGGCGCGCGAGTACGCGCGCGAGCGCCACGCCGCCATCTTCTACACGCTCGGAATCACCGAGCACGCCTGTGCCGTCGACAACATCTGGTCGCTCTCGAACCTCGTGCTCATGACCGGCCACCTCGGCTACGAGTCGACCGGCCTGAACGCGCTTCGCGGGCAGAACAACGTCCAGGGCCTGAACGACGCCGGCGCGAATCCCGCCTACCTGCCCGGGTACCAGCCGGTCGACGACCCGGAGATCCGCGCGAAGTTCTCCGAGGTCTGGGGCGTCGAGGTTCCCGAGAAGCCGGGCTACCGGCTCGACCAGATCATGTCCGGGCTCCACGACGGCCGGATCCGCGCGCTCTACCTGGTTGGCGAGAACCCGGTGCAGACCGAGCCGAACTCGCACCACGTCGAGGAAGGCATGTCGCACCTCGACTTCGTCGTCGCGCAGGACCTCTTCCTGAACGACTCCAACCGGAAGTTCGCCGACGTCATCTTCCCGGCCTCGAGCTTCGCGGAGAAGGACGGCACGTTCACGAACACGGAGCGCCGCGTGAACAGGGTCCGCAAGGCGGTGCCGTGCCCGGGGAGCGCGCGCGAGGACTTCCGCATCGTCGTCGAGATGGCGGAGGCGCTGGGCGCCGACTGGCCCGAGTACAAGACGCCCGAGGACACCTGGGACGAGTTCGCCGACCTGGCCCCGCTCTGGGCGGGAATCCGCTACGACCGGATCGAGGAGGTCGGCCTCCAGTGGCCGTGCACCGATCGCGATCACCCCGGATCGGCGTGGCTGCACGCGCCGAGCCCGTCGCGCCCGAACGGAAAGGGCAAGTTCTACCCGGTCGAGTACCAGCCGCCGATCGAGCAGCCCGACTCCGAGTACCCGTTCGTCCTCTCAACGGGCCGCACGCTCTACCACTACAACTCGGCGACCATGACCATGCGCGAGGAGGGCGTGACCCAGAAGCAGGAGGAGCCCTTCGTGGAGATGCATCCGGAGGATGCGGAGGCCCTCGGCGTCGCCGACGGCGACTGGGTGCGGCTCGTGTCGCGCCGCGGCGAGCTCGAGGCGCGCGCGCAGCTCGGAGACCGCGTCTACCCCGGCCTCGTCTGGATGGCGCTCCACTTCGCCGAGGCGAAGGTGAACTGGCTCACGCACGACGTCGGCGACCCGCTCATCGGCACGCCTGAGTACAAGACGAGTGCCGTGCGTGTCGAGCCGGTCGGCGGCTCCCTGAGACCGGCCGCCCGGTAGAGCCGGAGCCGGACCTCCGTGCGGACGATCGCGATCCCCGGCCGCCCGCCGCTCGAGCTCGAGCACCTCTTGCTCGACGTGAACGGCACCCTCACCGACCGCGGCGAGCTGATCGACGGCGTCGCGGACAGGCTGCGCCGGGTGGGCGAGACGCTCGAGGCGCACCTGCTCTCGGCCGACACCTTCGGGTCGCTCGCAGACGTGGCCTCGGCGCTCGGCGTGCGCTCGACCACCGTTCTCGACGGGGACGAGAAGGTCGCGTTCGTGCGCGAGCTCGGCCCCGACCGCTGCGCCGCGATCGGCAACGGGGCCAACGATGCCAAGATGCTCGCGGAGGCCTCCCTCGGGATCGCCGTGATCGGCCCGGAGGGAGCGGCGGCCGCCGCGATCCAGGCCGCCGACGTCGTGTGCGCCTCGATCGGCGCCGCACTCGATCTGCTGCTCGACGAGCAGGCGCTTGCGGCGACCCTTCGCCCGTAGTCCGCGTCCGAGGCAGCGCCCACCACCTCATGGCGGGTGACCCGGACGGGAATTCCGCTTACCATGCGCCCATAGGCACGCCTGGCACCCACGCCGGTGAGAACCGGTTCCTGTACGCGATCATCTCGACGGTCGGCTCGTCGCTGGACCTGGAGGAGGTTCTCGGCGCCGTCGTTCAGCTTCTCACCGACGCCTGCTCGGTCCACGCCTGCTTCGTGTACCTCGTCGAGGAGGACCGGCTCGTGCTGGCGGCCGCGTCCGACCCCTACGCGCACCTGGTCGGCGAGATCGCGCTCGAGCGGGGCGAGGGGCTCGCGTGGTGGGCGGCCGAGCGCAAGGAGCCGGCCTGGATCCAGGAAGGGCTGCTCGACGATCCGCGCGTGAAGTACGTCCCCGAGCTGGAGGAGGACCGATTCCAGTCGCTGGTCTCGGTCCCGATTCTCGGCAAGGACGGGGACGTCATCGGCGTCATCTCCAGCCATACGGAGGCGCCGCGCGAGTTCAGCGAGGCCGAGGTGGAGGTGCTGGTCTCGAGCGCGTCGCTCGTCGCCGGCGCGATCGAGAACGCCCGCCTCTACGAGGAGATGCGCCGGCGCGTGGACGAGCTCGAGCACTTGACCGAGCTGGGCGAGATCCTCGCGGCCGCGGAGACGCTCGACACCGTGCTCCCGGCCGTTGCCTCCCGCGCACGGCAGCTCCTGCGGGCCGAATCCTGCCACCTGTACCTGCTCGATCCCGCCTCCGAAGTGCTGCACCTGCGCGCATCCGCGCCCGAGCGCGCAGAGGCACCGCGCGAGATCGGTCTCTCCGAGCTCGGGCCCGAGCTGGCCCGGAGCGGCCGCTCGGCATCGGTGGCCGTGCCGCTCGTCGCCAACGACGAGCTCCTCGGCCTCCTCGCCGCCGCCGGCACCACCGAGGTCGACCTGGCCAGGGCGGTCGCCAACCAGACCGCGGTCGCGCTGAAGAAGATCGAGCTGATCGACAGGCTGACCGAGAAGAACCTGATCAAGGACTTCTTCGAGCAGCTGGCCCGCGGCGAGTCGCTGCCCGGGCTGGAGGGGCGCGCCGCCCGGCTCGGATGCGACCTCGACCAGCGCTACGTCGTCCTCGCCGCCTCCCCACCCTCGGACGAGCTCGAGCGCGCGCTCGCTTCCGCGGTGCCGGGCTCGCTCGTGGACCGCCGCGACGACTCGACGCGCGCGCTTCTTCGCGTTTCGTCCGACGGCGAGGAGCGCCTACTCGCGACCGTCCGGGAGCTGCAGAAGGGGCTCGAGGGACCGGTCTCGATCGGGCTCTCGAACGTCTGCCGCGGCGCCGCGAGCTTCGCCGCCGGCTTCGAGGAGTCCAGGCACGCGCTCCTCGGCACGACCGTCCTCCAGGGAACGCCGGGGGTGATGGCATACGAGGAGCTCGGCGCCTACAAGTACCTGCTGCGGATGCCGTTCGACGGCGGCATCCGCGACGCGCACCGCGACGCAGTCGGACGGATCGCGGAGTACGACCGCCAGCGCTCGACTGCGCTCCTGCGCACCCTCGAGGAGTTCCTGCGCCGTCGCGGCTCGATCAGCGCCACCGCCGAGGCCCTCTACGTCCACCCGAACACGCTGCGCCAGCGGTTGCGCCGCATCGGCGAGCTCTCGGGCCTCGACCTGCGCAAAGACGACTGGCTCATGGTCGAGATCGCCGTGAAGATGGTGCGCCTCCAGGAGGCGCAGGGGACGGCGCAAGTCCACACACAGCGGCCCGACCGGTTGTAGGAAGGCGCCATCGGCGGATGGGCTAGCGCCGGTTATCGTCCAGGGCGTCCCCAAAGGAGGAGTTGCATGGCCACCGCGAGCGCCGCCGCGCCTACCGTCGAGGACATCCGCAAGGAGTCGGAGAAGCGCGGCATCGAGTTCTACTTCGCGCAGTTCGTCGACATGTACGCGCGGCCGAGCGCGAAGCTCGTCCCGGCGCAGAACCTCGACGACCTCGTCACCGAGGGCGCCGGCTTCGCCGGCTTCGCCGCCGGCGACATCGGGCAGGTGCCCAGCGACCCCGACATCGCCGCCATCCCCGACCTCGCCAGCTTCACGCCGGTGCCGTGGGAGCCGACCGTTGCGCGCTTCGCCTGCGACGTGACCGTGGACGGTGAGGAGTGGCCGTACGACCCGCGCACCATCCTCAGGCGCCAGCTCGCAGCCGCGCAGGAACAGGGGTTCGAGCTGAAGATGGGCCTCGAGCTGGAGTACTTCCTCGTCGAGCTCCTGGAGGACGGCTCCATCCGGCTCGCCGACGCGCTCGACACGCTCGAGAAGCCCTGCTACGACCTCAACGGGCTCTCGCGGCACTACGACTTCCTGACGACGATCTCGCGCTACGTCAACGACCTCGGCTGGGGGAACTACGCGAACGACCACGAGGACGCAAACGGCCAGTTCGAGCAGAACTTCACCTACGCCGACGCGCTCACGAGCTGCGACCGGGCGATCTTCTTCCGCTACATGGTTCACCAGCTGGCGGAGCGCAAGGGCCGCGACGAGGGGCGGCGGATCCTCGCCACGTTCATGCCGAAGCCGTTCTCTCACCTGACCGGCAACGGCTGCCACTTCCACATGTCCCTCTGGGACGGCGAGACGAACCTCTTCCTGGACGAGAACGACCCGCGGGGGCTCGGGCTCTCCGAGACGGCCTACCACTTCATCGGCGGCCTGAGGAAACATGCGCGCGCCTA
>DATIBF010000016.1:0-13659 GCA_035457655.1 Gaiellaceae bacterium
CCGGCGGGCGCGACTTCCACAACTTCAACGTCGCCTTCCGCGAGGATCCCGAGACCGAGGTGGTCGCCTTCACGGCCACCCAGATCCCCGGCATCGCCGACCGGACCTACCCGGCGTCGCTCTCCGGGCCAGGCTACCCGAAGGGAATCCCGATCGTCGACGAGCAGGAGCTAACAGAGCTCGTTCGCCGCGAGGCGGTCGACGAGGTCGTGCTCGCCTACTCCGACCTGGCCCACGAGACCGTCATGCACACGGCCTCGCAGGTGCTCGCGGCCGGGGCCGACTTCACCCTCATGGGGCCGAGGTCGACCATGCTCGAGAGCTCGAAGCCCGTCGTGGCGGTCTGCGCGGCCCGGACAGGCTGCGGGAAGAGCCAGACCAGCAGGAAAGTCGGGCAGATCCTGCTCGACGCCGGCCTCTCGGTGGCGCTCGTGCGACATCCGATGCCCTACGGCGACCTCGAGGCGATGCGCGTCCAGCGCTTCGCGACGCTCGAGGACATCGACGCCTCGAGCCCGACGATCGAGGAGCGGGAGGAGTACGAGGCGCCTGTGGCCATGGGCATGGTGATGTACGCCGGCGTCGATTACGAGCAGATCCTCCGCCAGGCCGAGGAGGAGGCGGACGTGGTCATCTGGGACGGCGGGAACAACGACTTCCCGTTCTTCGTCCCGGACGTCCTGATCACGGTGGTCGACCCGCTGCGGCCCGGCCATGAGCTCACCTACCATCCGGGCGAGGCAAATGTCCGGATGGCCGATGTCGTCGTCGTCAACAAGGTCGACAGCGCCTCCGCCGAGGCCGTGGCCGAGGTGGTCGCGAACGTCCTTTCCGTCAACCCGCGGGCGAAGATCGTCAAGGCCGCCTCGCCGGTGACGCTGGAGGAGGGGCCGCCGCTGGCAGGCGCGAAGGTCCTCGTCGTCGAGGACGGGCCGACTATCACGCACGGCGAGATGCCGTACGGAGCCGGCACCGTCGCGGCGCACCAGGCGGGGACGACGAACCTCGTCGATCCCCGACCGTATGCAGTCGGCACGATCGCGACGACGTTCGAGCGCTACCCGGGCATCGGCACCGTTCTGCCCGCGATGGGCTACGGCGACGCACAGCTCGCCGAGCTCGAACGGACCATCAACGCGACCCCGTGCGACGTCGTCGTGACGGGTACGCCGATTGACCTCGCCCGGCTCATCGACATCCGGCATCCGGTGCGCCACGCGACGTACGGCCTCGCCGACCACGGCCGGCCGACGCTCGCAGACGTCTTCACGCCCTTCGTTGAGGAACACCGAAGGGAGCTCGTCGGCGCGGGCGCCGTCGACGGCGACCGTGGCTAGATGGCGAAGATCGTCGTCGGCGCGGACGGCTCGCAGGGAGGCCTGAAGGCACTCGAGTGGGCGCTGGAGGAGGCCCGGCTCCGCCGGGCCTCCCTCCACGTCGTCTATGCCTGGATGCTGCCGCTGCTCGAGGCTCTCCCCGAGCCGTGGGTGGTCGGGTCGCGACCAATCGGCCCCTCGGAGGAGGAGGTGCACGAGCATCTGGAGCGGGCCGCCGGAAAGGTGCTCGACGCGGCCGTGGACGCGGCCCGGTCGGCGGGCTCGGGGGTGGAGATCGTCGGAGAGCTGGTGGAGGCGCGCGCCGCAAGCGCGCTGATCGAGGCCGCCCGCGACGCCGACCTGCTCGTCGTCGGCTCGCGCGGCCGCGGCGGCTTCGCCGGCCTCCTGCTCGGCTCGGTGAGCGCGCAGTGCGTCCATCATGCGCCCTGTCCCGTCGTGGTCGTGCCAGCGGGCCACGCGGACGCGTGATCTCCAACCGGGAAGCCGTCCTCTTCCGCGCCGCGACGGGGCTGATTCTGGCCCACGTTCTCGTCGACTCCTTCGTCGCGCTCGAGCCGGGCGCATCGCGGCTCGAGCACGTCGCCCCCGCCGCGATCGCGCTCGCCGTCGGCGTTCTCGCCGTCTGGCGCTATCCACGCCTTCGTCCGGGCTTCCGCGCGAGCCTCGCGCTCCTCTTCGGCATCCTCGCGCTCGCCGCCGGGAGCGTCGCGGCTGTACACGCCGTCGGTCCCGGCCCGAGCGGCGACGACTGGACGGGCCTCCTGCTCCTTCCGGCGGGAGCCGCGCTGTGCCTGCTCGGCGCAGCGGTTCTCTGGCGCTCGCGGAAGCGTGGCGGCCGGCGCTGGCTTCGCCGCGCGCTCATCGCGGTCGCCGCCGTTGCGGCCGCCTACTGGCTCGTCGTCCCGCTCGTGATCGCGCTCGTCGCCACCCACACTCCGCGCGACGCGGTCGAGCCGGCCGACCTCGGCCGGCCCTACGAGCCGGTCTCACTGGAGACGAGCGACGGCCTCCGCCTCGACGGCTGGTACGTGCCGTCCGAGAACGGCGCGGCGATCCTCGCCTACCCGGGCCGCAGCGGGCCGATTCCGCACGCGCGGATGCTCGCCGGGCACGGCTACGGCGTCCTCCTGCTCGACATGCGGGGGCGGGGCGAGAGCGAGGGCGACCCGAACGCGTTCGGCTGGGGAGCCACCAAGGACGTGGCGGCCGCGGTCGACTTCCTGCAAGCGCGGCCCGACGTCGAGGACGGCCGGATCGGCGGGCTCGGCCTCTCTGTCGGCGGCGAGCAGCTGCTCGAAGCGGCCGCCGAGGGCGCGGAGCTCGACGCCGTCGTTTCCGAAGGCGCGGGAACCCGCTCGGTCAGCGAAGACCTGACCCGCGGGCCGGCCGGCTGGCCGTCGCTCCCGACCGCCGCCGTGATGACGGCGGCGACCGCGGTCTTCAGCTGGGACCTGCCCCCGGCCGCCCTCGAGGAGCTCGTCGCGCAGATCTCGCCGGTCCCCATCCTCCTCGTCTACGCCGGCAACGGCCAGGGAGGCGAGGACCTCAACCAGACCTACTTCGACGCCGCCGACGAGCCGAAGGCCTTGTGGGAGATCCCCGAGGCGGGCCACACGGGCGGGCTCGAGTCGAGGCCGGACGAGTACGAGCAACGGGTCGTCGGGTTCTTCGACCAGGCGCTCCTCGAGGACTGACCACTCTGCGGAAAACCCGAAGCCTCAAAGCCGCGTAGCCCCCGATGGCGCCCGAAGCCGGGCCGGGGAGGCTGTCGGGCATGACCAGCGCAGATGCACATCCTCAGAGCCCCCTCGTCGAGGCGAGGGACATCCAGAAGATCTACGACACCGGCAAGGTGAAGGTGCACGCCCTGAACGGCGTGAGCCTCGCGATCGGCCGCGGCGAAATGGTCGCGATCATGGGGCCGAGCGGCTGCGGCAAGACGACGCTGCTCAACTGCCTCTCGGGGCTGGACGGCGTGGACGCCGGAGACGTCCTGATCGACGGGACGTCGCTGGCGTCCATGTCCGACCGCGAGCGCACCGACTACCGCGCCCTGCACATGGGCTTCGTCTTCCAGTTCTACAACCTCATGCCCGTGCTGAGCGCGGTCGAGAACGTCGAGCTGCCGCTCCTGATCGCTCGCCGCCCGCAGAGGGACGCGCGGGAGCGCGCGCTCGCGGCACTCGAGCTCGTCGGCCTGGCCGGGCGCGCCCACCACGTCCCGGACGAGCTGTCCGGCGGCGAGCGCCAGCGCGTGACGATCGCGCGGGCGCTCGCGAACGACCCGGCCGTCGTCTGGGCGGACGAGCCGACGGGCGATCTCGACAGCGAGAACGCCGCCGAGATCGTCGAGCTCATGCGCGGGCTGAACGAGGAGCACGGCTTGACCTTCCTGATCGTCACGCATGACCTCACGGTCGGAGAGCAGGCAGACCGGATCGTGCGCATGCTCGACGGGCAGGTCGTCGAGGCCGAACTGAGGGCCCCGGTGACCACGTAGTCATGCGGGAGCTGTTCGGGATCCCGGTCGACACGCTGCTGGTCGTCCTCGGCATCGCGCTCGGGATCGCGCTCGGGATCTTGGGGATCCTCGCGCTCAGGCATCCGGTCCTCGTCAAGCTCGGCGTCCGCAACCTCGGCCGGCGGCGGGGCCGGACGGCGCTCATCGTCGTGGGGCTCATGCTGGGGACGACGATCGTCGCCACGGCGCTCACAACCGGCGACACGATGAGCCACACGATCCGGGGAACGGCCGTCCGGACTCTCGGCCAGACCGACGAGCTCGTCTCTGCGAACGGAACCGAGCTCAGCCTCGGCACCGGTCTCGGGTCCGCGACGGGGGTCGAGTACTTCGACGAGGACGTCGTCGAGCGGATTGACGCTGCCCTCGCCGGGACGGATCTGGTCGACGGCGTGACCCCGGCGATCATCGAGCAGATCGCGGTCCAGGCGCCGGCGCAGCGGCAGACGGAGCCGCGCGTCACGCTCTTCGCCGCCGATCCCACGCGCATGGACGGCTTCGGAACCATCGAGGGAACCCCCGGGGAGGTCACGCTCCACGACCTCGAGGGCGACGAGGTGTTCCTGAACGCCGAGGCGGCGGACGAGCTGGACGTCGGTCGCGGCGACACGATCGTGATCCTGGTGGGGGAGAGGAGCGTTCACGCAACCGTCACGGACATCGTTCGCTACCAGGGAGCCGGGACCGACGGCTCGGCGGTCATGCTTCCGCTCGCGAAGGCACAGGCGATCCTCGGACGACTCGACCAGGCTCGTCACGTTCTCGTCTCCAACCGAGGCGACGAGTGGTCCGGCGCCGCGCTGACCGACGAGGTCGTGCGAACCCTCACCCCCGTGCTGGAGCCGCTCGGCCTCGACGTCGACCCATCCAAGCAGGACGCGCTCGAGAACGCCGACGTCCAGGGCAGCACGTTCATGGCGTTCTTCACGACGTTCGGCTCCTTCTCGATCGCAGCGGGAATCCTGCTCATCTTCCTCGTCTTCGTGATGCTCGCCACCGAGCGACGCGGGGAGCTCGGAATCCAGCGCGCCATCGGCACGAGGCGCGGCCACCTCGTCCAGACGTTCACGTTCGAGGGCGCCGCCTACGATCTCGTCGCCGCCCTCGTCGGGGCGCTGCTCGGGGCGGCGATCGCCTTCCTGATGGTGCTCGTCATGGCGCAGGCGTTCGACACCGCGGCCGGCGAGAGCCTCAACATCGAGTTCTCGGTCACGCCGCGTAGCCTGGCCATCGCCTACGCCCTGGGCGTCCTCCTGACTCTCGCGGTCGTGGCCGTCTCGGCCTGGCGGGTCAGCACGATGACGATCTCGGCAGCTATCCGGAACCTCCCCGAGCCTTGGGCGCCGAGGCGTCGGCGCCGACTCGCCCTCGCCGCCATCGGCCTCGCGTTCGGCGGGCTTCTGACGCTTTCCGGCGTCACGGGGGACGCGGCCACCCCCACGATGGTCGGCATCTCCCTGATCCTCGTCAGCCTCGTTCCCGTCCTGCAGGTGCTCGGCCTCTCGGAGCGGTTCGCATACACGACCTGCGGCCTCCTGATCGCGGTGCTCCTCATGCTCCCCTGGCGCCTCTGGGAGGAAGCGCTCGGGCCTCTCTCCATGGACTTCTCGACCTGGATCGCGGCGGGACTCATGATCGTCGTCGGCGCCGTCTGGGTGATCGTGTTCAACGCCGACGTTCTCCTCGGTCTCGCCATGCGCGTCCTCGGCCGTATCAGGTCGCTCGCCCCGGTCCTCAAGATCTCGATGGCCTACCCGCTGGCGAACCGTTTCCGCACCGGCACCACGCTGGCGATGTTCACGCTCGTCGTCTTCACGCTCGTGACCGGCACGGTTTCGAACGGCTCGTTCATCGCCGCCTCGCAGAACGAGGAGACGTTCGGCGGAGGCTTCGACGTCCGCGCGAGCACGAGCGGAGCGACGCCGATCACCGACGTTCGCCAGGCCATTGCCAACTCCCCTGCGCTCCGGTCCGACGAGCTCACGGTCGCGGCGTCCCAGTCGTTCCTGCCGATCGACGCGGTGCAGACCGGCACCGGACGCGACCTGGAGCCGTATCTGGTGCGAGGGCTGGACGACGCCTTCCTCGACCATACGACCTTCGAGATGGGGAAGATCGCCGAGGGGTACGGCTCCTCGCGCGACGTGTGGGAGGCGGTGGCCTCTCAGCCCAATCTCGCCGTCGTGGACAGCACCGTCGTCCCGAGGCGGGACAACTGGAACTTCGGGGCGCCCGCAGACTTCCGACTCACCGGCTTCTACTTCGACGAGGGCACGTTCGAGCCGATCCCGGTCGCAGTGCACGACCGGCAGACGGGCACGACCGTCCAGCTGACCGTGATCGGGATCCTCTCCGAGGCGACGCCGCTCGAGATGGCCGGAATCTCGACCTCGCAGACGTCGCTCGAGAACGCCTTCCCGGGCCGCGCCTACCCGACGATCTTCTACTTCGAGGCAGCGCCCGACGTCGACCCGGGGGACATGGCCACCCGACTCGAGTCGGCCTTCCTCGGCAACGGGATGGAGGCAGAGTCGATCCAAAAGGTGATGACGGACGCCACCGCGGGAGCGGTCACCTTCAACCGGCTGATCCAGGGGTTCATGGGCCTCGGGCTCATCGTGGGGGTCGCCGCGCTCGGCGTCATCAGCGCCCGCTCGGTGGTCGAGCGGCGGCAGCAGATCGGCGTGATGCGGGCGATCGGCTTTCGCCGCGGCATGGTCGAGGCGTCTTTCCTGCTCGAGTCCTCGTTCATCGCGCTGACCTCGATCGTCGTCGGCACCTTGCTGGGGCTCCTGCTCGCCTGGAACATCATCGCCGACACGCGGCGACAGCCGAGCTGGGAGCACCTGACGCTCGTCGTCCCGTGGCTGAACCTCCTCGTGATCTTCCTGCTCGTCTACGCGGTGGCGATGGTCGCCACGATCGCACCGGCGCGCCGCGCCGCCCGTGTGCGCCCCGCCGAGGCACTACGCTACGAGTGACGGCCGCGCGGTCGTTGCGGGAAAGCCGTAGCGAGACGGCGGTCGGCCCGCACGCCCGCTCGGCGCCTCCCCCGATGGCCCGGGCGCACCCACACGCGAAGCTGCGGTCATCGACCACGGAAGGGAGAAGAGAGCGATGACACTGCGCAAGGTTCTGGAATACGGGGGCATGCTCGCCGGAGTCGTCCTGATCGCGTTCGGCATCGGGGCGCTCTGGCTGAGCTTCGACGCTCGCAGCACCGTCACCGACGAGCTCAGCCGCGAGAAGATCGTCGGCTCCGACGACATGAGCCCCTCCGGCATCCAGCCGGGCATCGAGGAGGCAGGGCTCACAGGAGTGTCCGCACCGGACTGCGACGTCGCCGGCGAAGAGATCGACACAGGAGGCGAGGCGCGGTGCTTCTCGCAGTACATGCGGATCCACGCGCTGGAGTCCTCGGGCGGCCTGACCTACGCCCAGATGGGGCGGTTCCTGGCGGCCGACGATCCCGAGGACCCCGCTGGCACGAGTGACGAGGCGGCGGCGCTGACCGACGAGGAGGGCAACCCGGTCCCGAACCAGGCGCGCAACACCTGGGTGACGGAGACCGCCCTCTCGACGGCGCTCAACCTCTCCTACATGGCCGAGCAGCTGGCGCTCTTCGGCATCGTCGTCGGCATCGCGCTGATCCTCAGCGGGGTTGGCTTCCTGGTGCTGGCCATCGGCGGTGCCCTTCGCCACTCCGCCGCCGAGAAGACCGCCCGTACCGAGAAGGCGGCTGTGGCCTAGACCCGCCTGGCCGCAGACTCGCCACCCCCACCGGCGAGCGCGCCGGGCCGCCGACCACCACCGGCGGCCCGGCGTTCCACCTTCGGGGCTCCTAGCGTCCGGCCGCCCAGTCGGAGGGGACGTCGCTTCCGCCCTCCTCGCTCACGCGGGCGCCGAAGCGGAGGAGTGCAGGGTGCGGCGAGAACTTTCCGGCGGCGAGCGCTTCGCCCTGGTGGAACGTCGTCGCCCGCTCCAGGAGGCTCTGAGGCACGAACGAGAAGACGTCGCCGACGAAGCCGAGGTCGGCGACGGAGTTCATGCGCATCAGGAGCAGGTTGTCGCACTGGCTGAGGACGTTCTCGTGCGCCTTCTGCGGCCGCTGGGTCGACACGAGCATGTAGAGGCCGAACTTCCGGCCCTCGCCGGCGATGCGCACTGCGTGCTCGGTGGCGAGCGCGGTGAGCGGGTCGTCGGGCTCGGAGGGGCAGACGTTGTGCGCCTCGTCGATCACGATCAGCACCGGCGAGCGGTCGCCGCGACGCTCCCAGAGCCGCCCGAGAACCGCCTCCGCCACGAGGGCCTGCTCCTGGCGGGTGCCGAGGGAGCCGAGGTCGACGACAAGGCAGCGAACATCCGGGTCGGTCGCCTCCCGCAGGACCGAGCCCTTGGCGCCGCGCGCCCAGACGCCCCACTCCAGCACGCCGAGGTTTTTCGCGCGACCGAGGAGCCGGCGCCCGTCCTCTCCACCCGAGTTCGCGAGCTCCATCAGCGTCGCGGGGTTCCACTCGTCGAGCGCGGCCGTGAGCGCGGAGTACTCCTCCCGGTCAGCGATCGGGTCGAGCCGCAGGACGGCCGCCTGTGCGACTGATTCGAGCTCGGGGAAAGCCAGCTGCAGCGGTTCGCCGTCGTCCCGCTGCGACCGCACCGAGACCGCGGCGGTCACACCCGCGTAGCGGGACGCCAGCTCGCCGTCAGCTCCCTCACGCACGTTCCCGAGGCGGACGAAGTCCGAGTTGGGATCGAGGATCACGATTCGCAGGTCCGTCTCGAGCAGGAGTCGCTCGAGGACGAGCCCGAGCGAATAGGTCTTCCCGGATCCGGACTGGCCGCAGAGGAAGGTGTGACGGTCGAAGCCTCCGGCGTCGAGCGCGAATGGAACGCCCTGCGCGAGCACGAGCTCGCCGACCTCCAGGGTCGCCCGTGGCGGCCGTGTCCGCTTCAGCCAGGCCGCGACTTCCTGCGCCCTGGCCGGCCGGGCCGTGGCGTCGTGGAACGGCGTGCCGTCGCCTTCGAGCACGACGCCCTCGCCCTGCGCATAGCGGAGGAGCACCTGGCTGTGGGCCGGGAGGTCTTCGCCCAGGTCGACCGCGAGCGCCGGGCCCTCGCGGCTGGCCGACTCGAGCGTGATCACCTGGCCGAGCCGCGGCTCGCCTCCGTCCTCGAGGACGACGTAGCCGCCGGACTGGAAGGCGAGCTCGTGGAGCGAGGCCTGGAAGCCGAAGCGGCGCCCGTCGACCGACGTGGCGAGCGGGAGGATCGTCCGCTCGAGGTCGTGCCGCAGGCTCCGGTACGCCTCGAGTCGTCCCTCGAGCCCTCCCTCCGAAGCGTTCACGCCAGCTCGCGGCACTCGTCGATCGGAACGTCGAGGCTCGCCGCGCCTTCCTCCAGCTCGACGGTGCAGACGTCCTCCAGGACCCCGTAGCCGGTGACGAGGCCCTCGCCGTGCGGAGTGGCCACCCGCCTGCCGACCCGCGGCGCCCTGTCCCGGAAGCTCTTGTAGAGCGGGTGCTCGAAGGCGAGGCAGCAGCGGAGGCGCCCGCAGAGTCCGGTGATCCGCCCGGAGCTCATGGGCAGGTCCTGATCCTTGGCCATTCGCAGCGTGATCGGCTGCTCGTGGGTGGGGTAGCGGCGGGAGCACTGGCCGCCGCCGCAGAGCCCGTGGTCGCCGCAGAGGCGGGCGCACTCACGCGGGCCGACCGAGCGCAGCTCGACGCGCCGGTGGAGCCGCTCGCGCAGCGCCGTCTGCAGCTTGCCCGCGTCGGGCCGCCGCTCGGCCTCGTAGGAGAACACGAGCCGCGAGCCGTCGAAGACCAGCTCGGCGGCGACCGGCTTGAGCTGGACGTCCTGCGCCTTTACCACCTCCCTGAAGACCCGCATGGCCCGTCTCGCCTCCTCGCGGTTGGACTCGGCCGTCTCCAGGTCGACCTCGGTCGCACGGCGCACGACCTTCTTCAACGGCGCGGCCGGCTCCTCGGCCGGCTCGTGGTTGCCCTTGACGACCCGTCCCAGCTCCTGGCCGCGCGAGGTCTGGCAGATGACCTTCTCGTTCCACGAGAGCTCGAGCCCGCCGGGGTCGAAGGAGTAGACCTTCCCGCCCGGCGAGAACACCACGCCCACCGCGATCGTCATGACTGAACTGTGCCTCCCAGCTCGCGCCGGAGACGGACGAAGAGCGCTTCCAGCGCGAGCCCCGGCTGGACGTTGAACTCGAACGAGCGCCAGACGTCGCGCACCGTCGCCGCCGCCCGCCCGGCCCCGGGACCGCGCTCGGGCAGGCCGTCGGCAGCGAGCTCGGCGAGCTTGTCGGAGTTGAGGACGGCCACCTCGGCCCCGGCGGTGACGACGAGCAGGTCGCGGTACCAGCCGGTGAGAAGGTCGAGCGCGTCCAGGACCTCCTCGCGCTCGGCGCCACGGCCAGCGCGCCTGGCGCGCTGCTCGGTCTCGCGCTGGGTCTCGGACGGAAGGGGGTCCTTCTCGACCTCTGCCCGCGCCCGTCCCGCCCGCTCCTGCGCGAGGTCGGTGACCGTGCGGGACGCCTTCCCGGGATCGAAGGTGGGGTCGAGGTACACGGCGCGGGCCAGCTCGATGAGGCCGTCGCGCCGCTCCCCCGCGTCGGAATCCAGCAGCCGCTCGGCGCGGTCCAGGCGTCCGGCGGCCACCCGTGCGAGGGCGTCGAGCGGCTCTCCCTCAAGCCCACGGGAGGAGAGGAACGCCTTGATCGCGCGCTGTGAGAGCCTGCGGAACGGGACGAGCTGGCAGCGCGACCTGATGGTGGGCGGAAGCAGCCCGAGCTCGTCCGCGACGAGCACGATCACCGCGTAGGGCGGCGGCTCCTCGAGGTCCTTGAGCAGCGCGTCGGCGGCGTCCTCGTTCATCAGGTGGGCGCGGAGGACGAGGTAGACGCGGCGCTCCGCCTCGAACGGGCGCATGTGGAGGTCGCGGCGGAGGTCGCGGATCGGGTCGATCCTGATCTGGTCGCCGAGCGGCTCGAGCACGTAGAGGTCGGGATGGACGCCGCGGCCGACGCGTTCGGGATCCCCCAGGAGCTCGGCGGCGAAGGCGAAGGCTGCGCGGCGCTTGCCCACGCCGCGCGGGCCGTGGAACAGGTAGGCGTGCGCCGGCCCCTCGACGAGCGCGGCGCGGAGCAGGCGCTTGGCCTCGTCCTGCTCAGGGAAGGTCTCGAAGCTGTCCACGAACGATCTCCGCCATATCTTCCGCGTTCAGCGTGCCGTCGACCACCACAACCCGCTGCGCGAACACCCGTGCGATCTCGCGGTAGGCACGGTCGACCTCCTCCACGAATGCGGCTCCCTCCCGCTCGATGCGGTCGGGCTCGCCTCCGCGGCGCGCCGCCGCCTCGGCGGGCGGCAGGAGGATGAGGAAGCTCCGGTCGGGGAGAAGCCCGCCCGTGGCCAGGAGGTTGACCTCGAGAACCCGCTCGACCCCCAGGCCGCGCGCCAACCCCTGGTAGGCGAGGGAGGAGTCGAGGTAGCGGTCGGAAACGACGTCGGCCCCCCGCGCGAGCGCGGGCCGGATGACCTCGTCGACGAGCTGGGCGCGGGCGGCGGCGAAGAGCGTCGCCTCCGCCCAGGGCGCCAGGCCCTCGCCGTGGAGCAGGATCTCGCGGATCCGCTCGCCGGCCTCGGTGCCGCCGGGCTCGCGTGTGAGCACGACCTCCCGACCCTCCGACCGGAGCCGCTCGGCGAGCAGCTGCGCCTGCGTCGACTTCCCGGAGCCGTCGACTCCCTCGAACGTCACGAACATGCGAGCGCCGTAGGATACGCGCGTGCGGGCGATCGTCACAGGGGGCGCGGGCTTCATCGGCTCGCACGTCGTCGACGCGCTGGTCGCCCGCGGCGACGAGGTGGTCGTCCTCGACGATCTCTCCCACGGCAGGCGAGAGAACGTCAACCCGGCTTCCGAGCTGGTCGTCGGCGACATCCGCGACCGCCCGGCCGTCGAGGGGGTCTTCGCCGAGGCGCGTCCGGAGGCATGCCTCCATCTCGCGGCGCAGGCAGACGTCCGCGTGTCCATCGCTCGGCCCGACTTCGACGGAGAGGTGAACGTTCTCGGGACGATTCGGCTCCTTGAGGCAGCCCGGGAACACGGGACTCGCATCGTCTTCGCCTCGACAGGGGGCGCGATCTACGGGGAGTGCGCCGAGCCGGCGAACGAGGACGCCCGCCGCGAGCCCCTGTCCCAGTACGGCACGTCCAAGCTCGCGGGAGAGGAGTACCTGGCCACCTACAACCGCCTGTACGGGAGTGAGCACACGGCCCTCCGCTACGGCAACGTGTTCGGGCCGCGCCAGGATCCTCACGGCGAGGCCGGCGTCGTCGCCATCTTCCTCGGGCTTCTCACGCACGGGCAGGCACCGCACATCTTCGGAGACGGCACGCAGCAGCGGGACTACGTGTACGTAGGCGACGTCGCCGCTGCGACGGTGGCGGCGCTGAACCGGCGGGCCGGCGTCTTCAACGTCGGAACCGGCGTCGCGACGTCGGTGCTCGAGCTGTTCGAGGTCTGCCGGCGGGTGTCCGGCGTGGACGTCGAGCCGGTGTTCGACCCTCCGCGGCTCGGCGAGCTGCAGCGGAGCGTCCTGGACCCCGGCCTGGCGGAGCGGGAGCTCGGTTTCGTCGCGAAGACCTCGTTCGACCACGGCATCACCGCGGCCTGGGAGTTCGTCAGAAGCTCGGAGAGCCCGTAACAGCATGATGACCCGCCGACTGGCTGAAGGAGAGAACCGCCGCGGGGCGAACTAGACCGGCCCGTGGATCATCGCGAAGAGCTTCCCTCCACCCCTCCCTGGCGCTCCGCAGCGTTCATCGCCGCGTCGGTGGCCACCGTCGAGCTCGTGATCCTGCTCATCGTGGGCATCTGGCTCTTCGGCAAGTTCTTCTCGGACGAGGTGACCAAGGCGACCGACCCGACGACGATCGCCAGGACCGCCGTGGAGCGGAAGCTCGAGGCCGAGGGGCTCGCCCGGCCGGGCGCGGGCGAGACCGACTCCGACGTCAAGCAGGTGCTTCCGCGGACGGAGACGTCCGTGCTCGTGCTGAACGGGAACGGCGTCAGCGGAGCCGCCTCGAAGACTGCCCGCAAGGTTCTCAGGAAGGACTACCTCGTCGCCGGCACCGAGAACGCCGCCCGCGAGGACTACCCTCGCTCCCTGGTCATGTTCCGGCCGGGCTACGAGGCCGAGGCGCGCCGGCTGGCGAAGGACCTGAGCATCCGCCGGGTGGTGCCGCTCGACGGCATGCGCCCGCGTGAGCTCCAAGGCGCTCACGTCGCCTTGATCATCGGCGACTGAACCGACCGAAGCTAGATTTAGGGCGTGGCTGAGCCTCTCCTTGTCCGCGCCGCCAGGCGCGAGCACGTCGAGCGGACGCCGGTCTGGTTCATGCGCCAGGCCGGACGGTCGCTGCCCGAGTACCGGGAGATCCGCGAGCGCCACGGCCTCTTCGAGGTCTGCCGCCGGCCCGAGCTCTGCGCCGAGGTGACGCTGCAGCCGGTGCGCCGTCACGGCGTGGACGCCGCCGTGATGTTCGCCGACATCATGCTCCCGGTACTCGGCATGGGCGTCGAGGTCGCGCTCGTCGACGGCGTCGGGCCGGTCGTGGCCGAGCCGATCGCCCGCCTCGAGGACGTCGAGCGGCTCAGGGTGCCCGAGCCCGAGGAGTCGGTGCCCTTCGTCCTCGAGGCCGTTCGCCTCGTCCGGGACGAGCTCGACGCCGAGCAGGCAGTCGTCGGCTTCGCGGGCGGCCCCTTCACCGACGCCGGGTACCTGATCGA
>DATIBF010000017.1:0-3772 GCA_035457655.1 Gaiellaceae bacterium
TCCGCGAACGTCGACGACGACGGGCGGGTGGCGATCTTCTTCGGGCTCTCCGGGACCGGCAAGACCACCCTCTCGGCCGACCCGGAGCGCCACCTGATCGGCGACGACGAGCACGGCTGGGGCGACACGGGCGTGTTCAACATCGAGGGCGGGTGCTACGCGAAGGTGATCCGCCTCTCGGCCGAGGCGGAGCCGCAGATCTACGCCACCACGCGCACCTGGGGGACGGTGCTCGAGAACGTCGTCGTCGACGAGCGCGGGGCCCTCGATCTCGACGACGGGTCGAAGACCGAGAACACCCGTGCCGCCTACAAGCTCGAGCGGATCGCCAACGCCCTTCCCGAGAAGCGCGCGGAGCACCCGAGCTCCATCGTCTTCCTCACCGCCGATGCGTTCGGGATCCTGCCGCCGATCGCCCGCCTGACGCGCGACCAGGCGATGTTCTACTTCCTCTCGGGCTTCACGGCGAAGCTCGCCGGCACCGAGATCGGCGTCAACGAGCCTCTGCCGACGTTCTCGGCGTGTTTCGGCGAGCCCTTCCTGCCCCAGGCTCCGGCCGTCTACGCCGCGCTGCTCGGCGAGAAGCTCGACGCGCACCCGCACGTCAACGTCTGGCTCGTGAACACCGGCTGGACAGGCGGTCCCCACGGGGAGGGCGAACGGATGCCGATCGCGGCCACGCGGCAGCTCCTCCGCGCGGCGCTCGAAGAGGGCCTCGACGACGTCGAGTACCGGGTCGATCCCGTCTTCGGCTTCGAGGTGCCCGCCGTCGTCCCCGGGGTCGACCGCGGCCTCCTCGACCCGCGCTCGACCTGGGCCGACCCCGAGGCCTATGACGCGAAGGCGCGGGAGCTCGCCGGGCTGTTCCGGGAGAACTTCGAGCGCTTCGCCGACGCGAGCGACGCCGTGCGTCGGGCCGGGCCCCGGCTCTGAAGCGCGTCCGCAGCCGTTTCGTATAGCTTCCCTGGCAGTGGAAGCCAAGCACGACGTCCTCATCGTCGGCGCCGGTCTCGCCGGCATGCGCGCCGCCATCGAGGCGTTCGACGCGGGCGTGGACGTCGCGGTCATCTCCAAGATCCATCCCACCCGCAGCCATTCCGGGGCGGCCGAGGGCGGCATCAACGCGGCCCTCGGGAACGCCTCCGAGGACGATCCGGAGAAGCACGCCTTCGACACGGTCAAGGGCTCCGACTACCTCGGCGACCAGGACGCGATCGAGGTCCTGTGCCAGGAGGCACCGGACGACGTCTACCAGCTCGAGCACTGGGGCGCCGTCTTCTCGCGGACGGACGACGGCCGCATCGCGCAGCGCCCCTTCGGCGCGGCCGGCGAGCCGCGAACCGCGTACGCGGCCGACATCACCGGCCACGTCCTCGTCCACGTCCTCTACGAGCAGATGATGAAGCGGGACGTCAAGACGTACGAGGAGTGGTTCGCCTGGAAGCTCGTCGAGGACGACGGGCGCTGCCAGGGGGTCATCTGCTGGGACCTCTTGAACGGCGGCCTCAAGCTCGTCGGCGCGAAGACCGTGATCCTCTGCACCGGCGGCGCCGGGCGCCTCTACACCGGCACGACGAACGCCTACTCCTGCACCGGCGACGGCCTGGCGCTCGCGCTCCGGATGGGCGTGCCCCTGAAGGACATGGAGATGATGCAGTTCCACCCGACGACGCTTTCGCCGTCGGGCGTGCTCATTACCGAGGGCTGCCGGGGCGAGGGCGCCTACCTGCTCAACTCGGAGGGCGAGCGGTTCCTCAAGGACTATGCGCCGAACGCGATGGAGCTGGCCAGCCGCGACGTCATCTCGCGCGCCGAGCAGATCGAGATCGACGAGGGACGTGGCGTGAACGGCAACGTCTTCCTCGACCTGCGCCACCTCGGTGCCGACCGGATCATCGAGCGCCTGCACGGGACGCGCGAGCTGAGCATGGTCTTCGCGGGCGTCGACCCGATCCACGAGCCGATCCCCGTGCGCCCCGGCTCCCACTACCACATGGGCGGCGTCGACACCGACCTCGACGGCAAGACCGTCCTCGAGGGCCTCTACGCCGCGGGCGAGTGTGCCTGTGTCTCCGTCCACGGGGCAAATCGCCTGGGGGGGAACGCGCTCATGGAGACGATCACATATGGCAAGCGCGCGGGGCGTGCGGCCGCCGAGTGGGCGCTCGCAAACACGGTCGTCGCACCGCCCGAGTCCGCCCTCGCGGACGCCGAGCAGGAGCTGCAGGCGCTGTTCGAACGCACGGAGGGAGAGCGCCCGCACGCGATCCGCGACGAGATGGCCTCGACGATGCACGAACACTTCGGGGTCTTCCGGCGCGAGGAGCAGATGCGCCTCGAGGGCGAGATCGTCTCCGGGCTTCGCGAGCGCTACGAGCGCGTCGTCGTCGAGGACAAGGGCGACGTCTTCAACAGCGACCTCACCCAGGCGCTCGAGCTCGGCTTCCTGCTCGAGCTCGCGGCCTGCATGGTCGAGGCGGGGCTCGCCCGCAAGGAGAGCCGCGGCGCCCATGCGCGGCCCTACGACTACCCGGACCGCGACGACGAGAACTTCATGCAGCACACGCTGGTCACGCTGGTCGACGGAAGCCCGCAGCTCACCTGGGCCCCGGTCCGCGTGACGAAGTGGGAACCCATGGAGAGGACGTACTAGTGGACGTAGCGCTGAAGATCTGGCGGTTCGATCCGAAGACCGGCGAGCGCGTGCTCCGGGACTACGAGGTCAAGGCTCCGGAATGGGCCTGCCTCCTCGACGTGCTCGACATCGTCAAGGACACCGTCGACGGCACGCTCTCATACCGGAAGAGCTGCCGCATGATGATCTGCGGCTCCTGCGGGATGCGCATGGACGGGCGCGCCATCCTCGCCTGCAAGGAGCGCATGAAGCCGATCGTCGACCGCGGCCACGTCCCCGTGATCTCGGCCATGGGCAACATGCCGGTCCTCAAGGACCTCGTCGTCGACATGAACCCGTTCTGGACGAAGGTCAAGAACATGAAACCGTGGGTGGAGACGGGCTATCGCGACGTGCCGGAGCGGGAGTTCCTGGTCTCCCCGGAGGAAATGGCGCCGATCCAGAAGGAGGCGCTCTGCATCATGTGCGGCTGCTGCGTCTCCGAGTGCAATTCGATGGAATCCGACCCCGAGTTCTTCGGGCCGGCCGCGCTGGCCAAGGGCTTCCGTTTCGTCGGAGACCCGCGCGACCAGATCCCGGTCGAGCGGCTCGAGCGGTACAACGACGAGCACGGGATCTGGGACTGCACGCGGTGCTACTTCTGCAACGAGCGCTGCCCGAAGGGCGTTGACCCGCGCGATGCGATCGCCAAGCTCGGCGCGGAGTCGATCAGGCTCGAGATCGACCGCGACATGGGCGCGAAGCACGCGCTCTGGTTCGTGCACTCGGCGAAGACGACCGGGTGGCTCCGGGAGACCGAGCTCGTCCCGAAGACGCAGGGCATCCTCGGTGCGCTCAAGGAGACGAAGTTCGCGCTTGCCCTCTTCAAGCACGGGAAGGTGCCGCTCGTCCCGCACGTCGCCGAGAACGTGCAGGAGGCGAGGGCGCTCTACGAGGTCGTGAAGGCGCAGGACCGCTCCGGCGCGGCGGGCATCGTCCAGGGCGAGCGCGCGCTGGCCCGCCTCGAGCACGGCGGCGAGATCTCGCCCGAGGCGGCCGAATGAAGGTCGCCTACTACAAGGGCTGTCTGGCATCGCTCTCCGCGAAGGAGCTCGACACCTCCACGCAGGCGCTCGCCCCGATGCTCGGGATCGAGCT
>DATIBF010000018.1:0-27766 GCA_035457655.1 Gaiellaceae bacterium
GACCGCCCGCGGACGACGACGCCGACCACGTGCTCGTCCGGACGGTCGCCTGCCTCCAGGGCGAGGTCGAAGTCGAGCTCGTCTGCGAGCCCGTCTTCGACTACGGCACGACCCCGGCGGAGTGGGCGCTCGTCGACGGCGGGCGGCACGCGGCGGACGGAACCGGAGCGGGCCAGACGATCCGGCTGCAGTCGGACTTCGCACTCGGGATCGAGGGTAATCGAGTCCGTGCCCGCCACACGCTCGCAAAGGGGGAGCGCGCGTACTGTGCACTTTCCTGGGCCGAGGGCCTGGCCGCGCCGGCGGACGTCGACGCTGCCGAAGCCCAGATCGAGGCCACGGTTCGCTACTGGCGACGCTGGCTGGGGCGTGCACGCCTTCCCGATCACCCCTTCCGCGAGTCGATCCAGCGCTCCGCGCTCGTCATCAAGGGTCTGACTTACATGCCGACCGGGGCGACGGTCGCCGCCCTGACGACGTCGCTGCCGGAGACCCCTGGCGGCGAGCGCAACTGGGACTACCGCTACACGTGGATGCGCGACGCCACGTTCACGCTCCAGGCCCTGCACTGGCTCAACCTCGACTGGGAAGCGGACGAGTTCATGCAGTTCGTCGCCGATCTTGAGCCCAACGAGGACGGAGCGCTCCAGATCATGTACGGCATCGACGGCCGGCGGGACCTCACCGAGTCGACGCGGGACGACCTCTCGGGCTACGACGGCGCTCGACCGGTGCGGATCGGAAACGGCGCCTTCGACCAGCGCCAGAACGACGTCTTCGGCGCCGTGCTCGACTCGATCCTGCTCCACACGCGGCGGAGCCAGCGGCTGCCCAGACGCCTGTGGCCGATCGTGCAGGCGCAGGCTGAGTGCGCGATCGACGTCTGGCAGGAGCCCGACCAGGGCATCTGGGAGGCAAGGGGCGCACCGCAGCACTACGTCTCCTCGAAGCTCATGTGCTGGGTTGCCCTCGACCGGGCGGCGAAGCTGGCGGGGATCAGGGGCGACCTCGAGCTTCAGCAGTCGTGGAGCGCCACTGCCGACGAGATCAAGGCGGACATCCTCGCGAACGGCGTCAGCGACCGCGGCGTGCTGCGCCAGCACTACGCGACCGACTCCCTCGACGCCTCGACCCTCCTGGCGGGGCTCTTCGGCCTCCTGCCCGGAGACGACGAGCGGCTGCGCAAGACCGTCTCGGCGATCGACGAGGAGCTGACCGAGCACGGATTCGTTCTCCGCTACAAGACCGACGAGACCGACGACGGCCTCTCCGGCAAGGAGGGGACGTTCCTCATCTGCTCGTTCTGGCTCGTCTCCGCGCTGTCCATCGTCGGGGATGAGGTCAGGGCCCGCGGGGTCCTGGAACGCCTCCTCAGGATCGCCTCGCCGCTCGGCCTCTACGCCGAGGAGTACGAGGCCGAGACGGCCCGGCACCTCGGCAACTTCCCGCAGGCCTTCTCCCACCTGGCCCTGATCGAGGCCGCCGGGCGGATCATCCTCGCCGAGCGACTCCGGGAGATCACATGACTGAGAGCGCGTACGACGTCGTCATCGTCGGAAGCGGTGCGGGGGGCGGAACGCTCGCCCACCGCCTCGCGCCGTCGGGAAAGCGCATCCTCCTGGTCGAGCGCGGCGACTGGCTCCCGCGCGAGCCGCAGAACTGGCTGGCCCAGGACGTCTTCGTCGAGAACCGCTACGTCTCGCCGGAGACCTGGTACGACGCGAAGGGGAAGCCCTTCCAGCCACAGGTCCACTACTTCGTCGGCGGCGCGACCAAGCTGTACGGCGCCGCGCTCTACCGCCTCCGCCGCGAAGACTTCGGCGAACTTCGCCACCACGACGGCATCTCCCCGGCCTGGCCGATCTCCTACGACGAGCTCGAGCCGTACTACACGCAGGCCGAGCAGCTCTACCAGGTGCACGGGGCCCGGGGCGAGGATCCGACCGAGCCGGACGCGAGCGGGCCTTACCCGCACCCGGCCGTCTCGCACGAGCCGCGCATCCAGCAGCTCTCGGACGACCTCGCCGGGGCCGGCTACCACCCCTTCCACGCGCCGTGCGGGATCCTGCTCGACGAGTCGAATCCCGCTTACTCGACGTGCGTGCGCTGCGCCAACTGCGACGGGTTCCCCTGCGTCCTCCACGCCAAGTCAGACGCCGAGGTGATCGGCGTCCGCCCGGCGCTCGAGTATCCGAACGTCACACTGCTCACGAACGCGAGGGCCGTCAGGCTGGGCACGAACGACGCCGGCACCGCCGTCACCGAGATCGTCGTCGAGCGCGACGGGGAGACGGAGACGATCGCCGCCGACCTGGTCGTCGTCTCCTGCGGGGCCGCGAACTCCGCCAAGCTGCTCCTTGAGTCCGCCAGCGACGCACATCCCAACGGCCTCGCGAACGGCTCCGACCAAGTGGGGCGGAACTTCATGTTCCACGACAGCCAGGCCGTGCTCGCGCTGTCTCGCGAGGAGAACCCGACCGTCTACCAGAAGACGCTCGGGCTGAACGACTTCTACTTCGGAACCGACGACTTCGAGTACCCCCTGGGGAACATCCAGATGGTCGGAAAGTCGCAGGCGCCAATGTTCCGCGGCGAGAAGCCCCTCGAGACGAAGCTCGCTCCCGAGTGGACGCTCGAGCGTGTCGCGCGGCACGCGATCGACTTCTGGCTCTCGACCGAGGACCTGCCCCGGCCCGACAACCGCGTCACGGTCGACGGCGACGGCAAGGTGACGCTGAGCTACACGGAGACGAACGCCGAGGCGAGGAAACGGCTCTACGAGAAGATGAAGTCGATCCTCGGGCAGCTGGACATGAACCCCGGGCACTTCATCCACCGGTTCATGTACATGAAGACCGAGATCCCCGTCGCCGGCTGCGCGCACCAGGCGGGCACGTGCCGCTTCGGGGCCGATCCGGAAAGCTCGGTGCTGAACACCGACTGCCGGGCGCACGAGCTCGACAACCTCTACGTGGTCGACACCAGCTTCTTCCCGAGCATCGGCGCCGTGAACCCGGCGCTGACGGCGATGGCGAACGCGCTCCGGGTCGGCGACCACCTGCTCGGGCGAATCGCTTGACGGACGTCGAGATCGAGGCGGCCGACCAGCGGGCCGCCGTCGACGCTGTCGGGGGCGGGCTCCGCTCGTACGCCGCCGGGGGCCGGGAGCTGCTCGACGGCTACCCGGCCGGCGAGCCGGCGACGTCCGGCCGCGGGCAGGTGCTCATCCCCTGGCCGAACCGGCTCGAGGACGGTGAGTACGAGTTCGACGGGCAGCGTCATCAGCTCCCGCTCACGGAGCCCGAGCGGGGGAACGCGATCCACGGCCTCGTGCGAGACGCGGCCTGGACCGTCGCAGAGCGGGAGCCGCACCGGATCGTCCTGGAGCACGTGCTCGAGCCGCAGCCCGGCTATCCGTTCTCCCTTGCGCTCTCCATCGAGTACGCGCTCTCGGAGGGAGGGCTGAGCGTCCGAACCACGGCGATCAACACCGGCGAGGAAGCCTGCCCGTTTGGTGCCGGCCAGCATCCGTACGTCACCGTCGGGACGACGACCGTCGATTCCGTGATACTGAGCGCTCCCGGCCGGACCGTGCTGCGGGTGGACGAGCGCGGCCTTCCCCTCGGGAGGGAGTCCGTCGAGGGGACCGAGCACGACTTCCGCCGTCCAAGGGAGATCGGCGCCACGACCCTCGACCACGCCTTCACCGACCTCAAGCGCGGCGAGTATGGCCGTGCGCGCGTCGAGCTGCGGGACCCGAGGAGCCGTGCCGGCCTTACCCTCTGGGTCGACGAGAGCTACCGCTACCTGCAGCTCTTCACGGGCGATCCGCTGCCCGACGTCCGGCGTCGTAGTCTCGCCGTCGAGCCGATGACCTGCCCGGCGAACGCGTTTCGCAGCCGCGAGGATCTGATCCGTCTGGAGCCGGGTGACGAATTCCGAGCTGCCTGGGGCATCGTGCCACTGTGATCACGGCGGCACCGGCAGGAGCAGGATCAGGATGCCGGCGAAGACGAGCAAGGCCCCGCCCACGGTGATCAGTCCGTAGCGAACGGCGCGCAGCGGGAACTGGGTGCTGATCCCGACGAGGAAGAGCACGCTCGCGAGGATGACCGTGGTGCGGACGTAGTTGTCGGCGGTTTCGGCGGCCTCGTGTCCCTCTGCGAAGAGCGCGTCGGCTTCGTCGTCCAGCCGGCGTGAGTCCGCCAGGCCGGTCGGCATGTACTCGGGCATTGCCTGCGGCCCCGGCGGCGCATCGGGATTCTCGAAGGGGTTGGTGGCGAGCCATGCGTCGAAGGCGATCCTGAATTCCGGCCGGAAGCGTCGCTCGGCGACCTCGACCGCCTCCTGGTCGTCCGCGAGGTAGGCGTCGAACCAGGCGTTGAACGTGGTCGCGTCGCCGATTCGGAAGGTCAGCGACTCCTGGAACTCACGGTTTGCCTTCGTCCGGGTCGCGGAGGCCTCGGCGAGCGCAAGCGACGACTCCGTTCCCCACTTTGCCGCCGAATAGCCCGACCACGCGGCGACGATCGTGACGATGGAGAGGAGGAGTACCTCCCCGATGGCGATCGCACGGTCGTGCCCGCCGTGACCGCCGGCGTGCTTGGCGTGCTCGCTGATCTCCTTGCCAACGTCGGCTGGCGAAAGCCCCTCGGACACCCGCGCGATTCTCGCGGACGGCCCTGACGGCGCCCGTCATCCCCTTCGGATGATTCGGACCGTTCGCGCGAGTCGTAGGCTCTCGCCGATGCCATGAGCATGGTCGGGTTCTCGATGACATTCCTTGCCGCACCTCCGCTGACCCGGACCGCGGAAGTCAACCGGCACTCGGCCCTCCGCCGACTGTCCGCGACAACCTGACATCATGGACCGCGGTGCGTCATTTCATCGTCACGATCGAGGGCCCGGGGTGGACGGATCTCGACGAGGTCGAGCTCCCGGATCTCCCTCGAGAGGGCGAGCCGATCGAGACGAAGTTCGGCACCTGCCTCGTCACCCATGCGGAACTCCAAGCGAGCACCGAGCAGCACGACGGCAAGATCGTCTGCCGGTTGCCCTAGGCTGCCCGTCGACCCAACCGTCAGGGCTGAGCCCCGGGGCGGCCGGGACGGTTCGGACCCTGCCAGTGACGACGCGTGCTCTGCCCTCGGCTCAGGCTTCATCCTCTCCGGGTGATTCCATCAATCTGGGTCACTGGCACGATCGCGGCGCGATCTGGCACGATCGCACTTGAGTTCTCACGCGAAGGAGAGCAGGGGTGCCCGGCCACACATTTGACGACGACTTGACAGCGGCGGCGTGAGCACTCTCGCGGTCACCACCGTCGACCTCGCGCGCATCCAGTTCGCGACGACGTCGCTCTACCACTTCCTCTTCGTGCCGCTGACTCTTGGGCTCGCCCCGCTCGTCGCCGTCATGCAGACGATGTGGCACCGGAGCGGGAACGAGGCCTGGCTCCGGCTCACGCGGTTCTTCGGGACGCTCATGCTGATCAACTTCGCGATCGGCGTCGCGACCGGCCTTGTGCAGGAGTTCCAGTTCGGGATGAACTGGTCGGTCTACTCCGCGTTCGTGGGCGACGTCTTCGGCGCCCCGCTCGCGATCGAGGGACTGGCCGCGTTCTTCCTCGAGTCCACGTTCCTCGGGCTCTGGATCTTCGGCTGGAACAAGCTCGGCCCGCGCCTCCACCTGGCGACCGTATGGCTGTTCGCGCTCGGGAGCTTCCTCTCGGCCTTCTTCATCATGGTCGCCAACTCGTGGATGCAGCGTCCGGTGGGCTCGACGATCACCGACGGCCGCGCCGAGCTGACGAGCGTGTGGGAGCTCCTCACGAACCGCTTTGCGATCTGGGCCTTCATTCACGTGATCCTCGTGGGGCTCACGACCGCCGCGGTGGTGATCCTCGGGGTCTCCTGCTGGCACTTCCTGCGCGGCCGGAACGTCGAGATCTTCCGGCCGGCGGCGAAGCTCGCCCTGATCGTCCTCGTGCCGGTCTCCGCCGTGAACCTCCTCGTCGGCAGCTACCTCGGCGAGGTCGTCACCGAATACCAGCCAATGAAGATCGCGGCGACCGAGGCGCTGTGGGACACCGAGCAGCCGGCCGCCTTCTCCCTCTTCCAGATCGGCGGCTTCAGCGAAGACGACCAGACGCCGAGCTTCGACATCGAGATCCCGAAGCTCCTCTCGCTCCTCGCCACGGGCTCCCTGGACGGGGAGGTGCAGGGCATCAACCAGCTCCAGGCCGATTACGAGCAGGAGTACGGGCCGGGGAACTACGCCCCGCCGGTCAGGACGACGTACTGGAGCATGCGGATCATGGCCTACGCCGGGACGCTGGTCTTCGCTGTGGCAGCGCTCGCCGCCCTCCTCATGTGGCGAGGCAGGCTCGAGCGGACGCGCTGGTTCCTCTGGGTCGCGGTCGGGTCGATCGCCCTCCCGTACGCCGCCGCGCTCGCCGGCTGGGTGCTCTCGGAGGTCGGCCGCCAGCCCTGGATCGTCCAGGGGCTCCTTCAGACGGCCGACGCCAACTCGCCGAGCGTGAGCACGACCACGATCGCGTTCAGCCTGGGCGTCTTCGCCATCCTCTACGGGCTGCTCGCCGTCGTCGACTTCGTGCTCATGCGCCACTACGCGCGCCTCGACCCGCCGCAGATCGGCGGCGAAGGCGATGAGGCTGCGCCGGCCCTGGGGTACTGATGGACCTCCAGCTCCTCTGGTTTCTCATCATCGCCTTCTTCTGGGCCGGCTACTTCCTGCTCGAGGGCTTCGACTTCGGCGTGGGGATGCTGCTCCCGTTCCTGCCCAAGGACGAGCGGGAGCGGCGGGTGATGTTCGAGTCCATCGGTCCCGTGTGGGACGGGAACGAGGTCTGGCTCGTCGTCGCGGGCGGGGCCACGTTCGCCGCCTTCCCGAGCTGGTACGGGACGATGTTCTCCGGCTTCTACGTCGCCCTGCTGCTCGTCCTCGCCTTCCTGATCGTCCGGGTCGTCTCCTTCGAGTGGCGGGAGAAGCGGGAGAGCCCCCGCTGGCGGGCGATGTGGATGTGGGCGAACACGATCGGGAGCACCGGGGCGGCGCTCATCTGGGGTGTCGGGCTCGCCAACCTCGTGCACGGCGTGCCCATCGACTCGGACGGCCATTTCGCGGGCGACTTCTTCGACCTCTTTAGCCCATACACCGTGGTCGCCGGACTCGCGGCCGTCCTCCTCTTCGCCTTCCACGGCGCCACGTTCCTGACGCTCAAGACGACCGGAGACCTGCTCGAGCGCGCCCGCCACGCCTCGCGGCGGCTCGCCCTCCCCGCCGCGATCGTGGCCGGCGGCTTCTTCGGCTGGACCGTGGCCGTCGCCATGGACCGGAACGACAAGGATCTCTTCCCGCCGATTCTTCCGGCCGCGGCGGGCATCGTGGCGCTCGTCCTCGCCGTCGTCTTCGCCTTCTCCGGGCGGAGCGGCTGGGCGTTCGTAATGACCGGCGGGGGCGCGGTGCTCATGGTCGCGACGCTTTTCACCGGCCTTTACCCGCGCGTGATGGTCTCGAGCCCGGACTTCGCCAACAGCCTCACCGTCGAGAACGCCTCCTCCTCGCACTACGCGCTCCAGGTCATGACGGTCGCCGCTCTGATCCTCGCGCCACTCGTCCTCCTCTACCAGGGCTGGACGTACCACGTTTTCCGCGGCCGGCTCGGGCTCGAGGAAGAGGCGGGCAGCCCGGTCGACCTCGTCGCTCGAAAGACCGGCGGCGGATAGCCCATGATCGACCGGCGCCTGGTGCGACGCGCCGGGGCCGTGCGCGCGCTCCTGGCCGTCGACGCCGCGCTCGGCATCCTCGCCGCGCTCCTCGTCCTCGCGCAGGCGGTGCTGCTCGCGCGCGTCGCGGCCCGCGGGTTCGAGGGCGCCGCGCTGAACGAGCTGACGCTCCCGCTTGTCCTCCTCGTCGCCGTTGCGGCGTGTCGTGGGCTGGCGGCGTGGGCCTTCGAGGTCGTGGGGAGGAGAGCGGCGGCGACCACGCTCTCCGAACTTCGGCTCGACCTGGTCGAGCGGCGGCTCAGGGACCGGCCGGCCGCGCTCGACGGCGCGGAGAGCGCGGAGGTCGCGACGGTCGCGGTCGGCGGCGTCGACGCGCTCGAGGTGACCTTCGCCCGCTACCTCCCGCAGGTCGTCCTCGCGCTCGTAGTGCCGGTCGCGGTGCTCGCCCTCGTCGCCTCCATCGACCTCCTCTCGGCCGGGATCATGCTGCTGACGCTCCCGCTCGTCCCCGTCTTCATGTGGCTCGTCGGCCGCTATACGGAGAGGCGGACGCGCCGGCGCTGGGAGGCACTGCGGCTGCTGGCCGCACACTTCCTCGACGTCGTCAGGGGGCTGCCGACGCTGCGCGCGTTCAACCGGGGCAAGGCGCAGGCAGAGCAGATCGCCCGCGTCGGTGACGAGTACCGGCGCGCGACGATGGGGACGTTGAGAGTCGCCTTCCTGTCAGGCACTGTCCTCGAGCTCGCCGCCACCCTCGGGATCGCGCTCGTGGCCGTGACCGTCGGCGTCCGCCTCGTCGAGGGCGGTCTGGGGCTCGAGGCGGGTTTGACGGTGCTCGTCCTCGCGCCCGAGCTTTACCTGCCGCTCCGGAACCTGGCCGCGCAGTTCCACGCAAGCGCCGACGGGCGCGCGGTCGGCGAGCGCCTCCTCGAGCTCGCCGAGGATGCCGGCGCCCGGCCGTCCGGGACCCTCACGCCCCCGAGCCCCCGCGACGCGCCGGTCCGGCTCGAAGGTGTCTCCTTCTCCTACCCGGGACGCGACGGCGAGGTCATCGCCGGTGTCGACCTGGAGCTCGAGCGGGGCGAGACGGTCGCGCTCACCGGGCCGAGCGGAGCGGGCAAGAGCACGATCGCCGCGCTGCTCCTGCTGTTCGCGGAGCCGACCGCCGGCCGCCTCACCTGCGGAGGCATCGACCTCGCGGAGTGCGACGCCGCCGCATGGCGCGCGCAGGTCGCCTGGGTCCCGCAGCGGCCGACGCTCTTTCGGGGCACGGTGGCCGACAACATTCGCCTCGGCGACCCCGTCGCCACGGACGACGCGGTTCAGGAGGCTGCCGTGCTCGCGGGCGCTGACGCGTTCGTCCGCGCGCTGCCGCGCGGGTACAAGACCCTGGTCGGCGACGGAGGCCGGCCCCTGTCCGCCGGCCAGGTGAGGAGAGTCGCTCTGGCCAGGGCATTCCTGCGCGATGCGCCGCTCCTGATCCTCGACGAGCCCACCGCCGATCTCGATCCCGCCGGTGCCGACCTCGTTGGCCGGACGGTGGAGCGCGTGCTCTCGGGCCGCACGGTCCTCCTCATCACCCACAGGGGCGAGCTCGAGACCCGAGCGGATCGCGTGGTGCGGCTTGCAGGGGTGCGAGCCCTCGCCCCGTGGGAGGCGGCCACGAGATGAGCGCGGTGTTCAGGCTGTTCGAGCTCGCCGGCATCCCGGGCCGCCGGGTGGCCGTCGCCGTCGTGCTCGGCGCGCTCGCCGTCGTCTTCGGGATCGGCCTCATGACCTCCGCCGGCTACCTCATCTCCCGCGCGGCCGAGCAACCGCCGATCCTCTCGCTCACCGTCACGATCGTCGCCGTGCGCTTCTTCGGCCTCGCCCGGCCGCTCACGCGCTACCTCGAGCGGATCGTCTCCCATGACCTCGCCCTGCGCTCGCTCGCCCGCATCCGCTCGCGCTTCTACGAGCGCATCGAGCCGCTTGCGCCTGCGCAGCTCGAGGGCTACCGGCGGGGCGAGCTCCTCAATCGCATGGTCGGCGACGTGGACGCTCTCCAGGGCCTGTACCCGCGCGCGCTCGGGCCGCCGCTGGTCGCGGTGCTCGCCGCGGCAGGCGCCGTGGCCGCGGCCGCGACCGTGCTGCCGTCGGCGGCTGCAGTCCTCGCGATTGGTCTCTTCGTCGGGGGCGTAGTCGTTCCGCTCTTCGCCTGGAGTGCCGCCCGCTCCGCCGGCCGGCGGCAGGCGGTCGCCCGCGGCGAGCTGACGGCCGACCTGATCGAGCTGCTACGAGGAGCTCCGGAGCTCGTCGCCTTCGGGCGCGAGCAGGACACCCTCGCCCGCGTTCGGGCGGCGGATGCCGAGCTCGTGCGCCTCGGCCGGCGTGACGCGCTCGCCGGCGCCGCCGCGGACGCGCTCCTGCTCCTGATCGCCGGCGCAACTGTCGCCGGCGTGCTTGCGCTGGCGGTGGACGCCCACTCCGCCGGCACCCTCGACAGGGTTCTCGTGGCCGCGCTGGCGCTGCTCGCGCTCGCTTCCTTCGACGCCGTGGTCCCGCTACCGGCCGGCGCCCGCGAGGCCCCGGGCCTCCTCGCGGCCGGTCGCCGGGTCCTCGAGACGATGGAGCGCAAGCCCCTCGTTTGCGACCCGGCGGAGCCGCACCCGGGCCCGCCGCGGCGGGCTCCGGTCGAGCTCGTGGGGGTGACTGCGGGCTACAGTGACGAGGAGCCGGTCCTGCGAGGCTTCGCGCTTCGCCTCGAAGCGGGCCGGCGAGTCGCTCTCGTCGGCCCGAGCGGGGCCGGGAAGACGACGGTCACGAATCTCCTGCTGCGCTTTCTCGACCCGGTCGAGGGTCGGGTGACGATCGCCGGTCACGATGTCCGCGAGTACCGCCAGGAGGACGTCCGAGCCATGTTCGCCCTTGCCGGCCAGGACGCGCACGTCTTCGACTCGACCATCCGGGAGAACCTGCGCCTCGCCCGTCCCGATGCCGGCGACGCCGAGCTCTGGGCCGCGCTGCAGCGCGCCCGGCTGGCCGACTGGGCCGCCTCGCTCCCGGCCGGGCTGGACACGCCGGTCGGCGAGGAAGGGACGATGCTCTCGGGCGGTCAGCGCCAGCGCCTCGTGCTGGCCCGCGCGCTCCTGGCGGACGCCCCCGTCCTCCTCCTGGACGAGCCGACGGCGCACCTCGACCCGCCCACCGCGCAGGCGATGATCGACGACGTCCTCGTTGCTGCCGGCGAGCGGGCGGTGCTCCTGATCACGCATCGACCGGAGGGCCTCGACCAGATGGACGAGATCGTCAGCCTTCCGTTGCCTGTGCCCAGAGGTTGATGCCGCTCTCGGTCGCGTGCCGGTCGATCTCTGCGAGCTCGTCCTCGGGGAAATCGAGCCGATCGAGCGCGGCCACGTTCTCCTCGAGCTGCGCGACGCTCGACGCGCCGATCAGTGTCGACGTCACGCGGGAGTCGCGCAGCGTCCAGGCGAGTGCCATCTGGGCGAGCGTCTGGCCGCGCGCCTTGGCGATCTCGTTGAGGCTGCGGATCTTCTCCAGCGTCTCCGGCGCGAGCAAGTCCTCCGAGAGCGCGTACTCGCGCGTCGCCCTGGAGCCCTCGGGGATGCCGTCGAGGTACTTGTCGGTGAGCATGCCCTGGGCGAGCGGGGAGAAGACGATGCAGCCGACCCCCTCGTCGGCGAGGACGTCCAGGAGCTCCGGCTCGATCCAGCGGTTGAGCAGGGAGTACGACGGCTGGTGGATGAGGAGCTCGACGCCGAGATCGCGGAGGATCGCAGCCGCCTCGGCGGTCCGGGGTGCGGAGTACGACGAGATCCCGGCGTAGAGAGCCTTGCCCTGGTGGACGGCGGTGGCGAGCGCCCCCATCGTCTCCTCGAGCGGCGTCTCGGGGTCGGGGCGGTGCGAGTAGAAGATGTCGACGTACTCGAGGCCCATCCGCCCGAGGCTCTGGTCGAGGCTGGCGAGCAGATATTTGCGCGAGCCGCGATCGCCGTAGGGCCCGGGCCACATGTCGTAGCCGGCCTTCGTGGAGACGACGAGCTCGTCGCGGTACGGCGCCAGGTCGGTCGCCAGCATCCGGCCGAAGTTCTCCTCGGCGGAGCCGTACGGCGGCCCGTAGTTGTTCGCCAGGTCGAAGTGCGTGATGCCGAGGTCGAACGCGCGCCGCACGATCGCCCTGCCCGTCTCGAGCGGCCGGTCGTGGCCGAAGTTCCACCAGAGCCCGAGCGAGACCGCGGGCAGGTCGAGCCCGCTCCTGCCGCAGCGGCGGTAGAGCATCCGGTCGTAGCGGTCGTCGGCGGGGACGTAGGTCACGCGAGGCTCCTGCTCGTGCGGTATACCTGAAGTTGCACGATGCCCAAGCCGATCGAGCAGCGGGATCGGGTCGTCATCCGCTTCGCAGGAGACTCCGGAGACGGCATGCAACTCACCGGCGGGCGCTTCGCGAGCGAGACGGCCGTCCTCGGCAACGACCTCTCGACGCTGCCGGACTTTCCGGCCGAGATCAGGGCCCCCGCCGGCTCGCTGCCGGGCGTCTCCGGCTTCCAGATCCACTTCTCGGATCACGACATCCTCACGCCGGGCGACGCGCCCGACGTGCTCGTCGCCATGAACCCGGCCGCCCTGAAGACGAACCTGAGCGGCCTGCCGAAGGGCGCGACGATCATCGTCAACACCGACGCCTTCAACGATCGGAACCTCCAGAAGGCCGGCTACGACGAGAACCCGCTCGAGGACGGCTCCCTGGAGGAGTTCCGGCTGCAGCGGGTGCCGCTCACCTCGCTGACCATCGAGGCGCTGAAGGAATTCGACGTCTCCAAGCGTGAGGCCGAGCGCTCGAAGAACATGTTCGCGCTCGGGCTCATGTCCTGGCTCTTCAGCCGCCCCACCGAGGGAACGGTCGAGTTCCTCGAGCGGAAGTTCGCCAAGCTCCCCGAGATCGCGCAGGCGAACGTTCGGGCCTTCCGCGCCGGCTACGCCTTCGGCGAGACGACGGAGGAGTTCGCGGTGCAGTACGAGGTCAGGCCCGCGCAGCTCCCCCCCGGGACGTACCGCAACGTCACCGGGAACCAGGCGCTCGCCATGGGGCTCGTCGCCGCGAGCGTCCAGAGCGGGCTGCCGCTCTTCCTCGGCGCCTACCCGATCACACCGGCCTCCGGGATCCTGGAGGAGCTGGCGCGGCTCAAGCGCTTCGGCGTGCGCACCTTCCAGGCGGAGGACGAGATCGCCGCCGTGGGCGGCGCGCTGGGGGCCTCGTTCGGCGGCGCACTCGGCGTTTCGACCTCGAGCGGGCCGGGCGTCGTCCTCAAGGCCGAGACGGTCGGGCTCGCGGTCGCGCTCGAGCTCCCGCTCGTCATCCTCGACATCCAGCGGGCAGGGCCCTCGACCGGGATGCCGACGAAGCCCGAGCAGGCCGACCTGCTGATGGTCATGTTCGGCCGCAACGCCGAGTCGCCGGTGCCGGTGCTCGCCGCGACCTCGCCCGGCCACTGCTTCGAGATGGCGATCGAGGCCGCGCGCATCGCCCTGAAGTACCGCACGCCGGTCTACCTGCTCTCGGACGCCTACCTGGCGAACGGCTCCGAGCCGTGGCTCGTCCCGGACGTGGCCGACCTGCCCGACATCTCACCCGAGCTGGCGACCGAGCCGAACGACGGCGACCGGTTCCTTCCCTACGTGCGCGACGCGCAGACGCTGGCCCGCCGGTGGGCGCTCCCGGGGACTCCGGGCCTCGAGCACCGGATCGGCGGGCTCGAGAAGGAGGAGCGCACGGGCAACATCTCCTACGACCCCGACAACCACGACCTCATGGTTCGCATCCGCGCCGAGAAGGTGGCGGGAATCGCGGCGGACATCCCGGAGGTCATCGTCGACCACCAGGAGGGCGCCAACCTCCTCGTGCTCGGCTGGGGCGGGACGCACGGGCCGATCGCGGCCGGCGTTCGCAGCGCCCGCGAGCGGGGCGCCAACGTTTCGCACGCCCACCTCTCCTATCTCAATCCGTTCCCGCCCAACCTCGGGGACGTCCTCCGCTCGTACGACCGCGTGCTCGTCCCCGAGATGAACCTCGGACAGCTTCTGAAGCTCGTCCGCGCCGAGTTCCTCGTCGACGCCGTCGGCTACCAGCGCGTCCGCGGCGTCCCCTTCACCTCGGCCGAGCTCGCCGACGCGATCGAGGAGCTCGCGTGACCGATGTGCTGACGGCGAAGGATCTCAAGACCGACCAGGAGGTCCGCTGGTGCCCCGGCTGCGGCGACTACGCGGTCCTCGCCACGATGCAGGGCTTCCTGCCCGAGCTCGGGATCCCGCGCGAGCGGCTCGTCTTCGTCTCCGGGATCGGCTGCGCGGCCCGCTTCCCGTATTACGTGAACGCCTACGGCCTCCACTCGATCCACGGCCGCGCCGCTGCGATCGCCACCGGCCTCGCGGTCTCGCGCCCGGACCTCTCGGTCTGGGTCGTCTCGGGCGACGGCGATGCGCTCTCGATCGGCGGCAACCACTTCCTCCATGCCCTGCGCCGCAACGTGAATATCACCATCCTCCTCTTCAACAATCAGGTTTACGGGCTGACGAAGGGTCAGTACTCGCCGACGAGCCCGGTCGGCCAGGTCACCGGCCCGACGCCGATGGGCTCGATCGACTGGCCGCTGAGCCCCGTGTCGGTCGCGCTCGGCGCGGAGGCGACGTTCGTCGCGCGCGCGATCGACACCGACCGCGCGCACCTCACCGAGGTCCTCCACGCGGCCGCCCGGCACAGGGGTGCCGCGTTCGTCGAGATCCTCCAGAACTGCAATGTGTACAACGACGGCGCCTTCGACCACGTACGGGACGAGAAGGAGAACCGGATCGTCCTCGAGCACGGTTCGCCGATTCGGTTCGGCGCCGCGGGCGAGCGGGGAGTGAGGCTCGGCGCCGACGGCTCCGCCGAGATCGTCGACGTGGACGGCGTGGGCGAGGAGGCGCTCCTCGTCCACGACGCGCACGCGGGCGGCCCCGAGACCGCCTTCGCCCTGGGGCGGCTGGGCTACCCGCTGCCCGGCCCGCTCCCGCTCGGCGTCTTCCGGGACGTCGAGCGTCCCGCGTACGACGAGCTCATGACGGCCCAGGTGGAGGACGCCAGGGAGAAGCAGGGGGAGGGCGACCTCGAGGCGCTCCTCCACGCCGGCGACACCTGGCGGATTCGGTAGCGCGGCCGCTCTGGCCGTCCGTGGCTCGGGCGAGCTCGTCCCGGAGCTCCGGCGGCCCGATGCTCTGGCTCCGGCTCACCAGACACCTTCCGCGGGGTCGTGCCATCCTGTTCGCCGGTCGAGCCGCGGCGTGCCCGCCGGTCCGCGGCAACGGGAGCAGCGCCCAGGTCGAGGCTCGCCACCCGCGCCAGGCCCAGTACCAGGGATACGCCGTTCGTGCCGTGTGACCTACCGTGGGGCGGCCGGATACGCGGGACATCGGTGCGGCCCTCGGGGCGTACTCTGGCTGCCCCCGAGATTTTCGGCGCCGTCTCGACTATCATCGACCCGCGGTCATGCAAGCCCGGGCACCGGCTCCGTCGCCCAGTCGAGCCGGGGCGGCAACTGTCGCCCTGGTCGCGCTGGCGCTCGTCCTCGCACCGTCGGCCTTCGCCGACCCGCTTCCGGCCGGGGTGAGCATCCGCCCGAAGACCGTGGAGGAGGTGCAGCGAAAGCTCGCCGACCTCCGCTTCCTGCCTCGCAGCGGGGTCGACGGGATCTTCGGCGATCAGAGCCGGGCGGCGGTGATCGCGTTCCAGAAGTGGGACGGCCTTCTCCGCGACGGGATCCCGGGGCCGGTGACCCAGCGGGCGCTGGCCGATGCTAGGCGACCGACGCCGGCGACCGGAGGTCGGAAGGACAGGGTCGAGATCCTGCTCGACCGCCAGGTGCTGCTCCTCGTGCGGCGGGGACGGGTCGCGCGCGTCGCGCACGTCTCGACCGGCAAGCGCCGCTTCGCCACACCTGCGGGCCGGTACGAGATCTTCCGGAAGCGCCGTCGGGCAGTGTCGATCCCGTACGAGGTGCGGCTCCCGTACGCGAGCTACTTCGTCGGCGGGATCGCCATTCACCAGGCGCGGAGCGTCCCGGTCGAACCCGCGTCGCACGGCTGCGTGCGCGTTACGCGACACGACGCGAAGTGGCTCTACCGCCGGACGCCACTCCGGATGCCGGTGCGCGTCCTCAGGCGCTGAAGCTCCGCGCGCGGGAGGGGACCGCTCCCGCGCGCTCGGTGCTTCGCTAGCGGAGGATGTCGCCGAACGCCCGGCAGCGCCAGGTTGATGTTGAAGCTGCCGTCCAGGAGCTCGCGCACCGGGTGCGGCCCCGCCGAGAAGAGGATCTCCCCGGTCTGTCCGTCGACCTCCAGGTAGCCGGTGTCGATCAGGCGCTCGCCGTCCCGCCGGACGTTCACCGACGTCCCGTCACCACGAGAAGCGGAAGGGCTCGCTTCATCGGCTGACACCTTCTCAACGTGCTCGGGTCCGCCCGCCGATGTCAAGGGTTCTCGGCGGTCAACCGGGGCGGTACGATCGGCACTTGACCGCGGACCCGACCACCCAGACGCGCGTGGGCGAGCGCCTGCGGGCGCTTCGCCGGGAGCGGGGGATGACGATGGCCGAGCTCGCGGAGGCGACCGGCCTGACCAGCGGCTTTCTCAGCCAGCTCGAACGGGACCTGACCTCGGTCTCGCTCTCGTCACTCGCGCGGATCTGCTCGGCGCTCGACGTGCGGTTCGGGGACGTCCTGGACGAGGCCCCGACGAGCTCGGTCATCCGGCGCGAAGACGCTTCCGCCTGGGCGGCCATCGGCGCCCACGAGGACACCCTCCTCAGCTCGAGCGAGGAGCGGCGCTTCCACCTCCTGGAGTCCCGGATCCCGCCCGGTGCCGGCGCGGGCGACGAGCTCTACACGTTCCCGGCCGACGTGGAGCTCGTCTATGTCCTCGCCGGCCAGCTGGAGCTCCGAGTGCAGGAAAAGCTCTATCTCGTCGGCGCGGGCGACACGGTCACGTACTCGCCGCGCGATCCCCACACCTGGCGAAACCCTTCGGAGGACGAAGAGACCGTCGTCCTCTGGTTCGCGGTACCGAACCCGCTCTTCTCACCGAAGGAGAATTGAGAGGTCGAGCTCGAGCGCCTCTAGCTCGAGCCCCTGCGGCGGCTCCGTCTCGAGAAGCTGCGGCACCTCGAGAACGAGCGCGTGCCAGCGGTCTCCCGCCAGCTCCGCCTCGGCGGTCGTCGGGCCGTCCACCTGGATCCGGTCCACGAGGTCTCCGTCCACCCAGAGCGACGCCGGCGTCTCCGCCGGAGCGGAGACCCGGAGCCGGAGCGTCCCGGCCCCGTAGATCCAGAAGGGCCCCTGCCGCTCGTCCATGACTCGGCTCTTCCACCCTTCGCAGAAGAGCGGCTCCCCGCGCGGCGGCTCGGCCACCGGCGCTGCGATGCTCGCGTTCCCGTCCGGGGAGAAGAGCGTCACGCGCCCTCCGCGGGCGACCGGGGAGAACCCGTGGTCGAGGAGCCCCTGCCAGCCGAACCACGCGCCGGGCACCATGCCCTGCTCGTACATGCCCTCGTGGAAGGCCACCCGTCCGACGTCGATGTCGGCGAGGGTCTCCTCGTCTCCCGGAAGCCAGACGCCGCAGGAGAGCCGGTTGCGCAGGAAGTAGAAATCGTAGGCTTCGCGCGGGACGAGCGTGGAGTAGCCGCCGGGGCGCTCTCGCGGCCCCTGCAGCTGGTAGTAGTCGTAGACGCTCCCATAGTGGATGCCCGGCTCGAAGAGGGGAAGCTCGAGCACGCGGCCCGCCGGCTCTCCCCGCAGGGCCGTGTAGGCGTCGTTTCCCTGATCGGCGCTCGAGGAGCCGAGGGGGAAGACGAGGAGATCGGCGGCGACGAGCGCGAGGAGGGCGGCGGTCGCCAGGCCTGCGCGGCGGCCCGAGGCGGCGATGAGGCGGGCGGCCGCCACCGCCGCCAGGGCGGCCACGGCGAGGTCGGCAATCGGCATGAGCCGACCCGGGACACGGGGAAAGCGAAGCGGCGGGAAAGCGTTCCAGAGCAGCTCGTAGAGCGGGAGGTTCGTTCCGAGCGCGAGCACGGGCGGCAGCAGCGCCGCCGCTCCGAGGACGGCGGTCAGCAGCCGGCGGCCGCTCCGCCAGAGCAGGATCGCGCCTGCGGCGGCGAGGATCGGGAGCAACCAGCCGAGGTAGACGAACGTCTCCAGGTCTCTCGACAGCCAGCGGCTCACGAGATCCCAGAAGCCCGCCGAGAACTCGCCGACCTCCTGCAGCGACCGGCCGCTACTCTCCGCCGACTCGCGCACGATCGCCAGGTGGATGGCGACGCCCGCGGCGACGGCGGCGGCGAGCCCCGCGGCGGCCCAGGCGGCGGCCACCGGCGCCGCTCTGACCGCCACGTAGACGGCGACGAAGGGGACGGCGCCGAGCGCCAGGTGGACTTGCCCCGAGAGCGTGATCGACGCGATCGAGGCGGCAGCCAGCGCGCCCCAGAGGTGGGCGGATCGGCTGCGGTCGGCGCGGCGCGAGCGTTCGTAGGCGAAGAGCGCGAGCGGCAGGAGCACCGCGATCCACCCCAGGAGGTGCGTCCCGCTCTGGGCGAGGCGGTACGGGGCCAGGGCGAACGCGAGGCCTCCGAGCGCCGCGGCACCCGCCGGGAGCTCGAGCTCCCGCAGCCAGCCGTAGGTGAGGAGCCCGGCCGCGACGATCGTTCCGACGAGCAGCAGGTTCCAGGCCACCACCGGCCCGAAGGCGGCGTCGAGCGGCCAGAAGGCGAAACCGAACGGCCACCCGGCGAGGACGATCTGCGGCTCGACGAAGGGCTGGAAGCTGTAGGGATCGACCCAGGGCGCGTCCCCCCGCGCCAGCTGGTGGCCCACGAGCCAGAAGCGGTAGACGGCCTGGAGGTGGTCGCCGGCGGCAGGCTCGCCGTGCCCGGCGGCGCCGTTCGCGATGAACGAGCTCCCGAAGCTCGTGCTCGCGGGCAGGGTGGCGACGAAGGCCGCGGCCGTGTACAGCGCTACGAGAGCGAGCGCGCGGACTCGACGAGCATGTCGAAGTCCGAGACCTCGGAAGCGCCGTACCGCCATGCGCCGCGGATGATGCCCTCTCCGTCCACGACGAACGCGGCCCTACGCGCGACGTCGGGCAGCCCACGGAACTCCTGCACGATCCCGAGCGCGCGGACGGCCTCCCCGGTCCAGTCCGAGAGGAGCGGCACCTCGAGGTCGAGCGCCTGCTGCCATGCGACGTGCGACCAGGGGCTGTCGCGGGAGATGCCGTAGGACCCGACGCCGGTCTCGAGGAGCTCGTCCCGACGGGCGTTCAGCTCCGAGAGCTCGTTCGTGCACGTGCTGGACCAGTCGAAGAGATAGGACAGGAGGAGGTACGGCGACTCGGCGGCGAGCTCGCGGAGCCCGACCGTGTCCGACGTCGAGCGCCAGACCTGCACGTCCGGGATCGGGTCGCCCACGGCCGCTGTGCTCATGGGTTGACGGCCGCCCCTGCCTCGGTCGCGTCCGAGATCTCCCGGGTGACTTCGACGATGTCGCGGTTGGCGTTGAAGATCCGGAGCTGGCGGTCGGAGCCGTTGCCGCGGCCCAGGATGTCGCGGATGCCCTCGAGCTCGCGGTCGGAGCCGAGCTCGCGCGCGTGTGGCTCGATGTCGCGCAGGGCGCGGCGGATCAGCTGTGCGATCGGCACGCGGTTCCGCCGGCCGGTGACGAGGTCCATCACCGGCGCCTCGAGCCCGTAGCGGGCGCCCAGCCACTTGTTCTCCGTGACGAGGATCCGGTGGTACGTCGGTAGGTCCTTCCCGGCGTCGTAAAGCTCGGAGTAGTGCTTCACGAGCCCCTGGACGTAGGCCGTGATGGCCACCGTCTCCTCGACCCGCGTGATCGCGTCCATCACCCGTACCTCGACGGTCCCGAAGCGCGGGTGCGGCCGCACGTCCCACCAGATGTGCGTGTAGTCCGCGATGCAGCCGGTCTTCTCGAGCTGGCCCACGACCTCGGCGTAGTCCTCGTAATCCCGGAAACGGGGCGGCGGGCCCGAGCGCGGGAAGGCCGCGAAGACCATCTGGCGGCTCGACGAGAGGCCCGTCGGCTCGCCACGCCAGAACGGCGAGCTCGCGGAGAGCGCCAGCAGCTCGCTCAGGTGGATGAGCAGCGCGCTGATGACGTTCATCGCCTTGTCCGCGTCGTCCACGGCGACGTGGATATGGCAGCCGAAGATGAGCTCGCGCCTGGCGACGTACTGGAGCTGGTCGACGAGGTTCCGGTAACGGTCGCGTGCGGTGATTCGCTGTCGCTCGAAGAGGCTGAACGGGTGCGTGCCGGCGGAGCCGACGCGCAGGCCCTCGCTCCGCGCCGCCCGCGCCACGTGGGCGCGGAGCTTGCGCAGCTCGCCTTCGATGTCGCCGGCCGTCTTGCACACGGGCGTCGAGATCTCGAGCACCGACTGCATCAGCTCCGGCCCGACCCGCTCGTCGAACTCGCCGTCCATCGCCGCGGTCAGGACCGTGTCGACGTGCTGGACGAGGTCGAACGTCTGCGGGTCGAGGAGCATGTACTCCTCCTCGACCCCGAGCGTGAACGGCTCCGAGGAGCCGAAGCGGTGATCGAGGACGCTGCCTCCCTCGGCGAAGCCCTTCCCGGTGATCGAGGCAGGGTAGATCTGCTTCATGGCAGCGACGAACTCTACTCCGAGACGGCCGGACGGTTAGGTCGCCGTCGCGTGCGAGGTTCTTGCGAGGATGGCGGGGTGCGACGCATCGCCCTCCTCATGCTCGTTCTCGTCCTGGCCGCCTGCGGCGGCGAGGAGGAGGCAAGTCCGCCGACCACGACGGTCGCCGGCGCGGCAGCCACGACGCCCGAGGAGGATGCGACGACGAGCCAGCCCGAAGAGAGCGGGCCGGTCGTCGTGATCCAGACGCCCTCGGGCGAGGTCCTCGTGCCGGTCGAGGTCGCGGACAGCCCGGAGGAGCGGCAGATGGGTCTGATGAACCGGGAGTCCCTCGCCGAGGACGCCGGCATGGTCTTCCTCTTCGGCGAGGCGACGACGAGCGGGTTCTGGATGAAGGACACGCTCATTCCACTCTCGATCGCCTTTGCCGACGCCGACGGGGTGATCCTCAGGGTCCTCGACATGGAGCCGTGCGAGACCGATCCGTGCGAGGTCTACGACCCCGGCGTGCCCTACTGGAGCGCGCTCGAGGTCAACCAGGGCGCCTTCTCCCGCTGGGGCGTCGAGGAGGGAGACCGGCTCAGGCTCGAGGGTTAGTGACGACGGCCTCGGCCTCGATCTCCAGGAGCCAGCGGGGGTCGAGGAGGGCCGCGACCACGACGGTCGTGTTCGCGGGGCGGACCTCCGAGAACGCCTCGCCGTGGGCCGTGGCGAAGCCGTCGAAGGCAGAGGCGTCGGTCAGGTACACGCGCGTTCGAACGACGTCTTCGAGCGAGGCGCCTGCCTCGCGTAGGGCGTCGCCGACGATCTCGAGGCAGCGCCTCGCCTGGCCGTAAGCATCCGGAGGCGGGTCCGAGCCGTCGGCCATGATCGGCGCGGACCCCGCGACGAACACCCTGTCACCCACGCGCACTGCGCGCGAGTAGCCGACGACGGGCTCGTACGGAGAGCCTGAGGAGACGATCTGGCGCTCCATGCCACCACTAGTATCGTCGACCGTGAAGGCCCTGGAGCAGATCGACTCGTGGCCCGCGCCGACGGCAGCGGTCGCCGTTCTGACGGAGGAGGGCATCGCCGGGCAGCGCGGACCTGGGGACTCCGTCTTCCGCTGGGCGTCGGTCACGAAGCTCCTGACCGCGCTCTCGGTGCTCGTCGCAGCCGAGGAAGGGATTCTCGACCTGGACGAGCCCGCCGGCCCTCCGGGCTCCACCGTCCGCCATCTTCTCGCACATGCGTCGGGCCTGCCGTTCGAGGGCGAGACGCCGATCGCCGGGGTCGGCGAGCGCCGTATCTACTCGAACACCGGCTTCGACCTCCTCGGTGCGCTCGTGGCGGAGCGGGCGGAGATGCCGTTCGCCGGGTACCTGAGGGCGGCGATCCTCGAGCCGCTCGGGCTCGGCGGCGTCGGGCTGCGGGGGCGTCCGTCGGAGGGGATCCGGGGAACCCTCGCGGACCTCGCGGCCTTCGGCCGCGAGCTGCTGGCGCCCACCCTCGTCGCGCCCGAGACGTTCGCCGATGCGACCGCGGTCGCCTTCCCGGGCCTGGTCGGCGTCCTCCCGGGCCTCGGCCGCCAGGAGCCGAACGACTGGGGGCTCGGCTTCGAGCTCAAGGATGCGAAGCGCCCGCACTGGACCGGCGCGTCCAACTCACCCCGGACGTTCGGCCACTTCGGCGGCGCGGGCACGTTCCTCTGGGTCGACCCGGACGCCCGCGTCGCCTGCGCGTGCCTGACCGACCTCGAGTTCGCCGAGTGGGCCCTGGCCGCATGGCCGCCACTCGCGGACGCCGTCCTGGCGGAGCTCGCTGGCCGCTGACGTCGTCCACCGCGGCCACGTCCCGGTGCCAGGCACTTGGCCGTGACCCCGGGGGACAGCTAGTCGCCGGCGATGGTCTCGTACACGGACCGCTCGCAGGTCGCCACCGCCGACGGGGTCAGCGCCCGCAGGCGGCCGTGGGCGCGGTCGCCCGGGCGGAGGACGCCCTCCGGCCCGTTCACGAGACCGCTCAGGACGATGGCGAACCGGTCGCCGGCGTCAAGCTCATCTCCGGGGCCGAGCTCGTGGCGTTCCAGCTCGCGCGCGAGCCGGGTGAGGGTCTCGCCGGGGAGCACGGAGAGCTCCGCGACCCGCGCCAGCTCGTGGACGGTCGCCGCCTGGTGTCTCACTCGTCGTCGACGGCCTGCTCGGGATCGTCGTGTGCGGGGCCGCGCTGGGCGTCCTCCTCACGGCGCCGCTCGAGCGAGGCGTCCTGCTCCTCCTCGGTGGGCTCGGGCGGCTCGGAAGCTGCCATAGTGCTCGATCCTATGGCAACGTCCGCTCAGCTCGCGGAATGGCGCGCTTGTCCGCGCTGCCTGACTCCGCTCGAGCACGCCGACGGCTCGGTTCGCTGTCCCTTCTGCGGGCTCGAGGTGTACGCGAACCCGGCGCCCACCATCAGCGCGGTCGTCCGCGACGAGCGGGGCAGAATCCTCCTCGGCCGCAGGGCAGCCGAGCCGAGCGCCGGTTGCTGGGACCTGCTCGGGGGCTTCATGGACGAGGGCGAGGAGCCCCTCGAGACGCTCCGCCGCGAGCTGCTGGAGGAGACCGGCCTCGAGATCGAGCCCGGCGACTTCCTCGGCGGGATCCCGGACACCTACGGCGACGACGGCAACGCGACCATCAACTTCTACTGGGAAGCCAGCCTCGCGGGAGGCGAGCCGCGCCCCGCGGATGACGTCGCCGAGCTAGCCTGGTTCCCCGTCGATGCGCTCCCGGCCAGGAGCGAGTTCGCGTTCGCGAACACCGTCGAGCTGCTCGACCGCATAGGGGCGAACTTCTCCTAGCGTGACCGGCCCGCTGCTCGCGCTCACCGCGAGCCTGAGCTGGGGCCTGGGCGACTTCCTCGCCGGGCTCCGGACCAGGCGCCTTCCCGTGGTCACCGTTCTCGTCGTCTCGCAGGCGGCAGGCCTGACGACGATCGCGCTGGCCGTCGCCCTCCGCGGCGCCGGCCCGCCCGACGGCCGCTACCTCGTCTTCGGCTCGCTCGCGGGAGTCGCGGGCGCGGTGGGTCTCGCGGCGCTCTACCGCGGCCTCGCCGTCGGTCCGATGAGCATCGTCGCGCCGATCTCGGGAACCGCGGCCGTCGTCCCGGTCGTCGCCGGCCTCGTGACGGGCGAGCGGCCGAGTGCCGCCCAGGCCGCCGGCATCGCCCTGGCGGTCGTCGGCGTCGTCCTCGCCTCGCGCACGCGCGCGGCGGGCGGAGGGCATGCGGGCAGAGCCGAAGGGGTGGGCCTGGCGCTCGTCGCGGCGCTCGCGTTCGGCCTGCTGCTGGTGGCGCTCGGCGAGGCCAGCGAGGGCGATCCGTACTGGGGGACGCTCGCCATGCGGGGAGCCTCGTTCGCGCTCCTCGTCCTCACCGCCCTCGTTCTGCGACCGAGCTTCGCTCTCCGCGAGCGCGACCTACCCGTCCTCCTTCTCATAGGCGTGCTCGACACGGCCGGCAACGCCCTCTTCGCCGTCGCCACGACGAAGAGCCTGCTCGCGCTCGCCGCCGTCCTCGCGCAGCTCTATCCCGTGGTCACCGTGCTCCTGGCCCGGGTGATCCTCGGCGAGCGAATCTCGCGCGGACAGGGAATCGGCGTCGTCAGCGCCTTCGCCGGCGTCGCGCTCATCACCGCGGGATAGGCCAAACGGCCTATTCAGCCCGCGAGCGTGCCGGCCGATAAACGGCGCAGATGGACGGGACGTACTCGATCGAAGACCACCTGCGCGACGACTGGATCGACGCCTGGATTGCGGAGGGCCTCGACGCGGTCGAGGCGTTCCTCCGCAACCACGCGGCGTTCGACACCTTCCTCGAAGACCGCGAGTAGGTCTACGCGGCCTCGTCGGTGAGGCCGAGCGAGCGCTCGAGCATTCGCTTCGGCTGGGCGCCGATCGCGGCTGCGGCGGGCTCCCCGCCCTTGAAGAGGAGAATCGTGGGAATCGAGAGGATCCCGTAGCGCTGCTGCAGCTCCGGCTCCTCGTCGATGTTCACCTTGACGACGCGGAGCTCGTCCGCGCGCTCCTCGGCAATCTGCTCGAGGATGGGGGAGACGGCGCGGCACGGACCGCACCACTCCGCCCAGAAGTCGACGATCACCGGGGTCTCGCTCGCGAGCACCTCGGCGTCGAACTGAGAGGTCGTGATGGCTTCTGTCATGACCCTTCAAACGTAGACTGACCGCCAGATGTTCCGCCCCCTGCCGCGCGTGCCCGACCACCCGGCGCTCGAGCTCGAGATCCTCGAGTGGTGGGACGAGCGCGGCATCTTCGAGAAGCTCCGGGAGCAGAACAGGGGAGGGCCGACCTGGAGCTTCTTCGACGGCCCCGTGACGGCGAACAAGGCGCTCGCCATCCACACGGCGTGGGGCCGGACTCTCAAGGACGTCTTCCAGCGCTACCAGGCCCTCCGCGGCCTCGACCAGCGCTACCAGAACGGCTTCGACTGCCAGGGCCTCTGGATCGAGGTGGGGGTCGAGCGGGAGCTCGGGCTCAACTCGAAGCGGGAGATCGAGGAGTACGGGCTTGCCGAGTTCGCGCGCAAGTGCCGGGAGAAGGTCGTCCGCTCCGCCAGCGAGCTGACCCGCGGCTCGAAGCGCCTCGGCCAGTGGATGGACTGGGGCAACGACTACTTCACGTTCTCCGACACGAACATCGAGTACATCTGGCGCTTCCTGCGGCGGATGCACGAGGAGGGCTACCTCTACCAGGGCCACCGCTCCACCGAGTGGTGCCCCCGCTGCGGGACGTCCATCTCGGCACACGAGCTCGTCGGGAACTACGAGGACCGCAGCGACCCGTCGCTCTTCATCCGCCTGCCCCTGCTCGACCGGCCGGGAGAATCGCTCGCGGTCTGGACGACGACGCCGTGGACGCTCCCGGCGAACGTTGCGGCCGCGGTCAACCCGGAGGCGGAGTACGGGCGCAGGGCCGACGGGGAGTGGTGGGCGGTGGCGCGCGCCCCCGACGCCGACTTCGTCGAGCGCGTGCCGGGCGCGGACCTCGTCGGCCTGCGGTACGAGGGCCCCTTCGATCACCTCGCGGCCGCGGCGGAGGTCGAGCACCGGGTCATCCAGTGGGCGGAGGTCTCGCTGGAGGAGGGAACCGGCATCGTCCACATCGCCCCGGGCTGCGGCGCCGAGGACTTCGAGCTCTCAGGCGTCCACGACCTGCCGGTGCTGATGCCGGTGGACGAGGCGGGCCGCTTCTACCCGGACTTCGGCTGGCTGCACGGCCTGAGCACCGTCGAGGCCGCGGAGCAGATCGTCGTCGACCTCGGCGAGCGCGGGAAGCTCATCTCGGCCGGCGAGATCGAGCACCGCTTCCCGTTCTGCTGGCGCTGTCACACGCCGCTCATCTTCAGGATCGCCGACGACTGGTTCATCGCAGTCGACGAGCTGCGCCCGAAGCTGATCGCGGCGAACGAGACGGTGGCGTGGACGCCCGAGTACTTCGGCAAGCGCATGGAGGACTGGCTCCGGAACATGGGCGACTGGAACATCTCCCGGCGGCGCTACTTCGGCCTGCCGCTCCCGTTCTACCCCTGCGAGTGCGGGCACCTGACCGTCGTCGGCTCGAAGGCGGAGCTCGAGGAGCTCGCGACCGCGGGGCTCGAGGGCCTGCAGGAGCTCCACAGGCCTTGGGTAGACGACGTGACGATCCGCTGCGCGGCCTGCGCGAACGAGAGCGTCCGCCGTATCCCGGAGGTCGGGGACGTCTGGCTGGACGCCGGCATCGTCCCGCTCTCGACCCTCGGCTGGGAGAACCCCGTCTGGATCGAGAACGGCTACGCGACCGGCGCGTCGGCCGGGCTCTCCGGCGCCGACCTCCCGGACCACGCCTACTGGGAGACGTGGTTCCCGGCGGACTGGGTCTCGGAGATGCGCGAGCAGATCCGCCTCTGGTTCTACTCTCAGCTCTTCATGTCAGTGGCGCTCGTGGGGCAGTCGCCGTTTCGCTCCGTCCTCGGCTACGAGAAGATGCTCGACGAGCGCGGTCAGGAGATGCACGGCTCCTGGGGGAACATGATCGACGCCGAGGACGCCTTCGAGCGGATGGGCGCCGACGTCATGCGCTGGCAGTTCTGCGCCCAGCCGCCCGACCGCAACCTCCTGTTCGGGTACGGCCCGGCGACGGAGATCAAGAAGAAGCTCCTGACCCTGTGGAACTCGGTGCGTTTCCTCGTCGACTACGGAAACGTCGAGAGCTTTACCCCCGTGTATGCGGATCTCGCGACGCCGCCGCTGGACGGGGGCTCGCGACCGCTCGACCGCTGGCTCGTCGCCCGGACGCAGGCCTATGTCGCCGAGGCGACCCGGGCGCTCGACGACCAGCTCACGCACAGGCTGATCGAGAGCTTCGACTCGTTCGTCGACGACGTCTCGAACTGGTACATCCGCCGCTCGCGCCGGCGCTTCTGGGACGGCGACGAGGCCGCGCTCCGGGTGCTCTGGCATGCGCTCGTCCAGGGCCTCCGCGGTGTTGCCCCGGTGATGCCGTTCTTGACCGAGCATCTCTGGAGGAACCTCGTCGCGGACGCCTGCGAGAGCGCGCCCGAGAGTGTCTTCCTCGCCGGCTGGCCCGAGGCCGGAGAGCCGAACGAGGCGCTGCTCGAGGAGGTCGAGGAGGTGCGCGCGATCGTCGGGCTCGCGCACCGGGTACGTGACATCGCCGGCATCAAGCTCCGCCAGCCCCTCCGGGCGCTGGTCGTCGAGGGAGCCGACCTGGGGGTCGGGCACGCGGAGGAGATCGCCGAGGAGCTGCGGGTGAAGTCGGTCGCCTTCGAGCCGCTCGCCGGCGCAGGTGTGCGCGCCAAGCCGAACCTGAAGCTGCTGGGACCGAAGCTCGGTGTGCGCCTCCCCGAGGTCCGCGCTGCGCTGGCGGAGGGGCGCTTCGAGCGGCAAGCCGACGGCACGGTGCAGGTCGACGGGCTCGAGCTCGCGCCCGAGGAGGTGTTCGTCGAACGGGCCGCGCCCGAGGGTTGGGTCCTGGCCGAGGAAGGACAGCTCTCGGTCGCGCTCGACATCCGCCTCGACCCCGAGCTCGAGCTCGAGGGTCGCGTCTACGACCTCGTGCACGCGGTGAACACGATGCGGAAGGAACAGGGGCTCGAGCTCACCGACCGCATCGTCCTCACGTTGCCCGATGGCGGCGACCTCGAGCGCTTCCTCGACTGGGTCAAGTCGGAGACGCTGGCCGTCGAGATCGAGCACGGCCCGGAGCTGGCTGTACGCAAGGCCTAGATGGCGGAAGTCCTCGTCTTCCATCACGCGCAAGGGCTGACGGCCGGGTGCCTCTCCT
>DATIBF010000019.1:0-2558 GCA_035457655.1 Gaiellaceae bacterium
ACAGGTCCTCGGCGCCCTGGTCGCGCCAGGCCTCGCGGCGGTCCACCTCCCGCAGCAGGTCCAACAGCTCGCGGTGGGCCCGGCCGATCCGCACCCAGGCCGCATCGGTCAGGCCCAGGAGCTCGTCGTCGCCCAGGACGCACTCTCCCCCCGGAACGCCGGCATCCGGCATCGCCTCGGGGCCGGACAGGGCCTCGGGGCCGGGCAGCGCCTCGGGAACGGGCGCGAGCTCCCCGGAGGCCGATCGCGTGGTCTCGAACATGTGTCCGAGCATGCGGCATCCTCACGCTCGGAACCGTGACGCACGTCACGTTCGGGGGCAGTTCCCGAGAAGTTCCAGGCGGGTTCCCCGAGGCGGGTTCCCCAGGCGGGTTCCCAAGTCGGGTTCCCCAGTCGGGTTCCCAGGGGGAGGCGCTCAGGGGGAGGGGTTCCCGAGGCGGGCTCCCCGAGGGCCCCCCGCCGGGACTCGAACGACCTACGAGGTCGTCGCTCCCCGCCAGCGCCGGAACACGCCGCGCATCGCCTCGCGCTGCTTTTCGGAGACCTGTTCCTCGGTGAGCCGACCCGTGATCTCGATCGTCGTGCGGAACTGCGAGACCACCGCCGTGCATCCCGAGCATTCCCCGAGGTGACGCTCGAAGCGCGAGCGGTCGGCGTCGCCCATCGCGCCGTCGAGGTAGGCCGTGACGACCTCGACCAGCTCCTTGCAGGTCAGCTCGTCGGCGGGCTCGGCGGGCTCGGTCATGGGGCGTCCTCGTCCTCGATCTCCATCTCGCGCTCGATGGCCCGGCGCACCTTCGCGCGGGCCCGGTGCAACAGCACCCGTTGGTTGGTCTCGGTCAGATCCAGGGCGTTACGCACCTCCTCGGAGGTCCACCCGAGCACGTCGCGCAGCCGGATCACCTCCGCCTGCATCGGAGGCAGCGCGGCGATCGCGTCCGCCACCGCGCCGAGCGTCTCCGACGAGACTAGCCGCTCCTCGGGGGCGCCTCGCCAGTCCGAGGGGAACGTCGACCAGTGCCCGGCCCACTCCTCGCCGGTACCAAGGAAGCGGTCGGGGTCGAACGTGGGCGCGTCGAGGTCGTCGCCCGCAAGCGATGCGAACGGCACGCTGCGCGACTCCCGCGCGCCCCGCGTCTTCGCGATATTGGTCACGATGCGCAGGATCCACGTGCGCAGCGTCGAGCGGCCCTCGAACCGATCGATGCCCTGGAGCACGCCGAGCCAGGCCTCCTGCACTACCTCCTCGGCGACGGCCTGCGAGGCCACGTACATGCGGGCGATGCGCAGCATCATCGGCTGCAGGCGGTCGACCAGCGACATGAAGGCATCCTCGTCGCCCGCCCGCAGCAGCTCGATGAGCTTCAGGTCGTCGCCGGACGTCGTGACCGTCGCATCCACGCGGCGAAGCGTAGCGGGAGCGGCCGAGCCGAGGGAATCGCGCCGCTCGCGCTAGGTCGGGCGTGTGACCTTGACGACCGGCGTGCCGTACCCGGCGACGGGTCCGATCTGCACCTCGCCGCCCGGGCCGGGGTGCCGCGCGTGGATCATCATCCCCCCGCCCATGTACAGGGCGACATGGCTCACCGGCGAGTAGAAGAACAGCAGGTCGCCCGGCTGCGCGGAGCTGTAGGGCACCTCCGGGTACGACGAGGCCTGCGCCGCAGAGGAATGCGGGAGGTAGACGCCCGCCTGGGCGTAGGCCCAGCTCGTGAGTCCGGAGCAGTCGAAGGTGTCGGGGCCCGCGGTGCCCCAGACGTACGGCGCGCCGAGCTTGGACTGAGCGGCGGCGATCGCCACCTGCGCGGCGCTCCCGTCGGGGGGCGGCACGAACCCGCCTCCGCCGCCCGTCGTGTCGCCGCCGCCGCTCGTGCCGGTGTCGTTCGCCGCCGCGGCCTCGGCCGCCGCCGCCGCGGCTGCCTGCTCCTCCTGGCGCGCGAGGTAGTCCTCGTACTCACGGTTGAGCTGTTGGTACAGCGCCTCCTGTTGATCCAGCATGCGCTGGATCTCGTCGCGCTTGGCCGCCATGTCGTCGAGCTCGGCCTGCTTCTCCTCGATCGTGTCGGCGTAGCGATCGGCGGCCCACTGGGCTTGCTGCTGGGCGTTCTCGGCCGCGGTCGCGAGGTCTGCGTCGTTCTGCGCCAACGCTCCCATGAACTCGAGGCGGTCGCTGAACTCCGAGAGGTCGGACGCCCCCAGCAGCACGTCCATCTGCGAGCCGGCGCCCGTGTACGCCTCGACGGCGCGGTCCTCGAGCTGGCCCAGCGCCTTCGCGGCCACCGCCTCCGCGGTCTCCTTGTCGTCCAAGGCGTCTGCAAGCTTGTCCTGGACGCCTTGCAGGCGGTACCTCGCGTCGTTGTACTGCTCGATCGCGAGCTCGAGATCGTGGCTGACCTGCTGGAGCTCGGCCTTTGCGGCCTCGACCTCGGCCTTCGTGGGCGCGGCGGCCGAGATCGATCCGGCTGCGATGACGACGGTGGGGACGACGAAGACGACGGCTGCCGCGAGCCGTGCGAGCCGCTTCGGCGTGCCGGTCATCGTCCTCCGGGTGGGTTCGC
>DATIBF010000020.1:0-11921 GCA_035457655.1 Gaiellaceae bacterium
GCCGAGCGTGCCCTCCTGGATCAGGTCGAGGAAGGGGACGCCCAGGCCGCGGTAGCCCTTGGCGATCGAAACGACGAGCCGGAGGTTGGACTCGATCATGCGCCGCTTGGCGAGCAGGTCGCCCTTCTCCAGGCGCTTGGCGAGCGCGACCTCCTCGGCGGCGGTGAGCAGCTTGTGCCGGCCGACGTCGGCGAGGAAGAGCTGCAGGCTGTCGCCGGCTCCGTGCGCGACCGTCTCGGCCACGACCGGCGCGGCCTCCTCCGCGGGCGCGCCGATCTCGAGGCCGATCGTCTCGAGCTCGTGCGTCACCTCGGCCATCTCCTCGTCGCCGAGGTCGAGCTCGAGCGCGAGCGCCTCCAGCTCGGCGGGCTCCACGTAGCCGCGCTCCTCCGCGCTCTCGAGGAGATGGCGACCGGCCTGAGTGTCAAGAACTTCGTGCACGGAGATCTGACTCACCTTGTCTTTCCAGATCCTTTCGCCGAAAAACGGCAGGTTGGATTGCGGCTCACCCTCACAAACGTTCTCACTCTACGACGCATTCCCTTGCGATCAAACCCACGGAAGCGTGTCTTAACCGTGGGTTAACCCAGGTTGTCGGGAGTTTAAGACGCTGCGCGGGCCGAAGTGTTTGCGGTCTCTTCCGCGCCCGCGCCGTTCTCGCCCGCGTCCGCCTCCGGCTGGCCCCGGGGCGTCCTCGCCCAGTCCTCGTCGAACTCGACGCGCCACTTGCCGTCCTCGCCCTGCTCGAGGGCGAGTTTCGCGCTGAACGTCCGCCCGGAGCGGCCCCGGAAGCCGCCGACCGGCTTCGCCGTCTTCCGGGTCTCCATCAGCTCCTTGACGACGGAGACCGGGAGGATCTTATTCGCCTTCTTCTTCCAGATCACGAAGCCGCAGCCGGGATCGTCCTTCGACCAGCACGAATACCCCTTGCGGTTCTCGATCACGTCGCGGCCGCAGATCGGGCACGGCCCCAGGTTCGCCCGCTCGATCCTGACGCCCTTGAGCTTGTCGAGCTCGGCGACCGTGTCGGTCGTGAACTTGACGATGTCGGACATGAACGCGGGACGCGTGTCCTCGCCCTGCTCGATGAGCGCGAGGCGGTGCTCCCAGCTGCCCGTCAGCTCCGGCGACGTCAGCGGGTGCTCACCGAGGAGCGAGATCACCTGGACGCCCTTCTCGGTCGCATGCAGCGCCCTGCCCTCGCGCTCGAGGTACCCGACCTGGATCAACCGCTCGATGATCGCCGCGCGCGTCGCGGGCGTGCCGATCCCGGAATCCTTCATCGCCTCGCGAAGCTCGGCGTCCTCGATGTCCTTTCCGGCCGTCTCCATGGCGCCGAGGAGCGACGCCTCCGTGAACCGGCGGGGCGGCTGCGTCTCCTTGCGGAGCGACTCGACGGAGCGCGTCTCGACGTCCTCGCCCTGCTCGAGCCGTGGGAGAAGCTGGTCGCCGCCCGAGTCGTCCTCCTGGGCCGGCTTCTGCGCCTCCTCGCCGTAGACGCCCTTCCAGCCTGCTTCCACGAGCACGCGGCCCGAGGTTCGGAAGACGTGCTCGACGACGGTGGTCTCGACCCGCGTCCGCTCGTAGACGGCGTCCGGGTGGAAGATCGCGAGGAAGCGCTTGGCGACGAGGTCGTAGATGCGGCTCTCGTCGGGGCCCATCTTCGTCAGGTCGTGGTCCGAGCGGGTGGGGATGATCGCATGGTGGTCTTCGACGCGCTTGTCGTTGACGACGCGGCCGAGCGGAAGCTTGTCGAGGCGTGTGACGTACGAGGCCGCCTGGGCGTAGCGCTCGCTCTGTCCCACGTGCGCGGCGGTGGGCTTGATCTCGCCGATCATGTCCGAGGTCAGGAAGCGCGAGTTCGTTCGCGGGTACGTGATCGCCTTGTGCTCCTCGTAGAGCCTCTGGGCCGCCGCGAGCGTCCGCCGCGCCGAGAAGCCGAAGAGCGTGTTCGCGTGGCGCTGGAGCGTCGTCAGGTCGTACAGGAGCTGCGGCGCCTCCCGCTCCTCCTTCTTCTCCAGCTTCGTGATCGTGCCCGGCTGCCCCGTGGTCTCGGCCACGATCGTCGCGGCCTCGTCCTCCTTGATGCGCTTGCCGCCGAGGTAACGGCCGCTGTAGAGCCGCTCGCCGGTCGCGGCGAAACTCGCCTCGACGAGCCAGTAGGGCTCGGGGACGAAGGCGCGGATATCGAGCTCGCGCCGCACGACGAGCGCGAGCGTCGGGGTCTGGACGCGGCCGAGCGAGACGGCGCCGTCGAACGCCGCGCGCAGCCGGATCGACGCCGCGCGTGTCGCGTTCATGCCCACGAGCCAGTCCGCCTCCGAGCGCGACCGGGCCGCTTCCTCGAGCAGCCGCATCTCGTCGCCCTCGCGCAGGTGCTCGAAGGCCTCCTGGATCGCTGCCTTCGTCATCGAGTTGAGCCACAGGCGCTTCACGGGCTTCTTCACGCCGGAGGTCTCGTAGAGGTACGCGAAGATGAGCTCGCCCTCGCGCCCCGCGTCGCACGCGTTCACGAGCAGCTCGACGTCGGAGTCCTTCATGAGCTTGTGGACGGCGTTGAGCTGCTTCTTGGCCTTGTCGTCGTTGGGGATGAGCTTGAACTGCTCCGGCACGATCGGCAGGTCCGCGAAGCGCCACTTCTTGAGCTTCTCGTCGTACTGGTCGGGCTCGGCCAGGCCGACCAGGTGGCCCACCGCCCACGTGATCACGTAGTCGCCGTCGACGAGGTGGGTCTTGTCCTTGCTCTGCTTGAAGGCGCCGGGAAGCGTGGCCGCGAGGTCGCGGCCCACGGAGGGCTTTTCGGCGATGACCAGGGTCTTCGGCACGGCGGTCACCTTAGCGAAGGGGATTGAACCCGCATAAACGGCAAGAATGCGCGTGACCTTGAGACCCTTGCTGGCAGTCGACGGCGACAACCTGGCCCATCGGGCCTACCACGCGCTGCCCTCGTCCATCAAGGACGGGGCCGGAAACCAGGCCAACATGGTCCTCGGCTTCGCCAACATGCTGGCGAACGTGTGGGATGCGGAGCGGCCCCGCACGGTCTTCGTCGCCTTCGACTTCATCGGGGAGCCCACGTACCGTCACGAGCTCCTCCCCGAGTACCAGTCCGGTCGCGATTTCCCGCCCGTGCTCACCTCCCAGCTCGACCGCCTGCCGGAGCTCGTGAGCGCGCTCGGCTTTCCGTGGGCCAAGGCTCCCGGGTACGAGGCGGACGACTTCCTCGGCGCCGCCGTCCAGGCCGAGGAGGAACGCCGCGGCGAAACCCTCGTCCTCACGAACGACCGCGATCTCTTCCAGCTCGCGAGCCCGTTGACGACGATTCTCCGGCCACGCACGGGCATGAAGGACCTCCAGCGCGTCGGCCCTGCCCAGGTCGAGGAGATCTACGGCGTCACGCCGGATCTCGTGCCCGACTTCGTGGCGCTGCGCGGCGATCCCTCCGATCGCATTCCGGGAGCCAAGGGAGTCGGCCCCGGACGCGCCGCCGCCGTGCTCAAGAAGCACGGCTCGCTGGACGCTGCCCTCGAGAGCGGCGGCTTTCCCGACCAGGCGAACGCGCTCCGGGACTACCTGCGGATCGCCCAGCTCCAGTACGGAGCCAAGATCCCCGAACTCCCCGACGCCGAGCCCGACTGGGAAGGCGGCGCCGACCTTCTCGAGCGCTGGGGTCTCAACGCCGCGTCGAAGCGGTTCCGGGAGCGCGCTGGATAGCGTCATGAGCGAACCTCGGCCGACCAACGTCGCCGACTACGAGCGCCTCGCCGAGGCGCGCTGCGAGCCCGGCTACTGGGGCTACGTCGTCGGCGGCGCCGGCGACGAGATCACGCTTCGCGACAACGTGGAGGCCTTCCGGCGCCGCGTGCTCCGGCCGCGCATGCTCGTCGACGTCAGCGACGTCAGTGCCCGGACCTCGGTGCTCGGGACGGAGATCTCGATGCCGCTGATGGTGGCGCCGACGTCCCTGCAGCGCGTGGCGCACCCGGACGGCGAGCCTGCACTGGCGCGTGCCGCGGCCGCGGTGGGCACCGTGTACACGCTCTCCAGCCTCGGGAGCCTCCGGCCGCGCGAGCTGGCCGACGCGGTCGGCGCCGACGCGCCCCGCTGGTTCCAGCTCTACTGGTCGCGCGACCGGGCGTTCACGAGCGACCTCCTCGCGGAAGCGGCCGAGGCCGGCTACGCGGCGCTCGTCCTCACCGTCGACCTTCCCGAGCCCGGCCCGCGCGAACGCGACGTGCGCAGCGGCTTCGACGTCCCGACCGGCCTGCCGATGCCGAATCTCCCACAAACGCTCGGCAGCGAGGACTTCCACGACACGCTGGGAGAGATGGTGGACAAGAGCCTCACCTGGCGCGACCTCGAGTGGCTTCGCGGCGCGTGCTCGCTCCCGCTCGTGGTCAAGGGCATCCTCACCGCCGAGGACGCGATTCTCGCCTGCGAGCACGGCTGCGCCGGCCTCGTCGTCTCCAATCACGGCGGGCGCCAGCTCGACGGCGTCTCCGCGACGCTGGACGCCCTTCCCGAGGTCGTCGAGGCGGTCGGCGGACGCGCCGAGGTGTACCTCGACGGCGGCGTCCGCAGGGGCACCGACGTGGTCAAGGCGCTTGCGCTCGGCGCGCGCGCGGTCTTCGTGGGCAGGCCCGCCCTCTGGGGGCTCGCCGCGGGAGGCGAGGAAGGCGCCCGCCACGTCCTCGAGCTCTTCCGGGCGGAGATCGAGCTCGCCCTTCTCCTTCTCGGCTGCCCCGCGCCGGCCGACGTCGGCCCCGAGCACGCGCGCCCGCGGGCGTGATCCCGCTCGTCAGCCACCCGGCGTTCGCCGACGAGCACCCGACCGGCGGGCACCCGGAGCGGCAGGAGCGGCTGCGCGGCTTGCACGAGGCGTATCCGGACTACGTCGAGGCACGGCCGGCAACGGTCACGGAGATCTCGGCCGTCCACGAGCTCGATTACATCGAGGCCGTCCGCGTCGTCTCCGCGAGCGGACAGCCGACGCTCCTCGACGCCGACACGATCTGCACGGAGACGACCTACGACGTTGCGCTCCTGGCGGCGGGCTCCGCGATCCAGGCGGTCGAGCTCGGCGGCTTCGCGCTCGCCAGACCCCCCGGGCACCACGCGCTCCCCGGCCGGGCGATGGGCTTCTGCCTCTTCAACAACGTGGCCGTCGCGGCCCGCTTCGCCCAGCGGGAGCTCGACCTCCGGCGGGTGGCGATCCTCGACTGGGACGTCCACCACGGCAACGGGACGCAGGACATCTTCTGGGACGACGAGTCCGTCTTCTTCGCGTCACTGCACCAGTGGCCGTTCTACCCCGGCACGGGCGGGCCGGGCGAGGGCAATGCGACGACCCTCAATGTCCCGCTCGGGGCCGGGTCGGGCGACGATGCGGTGCTGGAGGCGTTTGCCGAGATCGTCCTGCCCGCGATCCTCGGCTTCGAGCCCGATCTCCTGCTCGTCTCGGCGGGCTTCGACGCGGCGGCCACGGACCCGATCGGAGAGCTGGAGCTCACCGCCGAGGGCTTCGCGGCCATGACCGCCCACGCGGTGACCGTCACCGAGCGGGTAGCGTTCGTGCTCGAGGGCGGCTACGACGTCCAGGCCCTTCCCGGCCTTGTCGGCTCCGTCCTCGACTCGACCTGAGATGGACGTCACCACCGAGACCTTCGCGCAGGACGTGCTGGAGCGGTCGGCCACCGTGCCGGTCGTCGTCGACTTCTGGGCCGACTGGTGCGGCCCGTGCAAGATGCTGACGCCGATCCTCGAGAGTGCGGTCGAGGCCCGCGACGGCAAGGTCGTCCTCGTCAAGGTGGACACGGACGCGAACCAGGAGCTCGCCCAGCGCTACAGCGTGCGCGGGATCCCGAACGTGAAGGCGTTCCGCAACGGGCAGGTCGTGGACGAGTTCACCGGCGCGCTGCCCGCGGCCGCGGTCGAGGAGTTCCTCGACGGCCTGACCGGCCCGCCACCGTCCGAGCGGCTGCTCGAGGAGCTCACGGCGTCCGGCGAGTTCCCGGAGATCCTCGGCCCGCTCGCGGAGGGCGACCACGAGCGCGCTCTCGAGTGGCTGCTCGGGAGCCTCGAGAGCGCCGATCCGGAGAGGCGCGAACGCATCCGCGAGATCATGGTCGCGCTCTTCGCGGAGCTCGGCCCCGAGGACCCGCTGGCGACGCAGTACCGGCGCAGGCTCGCCGCCACCCTCTACTAGAGTAATTCCCGGGATGGAGACGATGCGCGCTCCCCGCCGGGACGAGGCGCAGGCCGTGACCGACCTCGTCGTCGCCTGCGACGTCCACGAGCTCGGGGCACCCGACTTCGAGCTCGACGACCTGCACACGGACTGGAACATGCCGGGCTTCGACCTGGCGCTGGACGCGGTGGTCGTCGAGGAGGACGGCCGGCTCCTCGCCTACGCCGCCTTCATCCGCAACGACTACGTCGACGTCTACGTCCACCCCGACCACCGAAACCAAGGCCTTGGCACGCGGCTGCTCGAGTGGTCCGAGCGGCGCGGGCGCGAGCGCACGCCCCCGGGCGAGGAGTTCCGGCTCGGGCAGGTCGTGACCTCGACTCACGAGGGCGCACGGATGCTGCTCGAGAGTCGTGGCTACACGCCGGTGCGCACGTACTGGCGGATGACGATGCCCCTGGAGGAGCGCCCGCCGCCGCCCGTCTGGCCGAACGGAATCGTCGTCCGCACGTTTGACCAGGAGCGTGACACGCGCGCGGTCTACGCCCTCATCCAGGACGCGTTCGGCGACAACGAGCGGCACACGGCCGAGTCCTTCGAGGAGTGGCAGGCGTTCATGATCGACCGCGAGGCCTTCGAGCCGGGGCTCTGGTTCATCGCGGAGTCGAAGGGCGAGATCGTCGGCTGCGTGCTCTGCCCCAACTACGAGGACGAGGGCTGGATCCGCCAGCTCGCCGTCGCGCGCGAGTGGCGCCGCCGCGGCCTCGGGACCGCGCTGCTCCGCCAGACCATGTCCGAGTTCAGCCGCCGCGGACGAAAGGAGCTCGGCCTCGTCGTCGACTCGTGGAACCGCACCGGCGCGAAGGAGCTCTACGAGCGCGCTGGGATGACCGTGGCGCGCGAGCACGTCCGCTACGAGAAGACGCTGCCCGCCCCGGCACCAGCCTCCCAGGCTCTCCCACGCCTAGGCGAGTGACGCCCCGCTGGGTGTCCTGAGCCCGCTCAGCGCCGGGGCTTTTATTTGACTCCGGCACCATCTCTTAGCGAGGCTGCGCGAGCCTAACGCCAAGCTCGAGAGCACACGGACACACGACGGACGGATTTGCGGTACGTACGAGGCATGGCGACGTCTCGCGACGTGCTCCGACGGGTCGACGTGTCCGCTAGCGGGTGGGCGTCTCCGGCACCGAAATGCGACTGTCGAAGACGTATCTGCCTCGCTCGACCCGCTCGACCGTGATCACCCTCGGCGACCTGTCCCCGCGCGCGTCGAAGCTGAAGCTGCCGAGCACGCCGTTCTCGACGCGTGTTTGGCGTAGCTGCTCGAGCACCGACCGGCGCGTACCATCGGAGCGCGCGATCGCCTCGTGCACCTCAGCGGATTGGCACGCCGGCGTCGAGTAGTAGTTGGCGGTAGACAGCTGGGCGGCGGGCGGCGACCAACGGTGTCGATTTGCGCTGCGCGGGTCCGAGCCGACGAAGTCTTCGAGGACGTCGGGGATCATGTCTCCGTCCGTGTGGGCGCCAACCCGGAGGACTCGCGGGACACTGCCGACGTCATCGGACCAGACCCGAGTCTCGCCACGAGCCAGTCAGGCCTGGGAGCTACGCCGGGTCGGGCTTGAGCTCCTGGATCGCCCAGGTGTTGCCGTCGGGATCGTCGAAGAACGCGAAGCGTGAGCCACGCGAGCCCGGGGGTCCGAGCTGCTGTACGTCGCTGACAGGGACGTCTCGGGCTGCGAGGGCCTCGCGCACCGCGTCGAGGTCCTCTACGACGAGCTGGACACCCCTGACCGAACCTGGTTCGCCGAGCGGCAGACCCTCGCCGATCACGACCGAGCACGCCGAGCCCGGCGGTGTCATCTGTACGACCCGCATGTGGTCGTTGGGGCGGACATCGTGATCGAGCCCGAACCCGACACGCTCGGTGTAGAAGGCCTTCGCCGCATCGACGTCGGACACGGGGATGGGAACGACCTCGAGCTTCATGTCCACGCGGACCTCCTTCGATGACGTGTTTCCAGCACGGCGATTCGATTAGCGTAAGGGACGGAAGAAAGCGCGGAGTCCCCGATGAGCACGTCGGGCGCCTCCATGGCGTCCCAGCAGATCGAGGCGGAAGGCCGAAGGTCGACCCCGACCCCTTGGCCGAGCGGATTCAGGACGTCAAAGCCCCTGGACCGCGTCCCTGAACGAGGGCGGGTCCCGTCCGATCGTTGTGCCAGCCTCTTTCCCGGGTGGACACGGAAGAACTGCTCGTCGTTCTCCGTCAGGAGGGAATGGTGGCGACTCGCAAAATCGCAAACGCCGCGGAGGATCGACCTCGCGGTCCTGATCGTCCTCAGCCGCCTATCGCTGGCCCTGCTGCCCGTACAGGGATGAAGAGGACGGAATGAAGGTCCTATCCGGGATCGCGCTCGCGCTCGTCGCGCTTGCGTTCGCCCCACTCGCGGCGGCTGATACGCCCGGATGCGTCACGCGCTCCGAGTTTCGAGCTGTCCATAAGCACGACTCGTTCACCCGCGTCCATCGCATCTTCGATACGGATGGACGAAAGATCGGAGGAGCGAAGGGAGGGGGGTTCGCCTCCCAAGTCCGGAGCTACCGGACCTGTCGTCCGCACTCGTCCGTCGTGATCCAGTTCGACCGGAGTCGCGGAACGATTTGGAAGCTCAGGGCGAAGTCCGCCGTCTGGGACTGACCGAGCAGGACGAGACCCTAGGAATCGTGCGACGGATAGGAGCCGAAGACGCGGAGCTCCCGCGTCAGGCCTGTGACCTCGGCGAGCGTCTCGCTCACGACCTCGTCAAGCGGGTGCCCGGCCAACACGGCGTCGAACCGGTAGCGCCACGGCGTCCGCGGAATCGGGCGCGAGACCAGCTGGACGAGGTCGAGGCGGTGGCGCCCAAAGGGCTCGATCGCGCGGTGGAGCGCGCCGGGCTGGTGATCCGTGACGAACGAAAACGCCGTCCGCCAGCCCTCGCTCTCGCGGTCTAGGCGCGTGTAGGGCGCGACCGAGACGAAGCGTGTGTACGCCTCGGGATGATCGCCGACATCGCCGGCGATCACGGTGAGCCCGTACGTAGCCGCGGCCCGCTCGCTGGCGATCGCGGCTTCGGACGGATCGGCGTCCTCCGCAACCTGGTGCGCCGCGTCGGCGGTCGTGGCCGCCGCGATCGCGGTCGCCCACGGCATCGCGGCGAGGAGGCGCCGGCACTGGTCCAGCGCAGCCGGATGCGAGCGGACGACCTTGATCTCCTCCAGCGGCACCGAGGCGGGGCCAACGAGGCAATGGCGGATCGGCAAGATCGTCTCGCCGTTGATGGAAAGCGACGAGTCGTAGAGGAGGTCGTGCGTCTCGTTCACCGGCCCTGAGAGCGAGCTCTCGATGGGCAGAACGCCGAACGCGACGTCGCCGTCCGAGGTCGCTTCGACGACCGCCGTGAAGCTCGGCAGCGAGACCAGGTCGACACCGCTCGGGAAGAGCACGTCACAGGCTGCGGCGCTGTGTGCGCCGTCGCGTCCGGGGTAGGCGACGCTCGCCGTCATTTCGAGAAGTTACCGAAGGCCGGCGGGCAGGCGGAAGAAGACGTCCTCGCGCGCGATCTCGACGTCCTCGCGATCGTCGTAGTCCAGCTCGCCGAGCCGGGCGACCACGCGTTCCACGAGCACTTCCGGCGAAGAGGCGCCCGCCGTCAGGCCGACCGTTTCGTGCCCTTCGAGCCAGGCGGGGTCGAGGTCGCGCTCGTCGTCGATCAGGTAGGCGTCCGCCCCCCGGCTCTTGGCCACCTCGACCAGGCGGTTCGCGTTCGAGCTCGTCTGCGAGCCGACGACGAGCACGAGCGTCGCCTCCTCGCAGATCCGCTTGACCGCGTCCTGTCGATTCTGCGTCGCGTAACAGATATCCGCCGAGGGCGGCCCGACGAGATCAGGGACGCGCTCCCGGAGCGCCTCGACGACGTCCGCCGTATCGTCGAGCGAGAGCGTCGTCTGCGTCAGGTAGGCGAGGCTTTGGCCCTCCTCGAGCTCGAGCGCGTCCACGTCCTCGGGCGTCTCGACGAGGACGATCGCGTCGGGCGCCTCGCCCATCGTCCCCTCGACCTCGACGTGGCCTGCGTGCCCGACGAGGGCGATCTTGTGCCCGCGGGCCGCGTAGCGGCGCGCCTCGGCGTGCACCTTGGAGACGAGGGGGCAGACCGCGTCGACGATCTGCAGCCCGCGCTCGGCGCACTTCTCGTAGACCTGCGGAGCCACGCCGTGTGCGGAGAGGACGACGAGCGCGCCCTCCGGCACGTCCTCCTCCGAGTCGACGAAGACCGCCCCGCGCGCCTCGAGGTCCTTGACGACGTGGACGTTGTGGACGATCTCGTGGCGGACGTAGACCGGCGGGCCGTGCCGCTCCAGCAGCTTCTCGACGATGTCGATCGCGCGGACGACTCCGGCGCAGAAGCTGCGCGGGCTCGCGACGAGGACCCGCTTCATGGCCTCGCCCTCGGCGCGAGGGCCATCGCGGCGGAACGGAGCGAGGCGAGAGCCCGCCTCGTCGCCAGGGCGGTGCGCAAGGTCGCGCGCGGCTCCGACAAGAGCGCCCGCGCGACGACCCGCCAGTTTGTGCGCCCGTCAGGCAGCGCCGCCTGACCGAGCCGGCCGATCGGCTCCTCGGTCGTGTCGGAAACGGCCCGGACGACGCCGGCGAGCCGGCCTGTTGCCGCCAGGGTGGCGCTCTCCGTGTCCACGGCGACGGCGCCGGTCGCACGTGCGAGCTCGCGTCGCGCGACTGCGTCGTCGACGATGACTCCGGCGTCGCAGACAACGCCGATCACCGCGCCCGGGACGTGCAAGGGCTCGTCCTCCCAGAGCACGGTCCCGTCCGCGTCCACGACCCGTCGCGCCGTCACGAGCGTCCCGGGCGCGAGCCCGTCCACGAGCGCTCCGGTCAGCCCGAAGGCGACCAGGCGCCCCTCCGGAAGCGGCAGGCAAGCGCCCAGGCCGATCCGGGCTGCTCTCGCGCCCCCGGCTCGGGCGGCCTTCTCCTCGACGGCGAGAGGACAGGCGAGCATGAGCGGAGACCCGGTCTCGGACCGCGCGTCAGCGCTCTCCGGGACTGCTAGCGGAGCGTCCACGCGAGGCTCCTGACGGTCTCCTTCACGCTCGAGGTCGTCGCGATCGTCGCGGCGGGCTCGAAGCCGGAATGGATCCCGCAGTGCTCGCAGCGATGGTCGTTGCCGGGGCCGTAGCGCTCCCACTCGATCCCGTTGACCAGCGCCTCGTACGTCGGGAAGATGCCGTCGGTGAGCAGGTAGCACGGGCCCTTCCAGCCGTACGGGTTGCGCGTGACAGAGCCCCACGGCGCGCACGGAAGCGTGCGGTCGCCGGTGAGGAAGTCCTGGTAGACCGGGCTGGCCAGCCACTTGTACCCGTGCCGGCGCACCTCGTCGCGGATGAGGCGGAACTTGGCCTCGTGCTCGTCGCGCGTCATCGTCAGGTTCGGGTCGATCTGGGAGTACTGGTAGCCGGGCGCGACGAGCATCCCGTCGATGCCGACCTCGTTGGTGAGGTACTCCATCATCTGTATGACGTCGTCGACCTCGGTCTCCTTGAAGATCGTCGTGTTCGTCGTCACGCGGAAGCCGCTGTCACGGGCCGTCCTGATCGCGTCGACGGCGACGTCCCAGAGGCCCGGGTAGTCGCACACGTAGTCGTGGATCTCGCGCATTCCGTCGAGATGGACCAC
>DATIBF010000021.1:0-31083 GCA_035457655.1 Gaiellaceae bacterium
CCTGATCGGGTTCATGGGTAACGAGCTGGCCGCGCGTATCCGACTACACGCCGGCGGGCGACTGAGCAGTCCCGCCCTCGTCGCCGACGGACACCATGCCCGCGTGGACGGTTTCGTCTCCTTGGGCGTCGTTGCGAGCGCGGCCCTCGTCGGTCTCGGCTTGGAAGAGGGCGATCCGATCGTGGGCCTTCTCATCACGCTCGTGATCCTCAAGGTCACCTGGGATGCCTGGCGCACCGTCCACGCGAGGTAAGTAGCAGGCGCTTTTTGGGCGGGCCACGGTCCCGCCGACAAGCTGCCTGCGCTTCTCGCGCCAGAGCCTGTACGCCTCAACGGTGAACGAGCGAGCGAGCGGACGGGGCGCGCGTGCCCTCAGGAGGTCACGACGCGAACGCGATTGCCCCCGCGCTCGGCGATGTAGCGTTGCCCTGGGCGTCGACGGCGACGTCCCTCGGGTAGTCGAGACGCCTGCGGCGCGTGCTCTCGTCCTCGGCGCGCCCGACGACGAAGCGCGGGCGTCGGCCACGCCCGCGAGTAGTAGGACGGACCGTGCAGGCGGGTGTTACCGGGTGACCTTGAGGTAGACCCAGCGGGACTTGCTGCCGAGGTGGTCCGCATCTCCGGCGAAGACGACCCGCTGGCGGTACTTCCCTCGCGTGGCGTTGCTGAGCACCGCGTACGCGGAGCCGTCGTACTGGATGGGGAAGCTCCCGGTCGCGGCCTTTCTCCACTTGCCGTCGCGATAGCGCTGGGCGACGAACTTGAGACTCTGTCCGTAATGGTTGGGAACGACCGTCCCGCGCACGTTCACGTCGCGACCCGGCCGATAGAGCCTGTACTTGCCGGAGCGGCCGTAGAAGCCGCTCAGGGTCGCTGTCGCCTTCGACCGCACCGAGATCGTCCGGCCGGGACTCGACGACGACGCGTGCGTCGCGCTCTCCTGGAACTCGGCCGTGTACGTCGTCTTCCCGGTCGGCTCCACGACGAACGAGGCGTTCCCCGAAGCGTTGACGGGGACTGTCACCAGCAGCATCTGCGAGCCCCCGAGGGGCGTCTCGTAGAGCGCCATCGTCCCGCTCGTCGCGCCGCTCACGTGCGCGTTCAGGGTGACCGGCTTTCCGTACGTGACGGTCGAGGCCGAGACGCCGAGCGTCGTCGTGGTCGGGAGTGGGTCGCCTGCCAGAGCGGTTGGACAGGCGGCCAGAGCCACGACGACGGCCGGGATTGCGGCTAGACCCCGATTCCTCATCTTTGCCAAGTGTCGGCCGGCCGGCAGTACCGCGCATCACCCGAAGGGTGGAACCAGGGCCACCGCCGGCTCACCACGGTTTCTCGGCGCCGCTGCTTGCGCGCGCCCACAGACCGGGGATGGAGCGGGGAGGGAAAAAGGTTCTCCCCCCGGCTCCGTGGCCCTCAGTCCAGCCTCTCCAGCATTCCTGCGAACGTGCCGCCGCCGATCGTGCGCTCGACGTCGGGCGGTAGGCGGGCGCGGAGGCCCCGGTCCGACGAGACGAGCCATACCGGCCGTCCCTCGCCGGCCAGGCGCGCCGCTTCGTCTGCGATCAGGTCGTCGGCAGAGCCCGCGCCCGTCCCGGCCGCGGTCAGGCGCTCGTCGTCCTCCCAGGCCGGCGCCCGGCCGTCGAAGACGAGCAGCGCCCTGACGCCCTCCCGCTCGGCCCAGGCGCGCGTCCGCTCGAGGAACCAGTCGGGGTCGAGGTTCGTCCAGCGCGACCGGAGGACGTTGCGCGCATCGACGAGCACCATCGTCTCCATCGAGTCAGGATGACCGCTCGTCGGCCGGAACGCCTACCCTGTGACGAGCATGTCCGCCGTCCGGACCATTGTCGTCGCCTACGACGACCCCGAGAGCCGCACGCTCGCGCGGGCCGCCGACCTCGCCGAGGGGCTGAACGCGACCCTTGTCGTCACGAACGTCGCGCCACCGGACCACGACTCCGCAGAGGACGTGACCCACTACGGCGGCGACCGGCTCGAGCAGGCTCGCGCGTACCTGGCGGAACGCGGTCTCGAGGCCGAGGTCGTGCAGTCGGTCGGGCAGCCGGCGGACGCGATCGTCGCGCTCGCAGAGGAGCGCAACGCCGACCTGATCGTCGTCGGCATGCGCAAGAAGGGCTTCTTCGAGCGGCTCGTCGAGGGCAGCGTGGCGCAGAACGTCATGCGGCGGGCGACGTGCGACGTCCTCGCGGTGCACTGACGTCGTGAACGATCCGCGGCTCATCATCGCCGGTCTCATCACCGGGCTCCTCGTCGGGATGACCGGCATGGGCGGCGGCGCCCTGATGACGCCGCTTCTCATCTTCCTGTTCAACTTCAATCCGGCGACCGCGATCGGGACGGACATCCTCCACGGCGCTATCTTCAAGTCCTTCGGCGCCGTCCGGCACCGGCGTCTCGGCACCGTCAGGGCCCGGCTTGCGGGCTGGATGCTGCTCGGGAGCGCTCCCTCGTCCCTCGTCGGGGTGTGGACGGCGACCTATCTGACCGACCGCTACGGCGACAGCGTCGATTCCGTGCAGGGTCGGGTCCTCGGCTACACGCTCCTGTTCGGGGCGCTCGCCTTCGTCGCCAAGGCGCTCCTGCATCCCAGCGGCCCCGCGGCGAGCCTCGGTCGTCTGACGACGCGAGATCGACTCGTCGCCGTCTCCATCGGCCTCGCCGGGGGCTTCATCGTCGGCCTGACCTCGGTGGGGAGCGGAACGCTCTTCGCGCTCGCGATGCTCCTCGCGTTCCCGCTCGCCGCGAAGTTCGTCGTCGGGACGGACATCGCCCACGCCGCGGCGCTTCTCTGGGTCGCGGGCATCGGGCACCTCGTCGCCGGCAACGTCGACGTCCCCGCGATCGCCTGGCTGCTCGTCGGCTCGATTCCGGGCGTGCTCATCGGCAGCCAGATCAGCGTCGGTCTGCCGGAGACGGTTCTCCGCTTCTCCCTCGCAGCGGTCCTCGCGCTGAGCGGCCTCAAGCTCCTCGACGTGCCGTACGCGAATCAGCTGGTCATCGTCTCGCTCGGCGTCGGGATCGCGGCGCTGGTCGTGTGGGGGATCAGCCTCGCCGTCCGGCGGACGAAGCCTGCGCCGAAGGGGTCGCCGCCTACGCGAGCAGCGCCCTGATCGACCCGAGGGCGTCCGGCGCGACGCGGTAGTACGCCCAGCTTCCGCGCTGCTCCCGCGTGACCAGGCCCGCGTTCCGAAGCGCCTTGAGGTGGTGGCTGACCGTCCCCTGGGCGAGCCCGAGCGGCTCGACGAGATGGCAGACGCAGGCCTCTCCGTCGGGCTGGGCCTGGATGAGGCTGAGGAGCCGGAGGCGCGCCGGGTCGGCGAGGACCTTGAGCACCCCGGCCAGCTCGTCGGCCTCGGCCGGTTCGAGAGCCTGCTGGAGCAGGGGTGGGCAGCTCACGGTGAGCGTGGCAATGGATCTCATCTGGTGAAAGGATATTGACGATCGTCGATCACATGGGCAAAGATCGGCATCGACGACGATCGATCCCCAGAAGGCGTCAGATGAAGGTGCTCGACCCGGTCACCCAGAACCACATCAGGCAGGCAGCAGACGCGCTCGCCGCCGAGTTCGCGGGCGTCTTCTCGCGGGAGACGATCGAGCGCTACATCTCCGAGTCGCTGGACCTGCTCGGCGACGCGAGGATCAACGTCTTCGTGCCGGTGCTCGCGCACCGCTTCGCCCGCGAGCGCCTGAAGGCCCTGGGCCAGTCCGAGGGGACGATCGGGAAGGACGTCCCGGAGGTGCTCTTCGTCTGCGTCCAGAACGCGGGGCGCTCGCAGATGGCGGCAGGCCTCATGAGCTACAGGGCCGCGGGCAAGGTGCACGTCCGCTCCGCGGGGTCGGATCCGGCCGAGAAGATCAACCCGGCGGTCGTCGAGGCGATGGCCGAGCTGGGAATCGACCTCGGCGAGGAGTTCCCCAAGCCGCTCACGGACGAGGTCGTCCGCGCGGCGGACGCCGTGATCACGATGGGCTGCGGCGACGCCTGCCCCATCTACCCGGGCAAGCGCTACCTCGACTGGGAGCTCGACGACCCGGCCGGAAAGGACCTCGAAGCCGTGCGGGCTATCCGGGACGAGATCGACGCGCGCGTCCAGGCATTGATCGCCGAGCTCGCGCCCGACCCCCGCGGGTGAGGCTCGGCCGTCGCCTCGCCGCCGAAGCGCTCGGCGCGTTCGCGCTCGTCTTCTTCGGCGCGGGCGCCATCATGGTCGATGCCGACGGCGGCGGTCTCGGCCAGCTCGGAGTGGCGCTCGCCTTCGGCCTCGCGATAGCGACGATGATCTACGCGCTCGGCCACGTGTCCGGCGCCCACTTCAACCCGGCGGTCTCCCTCGGCTTCGCGCTCACGCGCCACTTCCCCTGGAGCCGGGTCGCCGGTTACTGGGCCGCCCAGGCCGCCGGCGCCGTCGCTGCGGCCTTCCTCCTGCGCGCCTCGCTCGGCGACGTGGCGAACGTCGGCGCGACGCTTCCCTCGGGCTCGGATCGCCAGTCGTTCCTCTGGGAGGTCGTGCTGACCTTCTTCCTCATGCTCGTGATCATGGCCGTGGCGACCGACACGCGGGCGGTCGGCGAGGCCGCGGCGCTCGCCGTCGGGGGGACGGTGGGGCTCTGTGCGCTCGTTGGCGGGCCGGTGAGCGGGGCGTCGATGAACCCGGCCCGCTCGCTCGGGCCCGCCCTCGCCTCCGGGGAGTTCGAGGCGCTCTGGATCTACCTCCTCGCCCCGCTCGTCGGCGCCTCGCTCGGAGCGCTCGCGTACCAGCTCCTGCGCGGCGAGCAGGCGGTTAGCAGCAGCCCGTCGCCACCGCGGTGACGGGGATCTCGGCGCTCTCGCCCGCCGGGCGCCCCGCCTTGACGATGGCGCCGTGGATTCCGTCCGCGACCTCGTGCGTGAACTCGACGGAGACGTCCTCGAACCCGGCCTCCCCGAGCGCCGCTTCGTACTCTCCCTTCGACAGGGCTCCGGCGATGCAGCCGACGTATGAGCCGCGCTCGGCCCGCTCCCCGGGCGTGAGCCGGTCCTCGGCGACGACGTCGGAGATCCCGATTCGCCCGCCGGGCTTGAGCACGCGCGCAAGCTCGGCGAAGACTGCAGGCTTGTCCGGGGAGAGGTTGATGACGCAGTTCGAGATGACGACGTCGACCGAGTTGGCGGGCAGGGGGACGTCCTCGATCACGCCGCGCAGGAACACTGCGTTGCGGACGCCGGCCTCCTGGGCGTTCCGCTGGGCCAGGCTGAGCATCTCCTCGGTCATGTCGAGCCCGTAGGCGAGGCCCGTCGGCCCGACGCGCTTCGCGGAGAGGATCACGTCGATCCCGCCGCCCGAGCCGAGGTCGAGCACGACTTCGCCCTCGCGGAGGTCGGCGACCGCCGTCGGGTTCCCGCAGCCCAGGCTGGCCAGGGTGGCCGTCCCGGGAAGCTCGCCCCGCTGCCCGGCGTCATAGAGCGCCGAGCCGAAGTCGGCGCTGGGCGCCTCGCCGCCGCAGCAGCTTCCGCTCCCGCAGCTTCCCTGCGTGCCTTCACTCACGGCCAGGGCGGCCTCCGCATACTTTTCGCGCACCTCGTCGCGAACCGTGTCTACCGACATTGCCGTCTACGCTCCCTTCAGGTCGAGGAGCGCGGCCAGCGTCGAGGCCGCCTCCGGATTCAGCGAGTAGTACGCCCACCTCCCGTGCTGCTCGCGCTCGAGCAGTCCCGCATCGGTGAGCTTCTTCAGGTGGTGGCTGACGGTCGGCTGCGAGAGCCCGAGCGGCTCGACGAGCTCACACCCGCAGACGGGCCCGTCGGTGGTCGCCAGCGCGTTGAGGATTCGCACACGCGCCGGGTCGCCCAGCGCGCGGAAGATCGCCGCCGTGGCCTCCGCCTCTGCGTCGGACAGGATCGGCGCCGCTAGGGGCGCGCAACATGCGATCGGCACGGAAGGCTCGAGAACGGGGAGCTCGGTACGCATCGACATGTGTCAATATATCGACATCTATCGATGCTTGTCAAGACCCGCCACGAGATCCCCCCGATCGGCGCTCATGGGTCCGTCGCGCCTTCCGAAACAACGATTCAGGGTCACGGTCGTCCCACACACCACCGAGCCGAAGGTGGCATCGGAGGTTCAGCTCGTCGTGATCAAGCTCTCGGGCGCGACCGTCGCCGACGGCGACCCGCTCGCCTTCGCGCTCACCGCGGTCACCCAGGGCGATAAGATCGAGAAGGTCGCCGGCAAGGGTGACAAGAACCCCGATGCCAGGCGTGTGTCTGGGGAGCCCGAGAAGGTGAACCTGGCACGCTCAGGCTCGCCTGGCTAAGCCTCCACCCGCAACGGCGACGCTCGAGCGGGGTCGATGGGGCGTCGCTGCGGGGCACCATGCCTACGCCGTAGGCTTCCGCCCATGCTGCTGATCACCGGCCTCGTGCTCCTCTTCGTGCTGCCGGCGCCGTGGAACCTGGTCGCCTTGCTCGTCGGGCTCGTGCTCTGGCTCGGCGAGGTGTACGGGATCTGGCGCCTTGTGCGCCGGAAGCAGGTGCAGGCCGGCGCCGAGACCCTCGCCGGGCGCACGGCGACGGTGATCGTGGCCTGCCACCCGCTCGGCCAGGTGCGCCTGTCCGGCGAGTCCGAGATCTGGCGGGCGCGCTGCGCGGAGGGCGCCGAGCAGGGCGAGACGGTGCGGGTCGTCGGGCTCGACCAGCTGACCCTGATCGTCGAACGCGCCTAGCGCATCAGCTCGAGAAGCCGGTGATCGCGTCGCCGATCAGCTTCACGCCGAGGAGCGTGAGGATCACGACCATGATCACGGCGTTGTTCCGGGCCATCCAGTCCTTGAGCTCGGCGAGTAGCGCACGCGAGCGCTCACCGAGCACCTGCGTGATCGCCACGGGAGTGGCGACGCCGAGGCAGCCGATCAGGACGAAGACGAGGAGCGCCACCGCCTGTTCGTCGGCGGAGATGCCCGTCTGGGCGATCGCGGCCGCACCGGCGACGGTCAGCAGCAGGTTCTTGGGATTGATGCCCCCGAGGACGACGCCGGCGCCGAACGCCTTCGGCGGGCCGAACGCGTTGAGGGCGCTCATCCACCTCGGCGTCGAAACCTCCTTGCCCGTCCGGGGCCGTCCGCGCCACTGCCTGAGCGCGGCGGCGAGCAGCAGGATCCCGAGCGCGAGCTGGAGAACGGAGACCCACGTGGCAGGCGCCCCCTCGTCGCTCGCGGAGAGCCCGCCGGCCGCCAGCAGGACGCCGGCTCCGATTGCGCCGATGCCGAGCGCGCAGCCGAGGACGAACGCAGGCCCGTTCACGCGGCCGCGGGGTGTGCCGACGAAGAGCACGGAGGCGATGATCGGCAGCGGGCTGATCGCGACCCCGACCGCCGCCGGGAGCATCTGACCGATCGCCTCGCCCACCGGGCGCCGACTCTACTCGGCGGTTGCCGCGCGACGCCGCGGCGCACGCTCGAGCGCCATGACCGTGACCCAGGCGGCGACCCCGGCGAGGATTGCGGCCGGGACGGCGTCCGCCCCTGCCGAGCCAACCAGGAGCGAGCCGATGACTATGGACGCGAAGAGGAGCCTGGTGACGGCTGCGCTGCCCGCCGCCGTCCCGGCGGCGACGGCGAGGGTGGGCGAGACGTCGAAGGCGATGACGGCGAACATGACGACGCCGATGCCGAGAAAGATCGCCGGGAAGACCTGGCCCCCTCTGAACCCGCAGCCGAGGCAGATCGCGTAGGCAAGGCCCTTCGCGGCGAGGAGCACGGCGACCGCGCCGGCCGAGGTCTCGGCGACGAGGGCCGGGATCGCCGTCTGGCCGGAGAAGAGGACGTCCTGGGAGTCCTCGCCGAGGGCGTCGGCGAGGAGCGCGATGAGGCCGACCGCCAAGCCGCCTGCGAGGAGCAGTCTTCCCATGCCCAGGCGTTCCTCGCCGGCGGCCACGCGGCGGGCGAGCGCGAAGCACACCTGGGCGACGAGCGCGATGAGGATGCCCGCGACGACGGCCACTGCCAGGTCGCCGACCTCGACCCCCTCGTAAGGCGGAAGCCCGGGTACGGAGAGCGTCGTCTCCTCGAGGCCTCCCCAGTTGCCGAAGCCCGTGAAGAGCAGGTAGCCGACCGCCGCCGCGACGAGGCCCGGGATCATCAGCGGGATCAGGAGCTTCCCGAGCCCGATCCCGGCCTCGATCAACAGGATCCCGGCGGCGATGGGGCCGCCGAAGAGCGCCGAGATCGCGGAGAATGCGCCGGCCATCGCCAGGACCTGGTGGTGGGCAGGATCGACGTCCACGAAGTGGGTGACCGCCAGGCCGACTGCCGATCCGAGTGCGATCAGGGGCGCCTCCGGGCCCAGTACCGCGCCGAAGGCGAGCGTTCCGATGGCCGCCAGGGCCACGCCCGGCGCGTAGCTGACGGGCGTCGGCGACGAGGCGCCGAAGCCGTCTAGGGGGCGGTGGCCCCCGTCGCCGGGCAGGAGCCGCCGGGCCGCGAAGACGAGGGCGGCGCCCGCCACGGGCAGGGCGACCACGAGGAACCACGGCGGTGCGTCGTAGCCGAGCGCGTCCGGCAGATCGTGCCAGAGCCAGTCCTCGAGCTCGTGGATCACCGCCAGGAAGACGGCGGCAAGCAGCGCGGCCGGTATGCCGATGAGCGCACCGAGCCCGATCAGGCGGAGGTATTGCGGCCCGCTGATGGACGGCTGCTGCTGGGCTGCCTCGGTCACGCGCGGGACCGTACAGCCCTCGCCGGTTGACGCTCCGTGTCGCCGCGCCGCGCTGGTCGCCCCGAGATCGCCTCGCCGTATGATCGCGGCGAAAGTCCATGGCGGATCCCGATGTGACGAATCCCGTGGCGCTCGACCCGTCCATCGGCGCGATCGAGATCAAGCTCACGGCAAACGCCCGGGACGAGGACGCCGTCCGGGAGGCGTTCGACGCGGTGGACGTCGAGGCCGAGCGGCGCGAGATCTACTTCTACGACACGCTCGCGCTCGAGCTGTTCGAGGCGGGAGTCGTGCTCCGCGCACGCCTCGTCCGGGACGGGGCGGACGACTCGACCGTGAAGCTCCGGCCGGTCGTCCCCGAGCGGCTTTCCGACGACTGGAGGCAGACGGAGGGGTTCGAGGTCGAGCTGGACGCCGTTGGCGACGAGGCGATCTGCTCCGCCAAGCTGACGGTTGACCAGGACCGCGGCGAGATCCGGGAGGTCGCGGACGGGGAGCGGGCGATCCGGAAACTCTTCTCGGAGGAGCAGGAGCGCCTGCTCGGAGAGTTCGGCCCGGCGGACTTCGGCTGGGACGAGCTCGCCGTGCTCGGGCCGGTGGACGTGCGGAAGTGGAAGGTCGAGCCGGAGGGCTTCGCGTACGAGGTGACGATCGAGGAGTGGGTGCTCCCCGACCGTTCTGACCTGGTCGAGCTGTCGGTGAAGGTCGAGCCCGCCGACGCAGCCGAGGCGAGGGCGGCCCTCACCGAGCTCCTCACGGGGAAACAGCTCGACCCGGAGGGAGACCAGCAGACGAAGACCCGGACTGCTCTGCGCCACTTCACCGGCGAAGCCGGCATCTCGGATAGCCGGTAGCGGGCGACGCTGTGTCACTCGGGCGCCCAGCTAGCCCTCTTCTGGCATATCCTGCCGCGGATGTGCTGCCTCGCGCTCACGGCGGGTCTCATCGGTCCGCGTATCGCGCTCCTCCTCTGGTGGATATTCGGCGACCGCGTCGAGCTCGCGTTCGACTCGTGGATCTGGCCGCTGCTCGGTCTTCTCCTTCTCCCCTGGACGACCCTTGCGTACCTGCTCGTCTGGTCGCCGGTCCTCGGGGTCGACGGAGCTGAGTGGATCGTCGTCGCCCTCGGGTTCCTGCTCGACGTGCTGACGTACTCGGGTCGAGCCGCACGCGGCCGCTACGAGTCCTCGCGCGGCTACTAGCACTCGAGGCGAGCGCCAAGGACGACTGGGCCCCGGCCTTCAGCGACGCCGCTCGACCGTGATCAGACGTCGCTGACGTGCTGCTCGGCGCGGACCGCGTTCTCGAGCACCTCGCGCACCTGCGTGGGCTCGAGCAGCGCCTTGAACTCGAGAGGGCCGCCGGAGGAACCGGCCGTATCGATCTGCAGCCGCCCGACGCCGAACATGCGGTCGAAGAGCGTCTGGTGCAACGTGATGTCCTGCACGCGCTCGAGGCGCGCCGTCTGCTCGTGGATCGAGACGAGGCCATGGCGGACGAAGACGCGCCGGTTCGTGATCGTGTACTTCCAGCGGATCGTCTCGAGGAAGGCCCAGACGATCGTGACGAGGGCGACGATGCCGACCGCGATGACCGTCACCGTGGCCGACAGGTCCGCCCACAGGCAGATCACGAGCGCGAGAATCGTCAACAGGACGCCGGGCACGAGGATCGCCATCCGCCCGCGCCACGACGGGCGGCCGGACCAGATCTCGCGCTCTTCCTCGGATGCGACGGCCACGGCCGGACGATATCCCCGCGGCCGGATGCGGCGCCAATCGCCGTTCGGGTTAACCCACGGCGAGACGCAGGTTGGCGGCATCTCGAGCTCGGGCGCGCGCTGGGAGAGTGGGGCGCACGCACGGGCCCGCACTTTCTGACGACGGAGGACATTCGAGATGACACCCACGCTCGCGGTCACCAGAGACGAATCCACCTCCCTTCGCGACCTCCTCGACGGGGAGATCGTGATGCCCGGCGACCCCGCCTGGGACAAGGCTCGCCTCGCCTGGAACCTCGCCGCCGACCAGCGGCCCGCGGCCGTCGTCTTCGTCGAGTCGGTGGACGACGTCGTCGCGGTCGTCGACTACGCCCGTGCCAACGGCCTTCGCGTGGCCGCTCAAGGCACCGGCCACTTCGCGAACTCGCTCGACTCGCTCGCCGACACCATCCTCGTGAAGACGGTGCGGATGCGCGGCGTCGAGATCGATCCCGAGGCGCGCACCGCGCGCGTCGAGGCCGGCGTCCTCTGGGAAGAGGTCGCGCTGGCGGCGGCCGAGCATGGGCTCGCCGCGCTCGCCGGCTCCTCCCCCGACATCGGCGTCGTCGGATACACGCTCGGCGGCGGCCTCGGCTGGCTCGCCCGCCGCTACGGACTCGCCGCCAACAGCGTCGTCGCCGTCGAGCTCGTGACCGCCGACGGCCGCTTGGTGCGCGCCGACCGCGACGACGAGCCCGAGCTTTTCTGGGCCGTCCGCGGAGGCGGTGGCAGCTTCGGCGTCGTCATCGCGATCGAGTTCGCGCTCGACCCGGTCCCCGAGGTGTACGCGGGCATCCTCTTCTTCCCGTTCGACCGGGCGACGGAGGTCCTGAGCATCTGGCGGGAGTGGGTCGAGAGCACGCCTGACGAGGTGACCTCCGCGGGGCGCCTGATCCAGTTCCCGCCGTTTCCCGAGGTTCCGGAGCAGCTGCGCGGGCAATCGTTCGTCATCGTCGAAGCGGCCTTCATCGGCGAGGAGGAAGACGGCGCCGCCCTGCTGCAGCCACTCCGCGAGCTCGGTCCGGTGATGGACACGTTCGCCATGATCCCTGTCGAGGACCTTCGGCACCTGCACATGGACCCGCCCGAGCCGGTTCCCGGCGTCGGCGACGGCATCGGTCTCGTCGACCTCACGCCCGAGGCGATCAACGCGCTCGTCGCGGCTCGCCGGGCCCGGGTCGGGCTCGCCGCTCGTCTCCGTCGAGCTGCGCCAGCTCGGTGGGGCAGTGGCGCAGGGGGCCCCGGTGCACGGCGCGGTCGGCGCGATCGACGCCGGGTTCGCCCTGTTCGCGGTCGGCATGGCAGGCGACGCCGAGATAGCCGAGCTCGTCGAGGCCCGAGTCGACGCCCTGAAGGCGATCCTCGGGCCCTGGACGGCCGCCCGAGGCTTCTTCAACTTCGCCGACAGCCCGGGGAAGGGCGAGGGCTTCTACCTGCCCGACACCTACCGCGGCCTGCAGTGGGTGAAGGCGGCGTACGACCCGGGTGAGCTCTTCCGGGCCAGCCATCCGATCCGGCCCGCAACGCGGAGCGAGGTCGTCTAGCGTGCGCGCGTGCGGCTAACTCTGATCCGCCACGCGACGATCGTCGTCGAGCTCGGCGGGCTCCGCCTCCTCGTCGAGCCGATGCTCGACCCGCCGGGGGCGAGGCCGCCGGTGGAGGACTCCCCGAACGCCCGCCCGAATCCGCTCGTTCCCCTGCCGATGCCCGCCGAGGAGATCGTTGCCGGCCTTGACGCCGCGATCGTCACGCATCTCCACCGCGACCACTTCGACGAGACGGGCGCCCGGCTCCTGCCGCGGGACATTCCCGTCTTCTGCCAGCCCGAGGACGCGGAGCACCTGCGTGGGCTCGGCCTGGACGCCCGTCCGGTGGCCGACGAGCTCGTCTGGGACGGTCTGAGGATTGCTCGCACCGGCGGTCGCCACGGGTCGGACGACGCCACCGTTTCCGAGCTGGCTCCGGTCAGCGGCTTCGTCCTCGACGGGCTCTACATCGCCGGCGACACGGTCTGGTGTTCGGCCGTGGAGGAGGCGATCGAGCGCCACCGGCCGCGCGTGGCCGTCGTCAACGGCAGCGGCGCCCGCTTTCTCACGGGCGGGCCGCTCGTCATGACCGCGGAGCAGGTGGGCGAGGTGGTCGAGCGCGTGCCCACGGTCGTGGTCGTCCACCTCGAGGCGATCAACCACTGCCTCGAGACGCGCGCCGAGCTGCGCGCCGTCGTCCCGGACGCGCTCGTGCCCGAGGACGGGGAGACGCTCGAGCTCGGCTAGTCGAACTTCCTAGTAGCGGTCTTCGACCTCCCAGCGTGCCGTCAGCTGGTAGATGATGATGATGTCGAGCGTGATGATCAGCACCGACCACCAGGGGTGGACGGGCATCCACGCGATCTGAGCGAAGGCGTTCAGCATCACGAAGAAGATCGCTGTCCAGCGCGCCCAACCTCGGCCGGCGAAGAGGGCGAGGGCCGTGCAGACCAGCACGATGCCCAGAATCAGGTGGATCCAGCCCCAGGCCGTGAAGTCCCAGACGATCACGCCCGCCGCGCCGACCGTGAGAGCCTGGTCGTCCAGGATCGCCGTCAGGCCCCAGATGATGTTGAAGATCCCGATGATGAAGAGGAGGATCCCGACGAAGTACGCCCAGCCGCTGCCTCCGGCGCCGCTGACTGCTTTCGTCTCGACTCGTGTTTGCGTTGCCTGTGTTCGCGGATCGGTCACGCGTCACTCCTTTCATTGCCTGCTGGTCGCCCGGATTCTGGCAACGGCTACGGACGTCCGGCTAGGCTCCGACGGTGCCTGCACAGTCGGACACGCTCGTCTTCATCCCCGCCTGGAACGAGGAGAAGAACCTCCCGGTCGTGTTGGAAGAGCTGGCCCGGGAGCTGCCGGTCGTCGACCTGCTGGTCGTCGACGACGGCTCGACGGACGGGACCGCGCGGGTGGCGCGCGAGCACGGCGCTCGGGTCGTCAGCTTCGAGGAGAACCGGGGCCTTCCCTACGGCGTCGCGGCCGGGTACGAGTTCGCCGCCGAGCACGGCTACGCGTTCTGCGGGCGAGTCGACGCCGACGGACAGCATCCGGTGGTCGAGCTCGTCCGGTTGCTCGAGCGCGTTCGCGCGGGCGACTGCGACGTCGCGGTGGGCTCGCGCTTCGTCTCCGGGGACGGCTACGACCCGGATCGCTACAAGCCGAGCCCGGCTCGGGTCGTCGGCACGTCGCTTCTGCGCCAGGGAATGCGCCATGTCCTCGGCCGACCCTTCGCGGACGCGACGAGCGGGATGTACGCCGTGAACGCAAAGGCGACTCCGATACTCGCGGAGCCGTACGCGACGGGCGCGCCCGAGGTCGAGGGACTTCTCCGCCTCCGCGACGCGGGGCTGGTCGTCGAGGAGGTCCCGGTGAACATGCGCGAGCGCGCGAGCGGCGAGTCCAAGCTCGTCGGGAAGAAGGCGCTGCTCCTCGTCCTGACAGTGATCGGGACGCTCTTCGCCTACCGGCGCGTTCGCGGCCGCTAGCCCGGGAGCACCGTGCGCGCGCCGGCGAGGCGGTCCTGCGCCCACGCGCGCCATTCCGCCCCCAGCTCCGGCGCCCGCAGGAGCTCGGCGCACTTGCTGCGGTCGCCGTGGTAGACGCCGGCGACCTCGCCCACTGTGAGCCCGTGCCTCGGCCGCTGGACGATGTCGACCTGGTCCCCCGCCTCGAGCTCACCCTCTGCAAGGACGCGCAGGTACGCGCCCGGCCGGCCCGCGACGGCGAAGTAGACGGGGAACTCGGCGTTCCCCATGCGGGCCCCGAGCTTCCAGCAAGGCGTCCGCGGGCCCGTCACCTCGAGCAGCGCCGAGCCGATCTGCCAGCGGTCGCCGACGAGCGCCCCCGTGACGTCGACGCCGGTGAGCGTCAGGTTCTCGCCGAAGGTCCCGTGGTCGAGAGGTTCCTCGAGCTCCTCCGCCCACCAGTCGTAGTCCTCGCGGGCGTAGGCGTAGACGGCCTTGTCGGCGCCGCCGTGGAAGCGGCGGTCGGCCTGGTCGTCGCCCGCGAGATTGAGGTGCCCGACGCGGACCCGCCCGGCCACGGGGTCTTTCCAGATCGAGGTCGTCGCGCTGCGGCCGAGCCACTCGATCTCGCGTGCCGTGGCGACGTTCACCGAGAGGACGGAACCGGCTATCACGCCCAAACCGTAGTCATGCGCCGCTTCGCGGTGTCGGCTCCTGACGCTACGATCCGCAAACGTGAGCGACTGGGGACTCTACTTCGCGTTCCTCATCCCGCCTCTCCTGCTTGGGCTCGGAGTCCAGTGGTGGCTGAAGAAGACGTTCGCCGAGCAGGCGCGCGTCGCCGTCTCGCACGGCATGAACGGCGCCCAGGTCGCCAGGACGGTCCTCGACGCCAACGGTCTGCACGAGGTTCCCGTGCACGTCTCACCGGGCGGGCCGCTCTCGGATCACTACGACCCGCGAAAGCGCTCCGTGCACCTCTCGCACCCCGTCTTCGAGGAGGTCTCGATCAGCGCCACGGCCGTCGCCGCCCACGAGGTCGGCCACGCGATCCAGCACAAGGAGGCGTACTCGTTCTTCCGTTTCCGGTCGGCGCTCTTCCCCGCCGTCGCCTTCTCTTCGAGCGTCTGGATATGGCTGCTCGTGATCGGGTTCCTCCTGAACGCCGCCGGCCTCGTGCTGGTCGCGATCGTGCTGTATGCGGTCGCGGTGTTGTTCCAGGTCGTGACGCTGCCGGTCGAGTTCGACGCGTCGCGGCGCGCGGCGGTGCAGCTCGCGGGCCTGGGGCTGACCACGACCCAGGAGACGGACGGGGTGAAGAAGGTGCTGACGGCCGCCGCGCTCACGTATGTGGCGGGCGCCCTCGCGGCGTTGACGCAGCTCCTCTACTTCGTCCTCGTGTTCCTGGGCAACCGGGATTAAGAGGATCCGGCGAAACGCAGCCTGTTCCGAGCGACGCTTCGCCGGAGCCTCTTAGGCGAGCGGAACCAGGCGCGTTCCCGTCGCCTTGAAGCTGGCGACGACGGGCTCGCCGGGGCGCAGGCCGAGGCGCTCCACGGAGGCCGCTGTGATCTCCGCCGTGAGCGGCCCGATGCGGACGCGGACGCGATTCGCCACCGGCACCATGCCTGCGATGGGGCCGACGACATGGTTCTGTGCGGAATCGGCGGGCGCCTCCCGGGCGACGGCCACCTCCCAGGGGTAGACGACGGCGCCGACGTGGCCCTCGAGCCGGTCGGTGGAGAAGATGCGGGAGCCGTCCGCCAGGGTTACCTCGGTCAGCCCGGAGGGCGCCGGCCTGGCCGTCCCGCGCAGGAGGTTCCCCCCGGTGAAGTCCGCGACGAACGGGCTCGCGGGGCCGGCGATCAGCTCCGCGGGCGAGCCGACTTGCACGATCCGGCCGTCGACGACGACCCCGACGCGGTCCGCGAGCGCCGCCGCGTCCTGGAAGTCGTGCGTGACGAGGAGCGTCGGCAGCCGGAGCCGCGCGAGTAGGTCCTCGATCTCCGCGCGCACGCGCACGCGCGTATGAGCGTCCAGGGCTGCGAGCGGCTCGTCGAGGAGGAGCACCGCCGGGTCGCGCGCGAGCGCGCGCGCGAGCGCGACACGTTGGCGCTCGCCTCCGGAGAGCTCGCCCGGACGCGCGTTCCCGAGCCCGGCGATGCCGAGTTGCTCCATGAGCTCGCCGGCCCGCCGGGGTCCGGCGTAGGCGACGTTCTCCGCCACCGTCATGTGCGGGAAGAGCGCGTACTCCTGGAACACGAGGCCGACAGAACGCCGCTCGGGCCGCAGGGAGATTCCCGCGCCGGTGTCGAGCCACACGTCGTCCCCGAGCGCGACGCGGCCCTGCTCGGGCCGCAGCAGCCCCGCTATGGCCCGCAGGACGCTCGTCTTCCCGGCCCCCGACGGCCCGACGAGCGCGACCGTCTCGCGGTCGACCTCCAGCTCGAGCTCTAGCCGGAAGGAGCGGAGCGGATGAACGAGGGTGACGTGAAGCGGGTCCACGAGGGCAGGAGCTTCACCGAGAGCAGGACGGTGAGGCTGACGAGGACGAGGAGGGCGCCGATCGCGACCGCGATATCCCGGTTCAGGTCGAGCTGGGCGTAGATCGCGAGTGGCATCGTCTGGGTGACCCCCTGCAGGCTGCCGGCGAACATGATCGTCGCCCCGAACTCGCCGGTCCCCCGCGCCCAGGCGAGGGCCGAGCCGGCGCCGAGTCCCGACGACGCGAGCGGCAGCGCGATCCTCCGGAAGGTGCGGGCCGGGCTTGCTCCCAGCGTCCGCGAGGCGTCCGTGAGGAGCGGGTCCACGGCCTCGAACGAGGCGATTCCCTGGCGGATGTAGAAGGGAGCCGCGACGAAGATCACGGCGAGAACGACGGCGGTCTGGGTGAGCGGGATCTGGATCCCGAAGGTGTCGAGCGTCCGCCCCAGGAGCCCGAGCCGGCCGAAGAGCGCAAACAGGGCGATGCCCGCGACCGCGGGGGGCAAGACGAGCGGAAGCTCGACGAGTGTGACAAGGGTGCCACGTCCGCGGAAGCGCTTGGTGGCGAGAAAGTAGGCGGCCGGCGTCCCGACGAGGAGGACGAAGAAGTGGGCGATGAGGCCCGTTTTCAGGCTGACCCAGAGCGCGTCCAGGGCCACCTCGCTCGTGAGCGCGTCGGCCAGCTCGGCCGGTGAGATGCGGAGGAAGAGCGCGACCATGGGCAGGAGGAGGAAGGCGAGGGCAAGCCCTGTCGCGACTGCCAGCCCGAGCTCGAAGGCACGTCTCATGGGACGCCGAAGCCGGCACCCTCGAGTGCCTGTCGCCCGTCCTCGCTCAGGACGAGCTCGATGAAGGCCTCGGCCGCTTCCAGGTTCTCGGTCTCCGCGACGATCCCGATCGGGTACTCCACGGGCGGCTGCGCTGGGAGCGCGATCGACTCGACGTCGTCTCCGGCGGCCTTCGCGTCCGTGACGTAGACGAAACCGGCGTCGGCGTCGCCGGAGACCACCTTGCCGAGAACCCCCTTGACGTCCTGCTCGTTCGAGACGACGTTGTCGAGAACGTCTTCCGCGCCCATGGTCTCGAGGACGCTGCGCGTGTAGTCGCCGACCGGAACGCCTTCGGCGCCGATCACGAGCCTGACTCCGTCCCGACTGAGGTCGTCCACGGTCCGGATGCCTGCCGGGTTGTCGGGGGGGACGACCACGACGAGCCGGTTCGTGGCAAAGACCTGCGGCTGCCGGAGAAATCCTTCTGCGGCGAGCTCGTTCGGATACCGGGGGCTCGCAGCCGCATAGACGTCGACCGGGGCGCCCTCGCGGATCTGCGTCGCCAGCTCGTCCGAGCCGGCGAAGTTGAACGTCGCGTCCGGAGCGATCTCCTCGAAGACCTCGGTGAGGGACGCCGCCGCGAAGACGGTGAGGCCGTCGAGCTCTGCGGAGCCGCCGCTGTCGTCCCCTCCGCACGAAGCGGCGAGGAGCACGACGGTGAGGAGCCAGGCACGGCTCCTCACCGCTCGACCATGACGGACGTAGCCTTGACGAGCGCGGTCGCGTCCTGACCCGGCGCGAGCCCGAGCTGCTCCGCTGCCTCGCGCGTGATCACGGCGACCACCCGGCTCGGCTCGGTCACGTCCAGCTCGACCTGCGCTAGGAGGCCTTCGATCCTGACCTCGCGGATGTGGCCGCGGAAGCGGTTGCGCGCCGAGAGGTCGTGGTGCGCGGGGCCTCCGCGCAGCCGATCGAGCTCGGACACGGGCACCAGCCGCCGGTTCCGCGAATCGCGCTGGGTCCGGATGCGCCCTTGCCGGTCCCAGCGCCGGAGCGTGTCGAGGCTGATCCCGAGCTGGCGGGCGGCGTCCGCGGCGGGCACGCTTTGCCTAGGCATTGCATAGGCAATGTATCACCTATGATCGGGCCCGGCATGTTCTTCCGACAGGTGCTGCACGAAGACCTCGGCTGCGCCTCGTACGTCGTTGCGGACGGTGGCGAGGCGGCCGTCGTCGACCCGAAATGGGAGATCGAGGAGTACCTCGGGCTCGCCGAGGAGCACGGCTTCGCGATCGCTCACATCCTCGAGACGCACAACCATGCCGACCACGTCTCCGGCAAGGGCAGGCTGGCGAAGGCGACCGGCGCGACCATCCACGTCCCGGCGAACGCCGGCGTGGAGTTCCCGCACGAGCCGCTGGCCGACGGCGACCGCGTGACGGTGGGCACCGTCTCCATCACGGCTCTCGCGACGCCCGGTCACCGGCCCGAGCACACCGCCTACCTCGTTGCCGACGAGAGCCGGGGCGAGGAGCCCTGGCTCGTCGTCACGGGCGACTCCCTCTTCGTCGGCGACGTCGCCCGTCCCGACCTGGCCGTCGACAAGGAGCAGGGCGCGCGAGGGCTCTACGAGTCGCTGAAGCGCCTGCTCGCCCTCGGGGACTTCGCCGAGGTCTGGCCCGGGCACATCGGCGGCTCGCTCTGCGGCGGCGCGGGGATGAGCGAGAAGCCGGGGACGACCATCGGCTTCGAGCGGCGCTACAACCGCCTCCTGGCGAGCAAGGACGAGGAGACCTTCGTTCGCGCGCTGACCGCGAGCCTGGCGCCGCAGCCGCCCAACTTCCAGCGCATCGTCGCGCTCAACCGGGGTCCGCTCGTGACCGAGGCGGCCCCGGTCGACCCGCTCTTGCCCGCGGCCGTCCGGGCCCGGCTCGACGCCGGCGCGACGCTCGTCGACGCGCGGGACCCGCGGTCGTACGACGCCGCGCACGTCCCGGGCTCGATCAACGTGACCATGGCGCGCGCTGCCGTGGGGACGCGCGCCGCCTGGGTCGTCGATCCCGAGAGCGAGGTCGTGGTCACGGCCGAGACGGATGCGGAGGCGCGGCGGCTCGCCCTCCTGCTCGAGGCGGTGGGCTTCCGGCGGATCTCGGGGCTCCTCACCGGGGGAGTGACGGCCTGGCGCGAGGCCGGGCTTCCGGTCGAGTCCACCCTCGCCATCGACGTCCCCGAGCTGGCAGCGCGGCTCCGCCGCGGTGAGGTGCGCCTCCTCGACGTGCGCGACCGGGACGAGTGGGCGGAGGGTCACGTCGAGGGCTCTCGGCACCTCCCCTACCACGACCTGGGCAAGGCGGTGCCCCAGGACCTGCGAAACGGCGGCAAGCCGCTCGCCGTCGCCTGCTCGATCGGAAACCGGAGCTCGATCGCCGTCTCGCTCCTGCGTCGCGCCGGCGTCGACGACGTTCTCCACGTGGTCGACGGCGGAGTCGCCGAGCTCGCGGACGAGGGCATCGAGCTCGTCCAGAACGTCTGAGGAAAACCGCTCTCTTGCTACACTCCGCCGCGCAGGGCGGCGTAGCTCAGCTGGTTAGAGCAGCGGAATCATAATCCGTGTGTCGTAGGTTCGAGTCCTACCGCCGCTACCTGGAGACCCCTCTCACGAAGGCAAAGGACGATGGCAACCGGAGTACGAGTCGCGATCACGCTTGCGTGCACTGAGTGCAAGCGTCGCAACTACCAGTCGCAGAAGTCGAAGCGAAACACGCCCGACCGCTTCGAGGCGAGGAAGTACTGCCGCTGGTGCGGTCGCCACACCCTGCACCGGGAGACGCGGTAGGAGCGTCGGTTGGCTCGTCCGTCCCGCACCCGCCGGAAGCGCAGCGACTTCCAGGCTCCGGCCCAGCCGGAGCGCTCGCGCGCCCGCCAGCGCCAGGTCAAGCCCAGCGGCCAGCCCAAGAGCCAGACGGGCCAGAAGCGCGAGCGCCGCGGCGGTTTCCGCGCGTTCGTCGGGGAGTGCTGGGCCGAGCTCCGCAAGGTCGACTGGCCGGGACGCCAGCAGCTCGTCTCTGCAACGATCGTCGTCATCATCGCCGTGGCGATCACCGGCGCGTACCTGTTCGTGGCCGACTGGGCCCTCCAGCGGTTCGTCCGCGACGTCCTCCTCAACCTGTGACCGCCTGATGTTCCGCTGGTACGTCGTCAACACCTACTCGGGCCACGAGAACAAGGTCAAGGCCAACCTCGAGCACCGCATCGACTCGATGGGGCAGCAGCAGCGGTTCCGCCGGGTCGTCGTGCCCACCGAGCAGGTGGTCGAGACGAAGGACGGCCAGAAGGTGCAGACCGAGAAGCGCGTCCTGCCCGGCTACGTGCTCGTGAACATGGACCTCAACGACGAGGCCTGGACGGTCGTCAAGAACACGCCCGGCGTGACCGGCTTCGTCGGATCCGGGACGAAGCCCGTGCCGCTCTCCCAGCCCGAGGTCGACCGCATCCTCCACACCGCCACGGCGGCCGCCGAGCGGCCCCGGACGGCAGTCGAGTTCAGCCTCGGCGAGACCGTCAAGATCACCTCCGGCTCGCTGTCCGACTTCGACGGCGAGGTGATCGACGTCAACGGCGACCAGCAGAAGCTCAAGGTGCTCGTGAACATCTTCGAGCGCCAGACCCCGGTCGAGGTGAGCTTCGACCAAGTCAAGAAGATGGATTAGGAACGGATGGCCAAGAAAGTCCTCACACTCATCAAGCTCCAGATCCCCGGCGGCCAGGCCAACCCGGCACCCCCGGTCGGCCCCGCTCTCGGCCAGCACGGGGTCAACATCATGGAGTTCTGCAAGGCGTTCAACGCGCAGACCCAGCAGGAGAACGGGCGGATCATCCCCGTGGAGATCACGGTCTTCGAGGACCGCTCGTTCACGTTCATCACGAAGACGCCGCCCGCCGCCGTCCTCATCAAGGAGGCGCTCCGGCTCGAGAAGGGCTCGTCCGAGCCCCACCGTGACAAGGTCGGCACCATCTCGTCCGCCCAGGTGCGCCAGATCGCCGAGACGAAGCTCGTCGACCTGAACGCGCGCGACGTCGAGCAGGCGATGAAGATCATCGAGGGCACCGCGCGCTCGATGGGCGTGGAGGTGGCGCGCTGATGGCCCGGCACGGGAAGCGCTACACGCAGGCGCGCGAGAGCATCGACCGCGAGCGCGCGTACACGCCGCTCGAGGCCGTCCGGCTCGTCAGGGAGGCTCCGGCCGCGAAGTTCGACGAGGCGGTGGAGGCCCACTTCAACCTAGGCCTCAATGTCCGTCACGCCGACCAGCAGCTGCGCGGGACGCTGATGCTCCCGCACGGGACGGGCAAGGACGTCCGGATCGCCGTCTTCGCCGAGGGCGAGAAGGCCCGCGAGGCGGAGGAGGCCGGCGCCGACGTCGTCGGCTCTGCCGATCTCGCCGCCAAGATCGAGGAGGGCTTCGACGACTTCGACGTCGCGATCGCGACCCCGGACATGATGGGCACGGTCGGAAAGCTCGGCCGCATCCTCGGCCCGCGCGGCAAGATGCCGAACCCGAAGACGGGCACGGTGACCTTCGAGGTCGGCAAGGCCGTGCGCGAGGCCAAGGCGGGCAAGCTGGAGTACCGCACGGACCGCGCCGCCAACGTCCACCTCGTCATCGGGCGCAAGAGCTTCGACGAGCGCACGCTGCTCGAGAACTACGCGACCGTCGTCGAGGAGATCGTCCGCGCGAAGCCGGCTGCCGCCAAGGGCCGCTACATCCGCTCGATCACGCTCACGAGCTCCATGGGCCCCGGTGTCCGCGTCGACCCTGCGAAGACGCGCGACATCGCGGCCGAGCTCGAGGAGGAGCAGGTCCCCGCGTAGATTTCGTCAACACGCCCGTCGCCCAAGACAGCCGGCAGCCCTTCTGGGCATAAGACCTGCCGAGGCGGCTCGAGCGAGACGACTCGCCTCTGCTCGTGCCCGCCCGGAAGGCGGGCACGACTCGTTCGAGGAGGTGATTCGATGCTGAGAAGGGACAAGGAGCAGGTCGTCGCGGAGCTCGCGGAGCGGTTGCGCGGCTCGAGCACGCTCATCCTGGCCGACTACCGCGGCCTCTCGGTGAGCGAGCTCGACGACGTGCGCACGAAGATCCTCGAGCACGGCGCGCGCTTCACCGTCGTCAAGAACACGCTCACGAAACGAGCCGCCGAGGAGGCCGGGCTCGACACGCTGACCGCGCTCCTCGACGGGCCGACCGCGATCGCGTTCGTCGGCGACGGCGACATGGTCGGCGTCGCGAAGACGCTCAACGATACCGCCAAGCGCACGAAGGTTCTCTCGATCAAGGGTGGAATCCTGGAAGGCGCGCCCATGGAGGCGGCCCAGGTCGTGGAGCTCGCCTCGCTGCCGCCCGCCGACGTGCTCCGGGGCCAGGTGCTCGGCGTCATCGTCGGCCCGCTGACGTCGCTCGTCGGGCTCTTCGCGGCTCCGGTGCAGGACTTCGTCGGCCTGCTCGACGCCCGCGTCGAGCAGCTCGGCGGCCCCGAAGCAGGCCAGGAGGCCGAGGAGGGAGAGAAGGCAGCCCCGGAGGCGCCACAGGAGGCCACTGCAGAGACATCCGAGGAAACGGCTGACGAAGCAGCCGAAGAGACCAAAGAGGAGGAATAGCGATGGCTGCAAGCGCAGTCGACAAGGTGTTCGACGAGCTCGGGAAGATGACCGTCCTCGACCTGGTCGAGCTCAAGAAGAAGATCGAGGAGGAGTGGGGCGTCACGGCCGCCGCTCCGGTCGCGGTCGCCGCTCCCGGCGCCGCCCCGGTCGCCGCCGGCGACGGCGCGGGCGCCGAGGAGAAGACCGAGTTCGACGTCGTCCTCACCGGCGCCGGCGACAAGAAGATCCAGGTGATCAAGGTCGTCCGCGCCATCACGGGCCTCGGCCTGAAGGAGGCCAAGGACCTCGTCGACGGAGCTCCGAACCCCGTCAAGGAGGGCGTGGCCCAGGAGGAGGCCGACTCGATCAAGGCCCAGCTCGAGGAAGCGGGCGCCAGCGTCGAGGTCAAGTAGCTCGAAGCAGCGTCGGGAGCGAGCGAAGGGCCGGGGAGACCCGGGCCCTTCGCGTTCCCCAGTTTCCCCACACCGTTCCGGCCACGCCCGGGCTTTCTGAACCCATGTGCACCATGGCGCACGATCCACTCCGGCCACGGCCAGGTGCCTGGCACCGGGGCGTGGCTGCCGGGGACACGCTGTGGAGATGTCGAAGAGGCCCGCGTCGCGGGCCTCTTCGCTGGAGGGGAGGGTTGTGCGCTGGGCCCACTACGCGGCGGTGTCCCAGTAGAGGACGTCGCCGGAGGCACCGCCTCCGGAGTCGTCGTCATCGCCGCCGTCGCGCGGGGCGAATCCTGGCGGCCCGCCGAAAGGCGGGCCGAAACCGTGAACGCGGGGGCCGGGGAAGGTCCCGTTCACGAGATCGTCGATGGAGCCCTGCAGCCGCTCGTAGAGCGCGTCCGCCTGCTCCTGCGTGAGCCGATCGTTCGCAACCGCCTCGTCGAGGGCCGACCTGGCGCCGTCGAGGATGGCCTGCTTCAGGCCGTCGACGCCCTTGCCCTCGGCCTCGGCGATCTCCGCGAGGGACTTCCCCTCGGCGAGCTGCTCGCGCAGCTCCGCCTCGGTCAGGCCGAGGTAGTCGGCCGCCGCCGAGAGCTCGTCGGGATGGAAGAGGAAGAAGTGGTGGCCGGGTCCGGGGCCGCGACCGAAGTCGCCGTGGCCGCGGAACCCGGAGAGGCCGGGCCCGAAGAGCCACGGGCCTTCGCCCGACTCGATCCGTGACCGGAGCTCGTCGGCCTGCTCCTCCGTGAGCCTGCCCTCCTCGAGCGCCTGGTTCACCTCGTCGATCGCCGCAGCCTTGGTGGCGTCCTCGAGCTCCTCAGTCGAGATCCCGAGGTGCCTGGCCACGGCGTCGAAGAACGACGAGCCGTCGGAATCGCCCTGGGAGGCGGCGATCGCCGCTCCGCCGCCCGCGACGGCCAGCCCTGCGACCGTTGCGGCCAGGACCTTCCTGGAAGTCAGCTTGCTCATAGGGGGAGTCCTTTCGCTCGCTCTTTCTCACGATGGAACCGACTCCACCTAAGGGCAAGCTGAGACGTCCCTAAGAGAACCCTAAGAAGCTCCGGGAACCGAAAGGGGCCGCCTCGTGCGCGGCCCCTTTCGTCCTGCTTCCGGCCTCCTGCGTCAGGAAGGCCGGGTCCCGAGGGACACCTGAACGGTCGTGCTGCTGCCGTCGCGCGTGAAGGTGATCTCGATGGAGTCACCCGGGTGCTTGGCGTCGATGGCGTTCTGAAGGCCCGCGCCGTCGGTGATCGCGGTGCCGTCCACCGCGGTGATGACGTCGCCGCCGGTCGGGTAGCTCTGGCCGTCGACCGTCGCCGAGCCGGTCGCCGCACGGAGGCCGGCTTCGGCCGCAGGAGTGCCCTGCCGCACCTCGGTGACCATGACCCCCGCGGGGACGCCGAGCTCGTCGGCGACGGACCGGGGCAGCGAGGCGACGCCCACGCCGAGGTAGGCGTGCTCGACGGAGCCGCTGGAGACGATCTGCGGGACGATCTCGGCGAGGGTGCTGGAGGGGACGGCGAAGCCGATCCCGTCGTTGCCGCCGGAGTCGCTCTTGATCTGCGTGTTCACGCCGATGACCTGGCCGGCCGCGTTCAGCAGCGGGCCGCCCGAGTTGCCGTGGTTGATGGCGGCGTCGGTCTGGATCGAGTTCGAGATCGTGAAGCCGTTCGGCGAGGTCATCTCCCTGTTCAGGGCGCTGACGATGCCGCTCGTGGCGGTCCCTTCGAGCCCGAACGGGCTGCCGAGCGCGACGACGCCCTCGCCGACGCTGAGCTGGGTGGAGTCGCCGAGCTCGAGCGGCTTCAGCACCGAGGCGGGGGCGTCCACCTTGATCACGGCGAGATCCGTCGACGGATCCGTGCCCACGACGGTCGCGTCGTACGTCGAGCCGTCCCAGAAGCGGACGGACACCTGCTCCGCGCCCTCGACGACGTGGTCATTCGTGACGATGTTGCCTTCGGCGTCGTAGACGAAGCCGGAGCCCTGGCCCTGCGCCTGCTGCTCGCCCCCGAGCGGCGACGACTGGCTGGACAGGGACGTGATCTCGACGACGCTCTGGTAGGTCTCCTCGTAGATCTCGCTGACGGAGAGCGACTCGCTGGTCGACGCCGCCGGCTGCGAGCTCTCCACGGTCACCTGGCGGACGGTGGTCGAGCCCCCGTCGGAGCCGAGCGCCGCGAAGGCGGTCACCCCACTGCCCGCGCCGACGGCTGCGGCGGCAACGAGCGCTGCGGTGACGGTGGCGATGCGGGTGGTGCGGGATCTCATGACGCGATTCCTTTCGGGAGGTGTGCGCCGTCCATGCCAGCAACGGCGTCTAAGACACGTCTGAGACCGCCCTAAGAAGACCGTAAGAAGCCGAGTCGACGTCGAGTTCTTAGCGTGCTCTCAGGTGCGGCAAGCACAATGCCCGCATGCGCATTCTCGTCGTGGACGACGAGCGCGCCGTGCGCGAGTCGCTGCGGCGCGCGCTCGAGCTCGAGGGCTACGACGTCGAGCTCGCCGCCGACGGGCAAGAGGCGCTCGAGCTGCTCGAGTCCGAGAGCACGCAGCCCGACGCGCTCGTCCTCGACGTGCTCATGCCGGAGGTCGACGGGCTGGAGGTCTGCCGGCGCCTGCGCCGGGCCGGCAGCCGCCTGCCGGTGCTCATGCTGACCGCCAGGGCCGAGGTGGAGAACCGCGTGGAGGGCCTGGACGCCGGCGCCGACGACTACGTGACGAAGCCGTTCGCGCTCGAGGAGCTGCTCGCCCGTCTGCGCGCCCTCTTGCGGCGGACCGCCGACGGCTCCGGCGAGACCTTGCGCTTCGTCGACCTCGAGCTCGACCCGAAGACGCGCGACGTGATGCGCGGCGGGGAACCCATGGAGCTGACCCGCACGGAGTTCGCCCTCCTGGAGCTCTTCCTGCTCAATCCGCGCCAGGTGTTGACGCGGTCGCTGATCTTCGAGCGCGTGTGGGGCTACGACTTCGGCGCGAGCTCGAACTCGCTGGACGTGTACATCGGCTACCTGCGGCGCAAGACCGAGGCGGGCGGGAAGCCGAGGCTGATCCAGACCGTGCGCGGCGTCGGCTACGCGCTGCGCGAGCCGGCATGAGCTTTCGCGCGCGCATCGCAGTCGCCGCGGCCGTCGCGGTCGCGGTCGCGGTCGCAGTGGCGTCCGCGGCCGCCTATCTCGCGGTCCGCAGCCAGCTCCGAGGGCAGGTCGACGACGCCCTCGCCGATCGGGCCCGGATCATCGGACGGCTCGACGTGGTTCCCATCGGCAACCAGTTCTTCTTGCGGATTCCGGGGCCCCAGCTGGGCGGACCAGGCGGCTACGTCCAGGTCTACGGGCCGCAGGGGGCGATCCGCGCGCCGGGCGACGATCTCGCGCTCCCGGTGGACGACGACACGCGTGCGGCCGCGGCGGGCACGAAGGGGGAGTACTACAGCGACGCCGAGGTGGCCGGGACCCACGTCAGGATCCTGACCGTCCCCGTCGCGGAGGGCTACGCGGCTCAGATCGCGCGGCCGCTCACGGAGGTGGATGCGTCCCTCGACCGGCTGCGCACGCTCCTGATCTTCGTGACGCTCGGCGGGATCGGGCTCGCGGTCGCGCTCGGGCTCGCCGTCGCGCGGACGGCCCTGGCTCCGGTGCGGCGGCTGACCGAGGCGACCGAAGAGGTCACCGCGACCAGGGACCTCTCTCGCCGCATGGCCGACGAGGGAACCGACGAGCTCGGGCGCCTGGCCGCGAGCTTCAACACGATGCTGGCCGCCCTCGAGGACTCGGCCCGCACGCAGCGACGGTTCGTGGCCGACGCGTCGCACGAGCTGCGCACGCCGCTAACGAGCCTGCGAACGAACATCGAGGTCCTCGCGCGCGCGGACTCAATGCCGGCGGAGGAGCGCGAGCGGCTGCTGGCCGACGTCGTCGAGCAGCTCGCCGAGATGAGCGAGCTCGTCGCGGAGCTCGTCGCGCTCGACAGGGCGCAGGAGGAGCCCGGCGCCCGCGAGGAGGTCCGCCTCGACCTGCTCGCGGCGGAGGCGGTAGAGCGCGCCCGCCGGAACCGGCCGGGCGTGACCTTCTCGACGGACCTCGACGAGTCCGTCGTCACGGCGATCCCGGCCTCGCTCGAGCGGGCGATCGACAACCTGCTCGACAACGCCGCCAAGTGGAGCCCTCCGGACGGGGTCGTCGAGGTGCACGTCCACGGCGGGGAGGTCGTCGTCCGAGACCACGGGCCCGGCATCGACAACGCCGACCTTCCGTACGTGTTCGACCGCTTCTACCGCGCTCCCTCGGCGCGCGGGCACTCCGGCTCGGGGCTCGGCCTCGCGATCGTCCGCCAGGTGGCGGAGAGCCACGGCGGCGAGGTGACGGCCGAACGGGCGAACGGAGGCGGCACCGTCATGCGCCTCCGGCTGGCGGCGGGCCAAGGGGGGCTTGACGAGGCGTAGCCTGTTTGCCGAGTGCCGTCCCACCAAGCCCTCCTAGCGAAATCGCAGCCGTCGCGCTATCATTCCGGCCAATCGAGCGGTTTCCCGCGGGCGTCGCGTTGCGTGGGGACCGCTGTTCGTGCTATTCTTGTCGGTCGCGCCGCTGTACCGCAGATTTTTGCCTGTTTGTTGTCGCTAGACCCTGCCTAGAGGGAGGTTTCCGTCCTTGGCTAACAAGGTCGCCGCGCGCCCTGCGCGCAAGAGTTTTTCTCGTCTGAAGCACGTCATCGACCTACCGAACCTGATCGACATCCAGAAGGCTTCCTTCAACTGGTTCCTGGAAGAGGGCCTCAAGGAGACGATCGCCGACATCTCGCCCATCGAGGACTACACGGGCACGCTCGCCGTGGAGTTTCGCGACTACGAGTTCGGCGAGCCTCCGGTGCCGATCAAGGAATGCCGTGAGAAGGACCTGACCTACCAGGTCCCGCTGTCGATCTCCGTCCAGTTCGTGAACAAGGAGACCGGCGAGATCCGCGAGCAGACGGTCTTCATGGGGGACTTCCCGATGATGACCGACCAGGGGACCTTCATCATCAACGGGACCGAGCGCGTCATCGTCACGCAGCTCGTCCGCTCCCCCGGCGCCTACCTCATGGAGCCGAAGGACGCGACGAAGCAGGTCTTCATCGCCAACCTGATGCCGAGCCGCGGCTCCTGGCTCGAGCTCGAGATCGACAAGAAGGGCGTCGTCTACGCGCGCATCGACCGGAAGCGCAAGCTTCCGATCACCACCCTCCTGCGCGCGCTCCCGGCCGAGGATCCCTCGACCGGATTCGCCCTCGACACGAGCACGAACGAGAAGATCCTCGAGCTCTTCGACAACTCGATCTTCATCGCCAACACCCTCGAGAAGGACACGACCACGCGCGAGGAGGAGGCGGTCGTCGAGGTCTTCAAGAAGCAGCGGCCCGGCGAGCCCCCGACGCTCGAGAACGCGCGCAACCTCCTGCGCGGGCTCTTCTTCGACCCCAAGCGCTACGACCTGACGAAGGTCGGCCGCTACAAGCTCAACCAGCGGCTCGAGGTCGACGTGCCCGACGACGTCCGCGTCCTCACCACCCAGGACATCCTCGCGCTCGTGCAGCGGCTCGTCAGCCTGCCGAAGACCCTCGGCGTCCCGGAGGAGTCCAAGGACTACGCGGCCGACGCCATCGTCCTCTCGCGCGAGCCCATCCGGAGCGAGCTGGACGAGTACGAGCACTTCGGAAACCGCCGCCTCCGCACCGTCGGCGAGCTGATCCAGGAAGCGTTCCGCGTCGGCCTCTACCGCATGGAGCGGGTCGTGCGCGAGCGGATGACGACGGAGGACGTCGACACGATCACGCCGCAGACGATCATCAACATCCGCCCGGTCGTGGCGGCGCTGAAGGAGTTCTTCGGCTCCTCGCAGCTCTCGCAGTTCATGGACCAGACGAACTCGCTCGCCGGCCTCACGCACCGCCGGCGGCTCTCCGCCCTCGGCGCGGGTGGTCTCACGCGCGAGCGCGCCCCGATCGAGGTCCGCGACGTCCACCCGACCCACTACGGCCGTATGTGCCCGATCGAGACGCCTGAGGGCCCGAACATCGGCCTGATCGGCTCGCTCTCCTCGATGGCGACGGTCTCCGAGTTCGGGTTCGTCCAGACGCCGTACCGGGTCGTCAAGGGCGGCAAGGTCACGGACGAGATCGTCTACCTGGATGCCGCCGAGGAGGAGAAGCTCACGATCGCTCAGGCGAACGAGGCCGTGGACGAGAAGACGGGCAAGTTCGTCAACGCCACCGTCCTCTGCCGCGGCCCCGGCGGCCAGCCGGTCGAGGTCGATCCCAAGCAGGTTCAGTACATGGACGTCAACCCGGCGCAGATCGTCTCCGTCGCGACCGCGCTGATCCCGTTCCTCGAGCACAACGACGCGAACCGCGCCCTGATGGGCTCCAACATGCAGCGTCAGGCGGTGCCGCTCATGATCACGGAGCCTCCGCTCATCGGCACCGGGCTCGAGTACCGGGCGGCCATCGACACCGGCGACGTCACGATCGCGCGGAATGCCGGCGCGATCGCGGACGTCGATGCCGAGAAGATCGTGGTCGAGACGCGGGAGGGGCAGGACGAGTACGAGCTCGAGAAGTTCATGCGCTCGAACCAGGGCACGCTGATCCACCAGAAGCCCACCGTGCGCCTGGGCGACAAGGTCAAGGCCGGCGACGTCCTCGCGGACGGCAGCTCGACCTCCGAAGGCGAGCTCGCGCTCGGCAAGAACCTGCTCGTCGCGTTCATGCCGTTCGAGGGCTACAACTTCGAGGACGCGATCGTGATCTCGGAGCGGCTCGTCAAGGACGAGGTGCTCTCCTCGATCCACATCCACGAGTACGAGATCGACGCCCGCTCGACCAAGCTGGGCGACGAGGAGATCACGCGCGACATCCCCAACCGCTCGGAGGAGTCGCTCAAGGACCTCGACGACCGCGGCGTCGTCCGCATCGGCGCCGAGGTCGGGTCCGGCGACCTGCTCGTCGGCAAGGTGACGCCGAAGGGCGAGACCGAGCTGACCGCCGAGGAGAAGCTGATCCGGGCGATCTTCAAGGAGAAGGCGCGCGAGGTGCGCGACACCTCCCTGAAGGTTCCGCACGGGGAGGGCGGCAAGGTCATCGACGTGAAGACCTTCTCCCGCGACGCCGGCGACGACCTCTCGCCCGGCGTCAACGAGCTCGTGCGCGTCTACGTCGCGAAGAAGCGCAAGATCGCTGAGGGCGACAAGCTCGCCGGCCGCCACGGGAACAAGGGCGTCATCGCTCGCATCGTCCCCGAAGAGGACATGCCTTTCCTGGAGGACGGGACGCCGGTCGACGTCGTCCTGAACCCGCTCGGCGTGCCGAGCCGGATGAACATCGGCCAGGTCCTCGAGACCCACCTCGGCTGGGCCGCGCACCACGGCGTCTTCGCCGAGGACGGGGAGCCCAACGGCCCGACGCCGGTGGCGAGCGCCGTCTTCGACGGCGCTACGCCGGAGCAGGTGGACGACGCGCTCGTCGAGTGGACGCGCCAGAACCCCGACTCGGCGATCAAGTTCGTCGTCGACGAGAAGCGGCCCGCCGGCCGGCACTGCTCGGGCAAGGCGCGGCTCTTCAACGGGCGCACCGGCGAGCCCTTCGACCAGAAGGTGACCGTCGGCTACATGTACATCCTGAAGCTGCTCCACCTCGTCGACGACAAGATCCACGCGCGCTCGACGGGGCCCTACTCGCTCGTGACGCAGCAGCCGCTGGGCGGCAAGGCCCAGTTCGGCGGCCAGCGCTT
>DATIBF010000022.1:0-11973 GCA_035457655.1 Gaiellaceae bacterium
CTCGCGATCGGCCCGCTCATCGGCGGCCTCATCACCGAGCGCATCGACTGGAGCTGGATCTTCTTCGTCAACGTGCCGATCGGCGTCGTCGGCCTGCTCGTCGGCCGGCTCGTGATCGACGAGTCGCGCGACACCTCCGCCGAGCAGCGTCTCGACCTCCCGGGCCTCGCCGCCTCCGCTATCGGGCTCTTCGCGCTCACGTTCGCCCTGATCGAGGCGAACTCCTACGGCTGGACCGATCCGGTGATCGTGGGGCTCTTCGTGCTCTCGGCCGTGTCGCTCGTGACCTTCGTCCTGCTCGAGCGCCATCAGCGTTCGCCCATGCTCGACCTCTCCCTCTTCAGGAGCTCGACCTTCGCCGGGGCGAATGTCGTCGCGCTCCTCGTCACGCTCGCGATGTTCGGCGTCTTCTTCTTCATGTCGATCTACATGCAGAACATCCTCGGCTACTCGGCGACGAAGACCGGCGCCGCCTTCCTGCCGATGACCATCCTGATCATCCTCATCGCCCCGATCGCGGGGAAGTCGTCCGACCGCATCGGCTCGCGCGCGCTCATGACCGTGGGGATGCTCTGCCTCGCGGCGTCCCTCGCCCTCTTCTCGCGGCTGGGGCTCGACTCGGGCTTCTGGGACATCCTCCCCGGCCTGATCGTGGGCGGCTTCGGCATGGCGCTCGTGATGACTCCGATGACGGCCGCCGCACTCGGCGCGGTGCCGGTCGAGAAGTCGGGCGTCGGCTCCGGCGTCCTCAACACGTTCCGCCAGGTGGGCGGGGCGCTCGGGATCGCTGTCATGGGCGCGATCGTCGCCTCGTACGTCGACCTGAACGGCGGCCGGCCCGACCCGTCCTCGTTCATCGACGGCTTCCAGGCCGCGCTACGGGTCTGCACCGGGTTCGCGCTGCTCGGCGCCCTGATCGCGTTCGTCACGATCCGCAAGCACCGACACCTGGACGCCGGCGAGCTCGCCGAAGTCGCCGCCTAGCTTTGAAGTAGGCAAACGGTATGACCGCTCGGCGAGCGGTCAACGGGGTCCGAACGAGGGATGGACGAAGCCGGCTTTGGAGCCGACGATTCGAGCATGTTCGTTAAAGGCGACAACCCGGAAGCTCCGGCTCTGCGGCCCAGCCGTTGCCTCCGGGTTGGTGTCGCCGGGAATTGGCGCGCCTCCCGCACCCCTCTTGCCTGGCGTCTGGCAGAAGTGCGGAATGATCTGACTATAGCCCAGTGGAACCGGAAGTCAAGTGGGCTTGTGAAGTAGTTATTTGCTCGTATAGTTCACCGTAGAGACTGTGCCCGAGTACGCCGCACTCACACGCATCGCCGCACCCGCCCGTCCATCGCTCGGCGAGCGCGTGCGTCAGCTTCGCATCGCCCGGGGGCTGACACAGACCGACCTCGCCGGCTCGCGGTTCTCGAAGGAGTACGTGAGCCAGATCGAGCGCGGAAAGACGCGGCCGACGGCGGAGACCATCGAGTGGCTCGCGACGCAGCTGGAGGTCGACTCGACGTTCCTCGAGACCGGGGTCTCCTCGAGCGAGCGCGAACGCGTCGAGAGCGTGATCGCGCGGGCCGAGGCGGCAATCGAGGCGAGCCAGTACGAGGAGGCCGCCGCCGAGCTCGAGCCGCTCAACCCGACGTTCGCGAACCTCGCGGCCCCCGAGCTCGAGCTCCGCGCACTACTCGCCGCGGCGTGGTCGCGCATGTACCTGGGCGAGATTCGGAAGGGCATCGAGGTTCTCGACCGCGCCCGTCGCATCGCCGAGGAGCCGACGTTCACCGACGTCGACCGCGCGAACGTCCTCTACCACCTCGCCTGCTGCCGGTTCAAGCTCAACTCGATCTCGACGGCGCTCGCGCTCTATACGCAGGCGCTCGACCTCGTCGACCGCTCGCCTCTCCCCGCCGACCGGCTCCGCTCGCACATCCACGAGTGGCGTTCGCGCTGCTACCAGCGCCAGCGCGACTGGGCGGCCGCGCAGGAGGACGCCGAGCGGGCCCTCGAGCTTGCCGAGGCCCTCAACGACCGCCACACGATGGGGCACGTCTACTTCCAGTACTCGCTCATCGCCGAGCGAACCGGCAACTGGGTCCTCGCCCGCTCGTACGCGGAGAAGGCGAAGGCGATCTACGAGGACTTCCGGGACCAGGCGAACGTCGGAAAGCTCCTGAACGAGATCGGCGCGCTCAACTTCCAGCTCGGGAAGCCCGAGGAGGCCATCGCCTACCTGAAGCAGTCGTTCAAGGTCCTCATCGACGTCGGCGACGACATCGACGCCGCTCGCGTGATCAACTCGCTCGCCCAGGTGCATCTCGGCACCGGCAGGATTGACCTCGCCGAGGAGCAGTCGCGCCAAGCGCTCGAGATGCTCGACGGCCGGGTCGACCATCTGGACGAGATCGGCAATGCCCAGCTCGTGCTTGGGCGCTCCCTCATGGAGCAGAACCGGCTCGACGAGGCGGAAGAGCAGCTCGCCGCCGCCGAGCAGAGCTTCGACCAGCTTTCCTCTGCCAGCCACCGTGCCAGGGCCTGGATGGCCCAGGGAGACCTAGCCGGTCGGCGTGGCGACGACCGCCGGGCGGCCAGGCTTTACCGCTGCGCGGCCGAAGCGCTCCAGGACTTCCACTTCTAGAAGGAGGTGACGACGTGAAGGTGAAGGCTCTCCTGACGCTGACCACTCTGGTCGCGTTCCTCGCACCGCTGGCCGGCTTCGGCCACTTCGGCGGCCGCTAGAAACCCGTCATCGACCGACGATCCAGGGAAAGGACGATCGGTACCCCTCGAAGCGTCCGCGGCACTGGGGCGACAGCCTGTCGCCACGACGGCCAGGGAAGGATTGCTCGCTTCGGCGTCGAATCTCTCCGGCGCACGACCCGAGACTCGCTTCGACTTCATGCACGAGCGTCCTTCCCTCCGTCCACTCGCACCACTCCTCGGCGTTCTCGCGGCAATGTGGCTTGCCGCGCTCGCGCTCCTCGCCGAGCACGTCCTGTAGCGTTCTGGCCTGGACCGGCGCCGGCTGCCGGTCACAGGTAGTGTTTGCTTCAGTTTGTGAAGCGAAGGCGCGGAGGTGCGGAAATGGCGGATGACGGATACGCGAACGCCGTGCTCGTCACGACCGAGTGGCTGGCGGAGCGACTCGGCGAGGACGGCCTCGTCGTCGCGGAGGTGGACGAGAACCCCGACCTCTACGACGAGGGCCACATTCCCGGAGCGGTCAAGCTCCACTGGCGGGACGACCTCCAGGATGCCGTCGAGCGGGACATCGTCGACCGGGCGACGTTCGAGCGCGTCCTCGGAGAGCGCGGGATCGGCAACTCGACGACGGTGGTCCTCTACGGCGACAAGAACAACTGGTTCGCGGCGTACGCCTACTGGTACCTGAAGGTCTACGGTCACGCCGACGTCCGCATCCTCGACGGCGGGCGCCAGAAGTGGATCGACGAGCAACGGGAGCTGACCACCGACGTCCCCTCGCCCACCGCTCAGTCGTACTCGGCGCAGGACCGCGACGAGACGATCAGGGCCTATCGCGACCAGGTCCGCGAGTGGCTCGAGGCCGGCGGCGTGTCGCTCGTCGACGTGCGCTCGCCGGGCGAGTATGCCGGTGAGCTGATCGCACCGCCCGGCTACGAGCAGGAAGGCGCCCAGCGTGCGGGGCACATCCCCACGGCCGTCTCGATCCCGTGGGCGAGCGCCGTGCGGGACGACGGCACCTTCAAGAGCGCCGAGGAGCTTCGGGAGCTCTACGAGACCCGGGGTGTGGCCCCGTCACAGCCCGTGACGGCGTACTGCCGGATCGGGGAGCGAAGCGCGCACACCTGGTTCGTGCTGAGCGAGCTCCTCGGGTACGAGGATGTGCGCAACTACGACGGCTCGTGGACCGAATGGGGGAACCTCGTAGACGTGCCGATCGAGAAGGGCTCGTAACCGTCCGTCCGTGTACCCTCGGCTCGTCGTCGAGCCGGGGGTGTGCCGTGCTGAAGGAGTTCAAGGAGTTCCTGCTCCGCGGGAACCTGATCGAGATCGCGGTCGGGCTCGTGCTGGCCCTCGCCTTCACCGCGGTGGTGACCTCGCTCGTCGAGGATCTGATCACGCCGCTGATCGCGGCCGTCTTCGGTCAGCCCGACTTCTCGGGGCTCACGTTCGAGATCAACGACAGCGTGTTCCGGTACGGCGAGTTCCTCAACGCGGTTCTCGCCTTCGTGCTCATCGCGGCCGTGCTCTTCTTCGTCGTCGTGAAGCCGACGAACGCGCTGGCCAAGCGACGAACGGGCACGGAGGAGGCGGCGACGCGCGAGTGCCCCGAGTGCCTCAGCGAGATTCCGGCGGCTGCGCGCCGCTGTGCCTTCTGCACGTCGGAGGTGGGATCGTCAGCTTGAGCGGCGGACCGGCGGTCGCGACGGTCGACTACCACACCGCCGGCGAGCCGTTCCGGATCGTCACCGGCGGCGTACCGGCGCTCGAGGGCCGCTCGATCCTTGACAAGCGGCGCTTCGCGCTCGAGCGCCTGGACGGCGTTCGCAGGCTCCTCGTGAACGAGCCCCGGGGACACGCGGACATGTACGGCTGCTTCGTGACGGAGCCGGAGGACGACGGCGCCGACCTCGGAGTCGTGTTCTTCCACAACGCGGGCTACTCGACCGCCTGCGGGCACGGGACGATCGCGCTCGTCACCTGGGCTCTCGACGAGGGGGTCCTGACCGTCGAGGAGCCTGAGACCCGGGTCGTCGTGGACGTGCCGTCGGGCCGCCTCGAGACGGTCGCCCGGGTGGAGGACGGCGCGGTGCGCTCCGTCCGCTTCCGCAACGTTCCCGCCTTCGTGGAGGCAGAGGGCCTGCTCGCGGAGGGCCTCCGGGCCGACGTCGCGTTCGGCGGCGCGTTCTACGCATCGGTCGCCTCGCCGCTCCCGGTGCAGGCCCGGAACCTGCCGGAGCTGATCGAGCTCGGGCGGGCTGTCAAGGCAGGGCTGGAGGCGCAGCGTTCCTTCGTCCATCCCGAGGAGCCGGAGCTCCGTGACGTCTACGGCGTGATCTTCTGGGAGCGCGTGGACATGGGACCGCCCGTCCGCCAGCGCAACGTCACCGTCTTTGCCGACGGTGAGGTCGACCGCTCCCCCTGCGGCAGCGGCACCTCCGCACGCCTCGCGCTCCTGGAGCGGGCCGGCGAGCTGCCGCGCGGCGAGCAGCTCGTCCACGAGGGCATCGTGGACGCCGAGTTTCGGGCGCGCGTCGTCGGCGACGCGGAGGTCGCCGGCCGGCCCGCGGTGATCACGGAGGTCGAGGGGAGCGCGTACCGAACGGGCGCGCACGAGTTCGTCCTCGACCCGAACGACCCGCTGGGCGAGGGCTTCCTCCTCCGCTGAGCCAGGTCCCCGCCGGCCACGCCCGGGGTCTGACCCCGGGCGTGGCCCTTTCGGCGGGACATGCCTGGGGAGCGGATCTCATCCGCCCTGCACGCCGCGATCGCGGTCGTTCACAGACGGCCGGCGCGGACACGGCCCAGTGCCTGGCACCGGGGCCTGGCTGCGGGGAACGGGGCTATGCGCCGCGGAGGAGCGGGCGCGTGAGGCAGGTCGGGCCGCCGTCGCCGGGGCGCGAGATGTGCTCGCCGTCGAAGACGCGGACGTCCACGCCGGCCCGCTCCATGCGCCTGCGCGTCTCGTCGTTCCCGGCGAGCGCGAGTGCTATGCGCGGGCCGAGGGCGAGGACGTTCGGCCCCACCGACTCGAACTCTTCGTCCGGCACCTCGATCAGCTGGATCCCGCGCGCGTGCAGGAGCTCGACGAGCCGAACCGGCATGAGCGGTAGGTAGACGACGGCCAGGTCGACGTCCAGCGGGGACAGGAAGGACATGAGGTGCATGACCTCTCCGGGCCCGTGGTAGTGCGGCAGGTCGAACGCGACGACCTCGACGCCCGGGAGCAGCTCGCGCAGCGCCTCGATCCCTGCCGCGTTCGTCCGGTAGCCGTGCCCGACGAGCAGCGTCCGCTCGTCGAGCCAGACGGTGTCGCCCCCCTCCGCCAGCGCGGGCGCGTCGAGGCGCCCGGCGATCGGGACGCCGGCCGCGACGAGGTCCACGGCCATGTCGTCCGGCTCCCTCCGGCGACCCTCCTTGCCGGGGCGGAGGAGGATCGCGCCGGCATCGGCGACGATCGCCGGGTCGTAGGCGTAGATCGCGTCGGGATCCGGGCCTGCGGAGCTCTCGGCGAGGAGGACCTCCGCCCCCTCGGCGGCCAGGTGCTCGCAGAAGGCCTCGTGCTCGGCCGCCATGGCGCCTGGGTCCGGCTCGAAGCGCCACCCGTAGGCCTTCCAGAGGGCTGCTTCGTCCGGTCGCGGAGCCCGCACGAGCACGCGCCGGAGGGTGGCCGTCATGCTCTGACAGCCGAACTGGCGGGCGGTAACCTCCAACGAGTGGAGACTACAGCGCGCCTGACCGGTCTCGAGGCGGGAGGCGGCTGCGCGGCGAAGTACTCCGCGGCGCGCCTCGAGGAGCTGCTCGCCGGCTTCCTGCCCAGCGCGCCCGACAATCTGCTCGTCGGCCTCGCTCCCGCCGACGACGCCGCCGTCTACAAACTCGACGACGAGCGAGCGCTCATCTTCACGACCGACTTCTTCCCGCCGATGGTGGACGACCCCTCCCTCTTCGGCGCGGTGGCAGCCGCGAACGCCCTGAACGACGTCTTCGCCATGGGCGGCCGGCCGCTCGTGGCGCTCTCGATCGCCGCCTTCCCGGAGGAGCTGCCGGTCGAGACGATCCGCGCGATCTTCGACGCCGCCGCCGCCAAGGTGGAGGAGGCAGGCGCCGTCCTCGCAGGGGGCCACACGATCCTTGATCCCGAGGCGAAGTACGGCCTCGCCGTCGTGGGCACCGTGCACCCGGAAGCGCTCTGGCGAAAGAGCTCGGCACGGCCGGGCGACCACGTGTTCCTGACGAAGCCGCTGGGGACCGGCCTCGTGCTCGCCGCCGCCGGCAAGGGCCTCCGCGGGCCCGAGGAGGTCGCCGAGGCGACGAGGCGGATGACCGAGCTCAACGACCGCGCCGCAGAGGCCTTGCGCGGCTTCGAGCCGTCGGCCGTGACCGACGTGACGGGCTTCGGGCTCTTCGGCCACGCGCACGAGGTGGCGGAGCGGAGCGGCGTCCGGATCGAGCTGGACTGGGACTCGCTGCCCGAGCTTCCGGGAGCCCTCACCGCGGCGGCCCACGGGATTCGCACCGGCGGAGACGCGCGCAACCGCGACTTCGCCGGCCACGTCGTGGAGCTGAACGACACGCCGGAGGACGTCGCCGCGCTCGGCTACGACCCGCAGACGGCGGGTGGCCTGCTCGCCACCCTGCCCGCCGAGAAGGCGGCCGTGCTCCGGGCTCACTTCGTCGCCGAGGGGCTCTTCCTCACCCGCATCGGCCGGGTCGTGGAGGGAAGCGGCGTGGCGGTCTCCGCCTGATGGAGGCCGGCGCCCGCGCAGCACGGCTGCGCTCGCTCACGGTCTCGCCGTCCGCCTTCGAGTGGTTCTCCATCGCCGCCCTAGCCGCCCTCTTCCTCATCGTCGTCTCCGGTGCGACCGTCCGTCTCACCGGATCCGGCCTGGGATGCGAGAACTGGCCGAGCTGCGGCGAGACGTTCCTGCCGCCGAAGGACTACAACGCCTACGTCGAGTTCGGAAACCGGGTCGCGGGCTTCGTCGTCGGCCTGACCACGCTCGTCACGGCGGTCGCGGCCTTCCGTGTGCCGGGGATGCCGCGCTGGTTGCTCTGGAGCGCCGTCGCCCTGCCCTTCACGGTGCTTGCCCAAGGAGTGCTCGGCGGGGTCACCGTGATGCTCGAGCTCCACCCGCTCATCGTCATGGGCCACTTCCTCCTCTCCCTCGTGGCCCTCGCCGTCGCCGTCGCGGTCGTTCAGGGCGCGCGCGATCTCGCGCGCGGGGCCACCGCCGAGGAGCCGATCGGCTCGGCCTGGCTCGCACTCGCGCTCGTCCCGGCCGCCGCCGCGCTCGTCGTCTCGGGGACGCTCGTCACCGCCGCCGGCCCGCACTCGGGCGGCGAGGAGATCGTCCGCTTCGGAAATCTCGTCGAGGCGGTGCACATCCACATCGGCGCGACCGCGGTCTTCGGCATCGCTTTCCTGACCGTGCTCGGGCTCCTCGTGGTCGAGCGACACCGCGCCCGGGTCGAGCTGCGCCTGGCCGGGGCCGTCCTCGGCCTCCTGCTCGGGCAGATGGTGGTGGGCGAGATCCAGTGGCGCGAAGCACTTCCCTGGGGTCTCGTGCTCCTGCACGTGACACTCGCCACGGCCGTCTGGGTGCTCGTGGTCGCCCTCGGCGGTCGGATCGTGCTCAGGCGCCGAGCCCGCCTGCCGTAGACTGAATCAATCGCAGGGCATCTCCGGATCGAGAGTCGCCCGACGCTGCGCCGTCCCGTGCTCGTCGCTGCGTTTCGAGGCTGGAACGACGGCGCTCAGGGCGCGTCCCTCGCCGCGAGCTTCCTCGCCCAGAGCTGGAACGCCGAGCGCTTTGCCGACATCGACCCGGAGGAGTTCTACGACTTCCAGGCCGTCCGGCCGCATGTCCGGCTCGAGGAGGGGATCACCAGGAAGATCGACTGGCCGGAGACGGTCCTCTACAGCGCGTCCGTGCCCGGTGCCGACCGGGACGCCGTCATCCTCCTCGGGATCGAGCCGAACACACGCTGGCGGACGTTCTCCCAGGAGATCACCGGGCTCGCGCTGGAGCTCGGCGTCGAGCTGTTCGTCACGCTGGGCGCGCTTCTCGCGGACGTGCCGCACACCCGCCCGGCCCCGGTGACGGGCTCCGCCAGCGACCCGGCGCTCATCGAAGAGCTCGGCCTGACATCCTCGCGCTACGAGGGGCCGACGGGAATCGTCGGCGTTCTCCACGACGTCTGCCGGGCAGCGGGCGTCCCCTCGGCGAGCCTGTGGGCTGCGGTGCCCCACTACGTCTCCCTCGCGGCGAGCCCGAAGGCCGCGCTCGCGCTCTCGGAGCGGCTCGCCGGGCTCCTCGGGATCACCCTCGACCTCACCGATCTCGAGCGCGCCGCCGAGGCGTACGAGCTCCAGGTGAGTGCCGCCGTGGCCCAGGACGAGGAGACGGAGGCATACGTCCGCGAGCTCGAGACCCGTCGCGACGCGCTCGGAGACGAGCTGGACGTCCCCTCGGGAGACACCCTCGCCGCCGAGCTCACCCGCTTCCTGAAGGAGCACGAGGAGCGGACCCGCGAGCTGGACGACGACCAGAGCCCCGAGCGCTAGCCAAACGTAAAGGCGTAGGCTTCGGTCCCCGGCGAGAAGCTGAGGTCGAGGACATGGCCGCGCTTCTCGCCCGGGATGCGCGCGAGGGTGTAGATGTCGTCCTGGGTCACCGTCGCCTTGCCGAGGCGCTCGCCGTCCAGCGTGACCTCGACGGTCTCGACGTCGCCCGCCGTTCCAAGGACGAGGAAGACGTCGCTCCCCCTGAAGTGGAGGCGGAGGTGGGCGTCGCCGCCCGCGATGATCCGCTCGGCCTCGACCGTCCAGCGGCCGCCGTAGGCGAGGCCGTGCAGCGGAACGAACTCGGGGACGGTGTACTCGGCCTCGCCGTTCGGCTCGATGCGGGAGCCGACGAAGCGGTCGATCCGCTGGTACCCGAGGTAGCTCTCGGGCGTCTGTGGGCCGGTCGGCGTCTCGTCCGCGATCTCCTCCGAGACGAGGGCCCGGTCGGTGTCCTCGGCGAGCAGCCGGCGGATGACGCGCTCGCTCTCCTCGTAGTCGCCCTCGCCGAAGTGCGCGTACCGGAGGTGGCCGCGGCGGTCGACGAAGTACTTGGCCGGCCAGTAGCGGTTCAGCCACGCCTGCCAGGTGCCGTAATCGGGGTCGAGCGCGACCGGGTACTCGATCCCGTGATCGCGGACGGCCCGGCGGACGTTGTCAGGCTCGCGCTCGAACGCGAACTCCGGCGTGTGCACCCCTACGATCACGAGGCCGTCGTCCCGGTAGGCCTGGTCCCAGGCCTTCACGTGCGGGAGCGTCCGCAGGCAGTTGATGCAGGAGTAGGTCCAGAAGTCGATGACCACGACCTTCCCGCGCAGGCCTTCCATCGTGAGCGGGCCCGAGTTGATCCACCCTTCGATCGCCTGGAACTCCGGGGCGAGGCCGAAGTCGTCGAGCCGCTCCTCCACGGCGAGCCCGGGGCCGCCCACGAGCTCCTCCAGCTCTCCCTCCGCGGCCGCGCTCTCCTCCAGCGCCTGGAGAGCCCGCGTGTACTCCGGGACGCGCGTCTGCAGGCGCTTGTCCACCCCGTAGATCATGAGCACTGCGACCGCCAGGACCGCGACGCCGAGCGCCCGCCGGATCGCGGGGGCATGCGTCCGGACCGGCCCGAGGCTCATCCCGCGCCGTGCCGCCAGGGCGACGCCGAGCAGCACGATCCCCGCGCCCAGCCCGTAGGCCAGCGTGATCGCGAACGCCTCCACGCTGAAGCTCTCCGTCGCCGCGACCGTCGCCACGGCCGCGATCACTGGGCCCGCGCACGGCGTGAACAGGAGCCCGAGGCTGAGCCCGAGCACGAAGCCGCCGCTCGTGTCGCTGGGCCTGCGCCGCGAGAGGGCGTAGAACGGGCGCCCGAGCAGCTCGCCGAGGCGGGGCCAGACGAGCGAGAGACCCACTACCACGACAACCGCGATGGCGAGGTTGCGGAGGAGGTCGTCGGGCAGTCCGAGCGCCGACAGGAGCGCAGCCGCCGTCAGCGTAAAGACGGTGAAGCTGACCACGAGCCCGGCGACGACCGCGAATGGTCGCCGAGGCCCACCGGTCGCGCCGCTGGCCAGGACGACCGGGAGTACGGGGAGGACGCACGGCGAGACGGCCGTGACGATCCCGGCGACGAACGCCACGCCGAGCAGGAGCAGCATCTGGGGCCGATGCTAGCCCGCGAATCTGAACGAGGGCTTACAGGGGCTACGCGGTCGACTCGGGCACGGGAGGCGACGGCACGATGGCACCGGGCCCGTCAGGCTTCCCGTTCGGCGAGGCCTGGTTGCCCTGCGCCTGGCCCTGCGCATCCTCGGACTTGCGCTTCTTCTTGCGCCGGCGCCGACGTGACTTGCTCGAGGGCTGCTTCGGGGCGGGGAGGTTGTCGGCGAGCGCGTTCGCCACCTCCTGCACCGTGCCGATCCGCTCGCGGACGCCGTCGATCAGGCGCTGCGCCGTCGGTGTGTAGGCCTCCGCGGAGGCGAGCAGGGCCGCCGCGACGTGCGTCGGCTGCTCCAAGGCGACGTTGACGAGCCTCGCCGCGTTTTCCTCGTGCCGGTGGCCGCGCGAGTTCGTAAGCGCGCCCAGGAGGCGCTTCGCCTCGGGCAGGTCTGCGCTCGCCCGGCGGTCCTGGATCTTGCGCGTCGCGCGGGCCAGGCGCCACGTCCATCGGGCGACGATGTCGGGCGGCGCCTCCACCTTCCCCTCGCCGATCGCGCGCAGGAGGACGCGGACACCCTGGACGCGGTCCTTCTCCCAGGTCGGGGCGGAGGTGACCATGGTGACGAGGTCATCGAAGTCGGCGCGGTCGACCGAGACGGCCACGCGGTCGCCGAGCGCGGAGAGGCGCAGGCGGCGGTTGGGGTTCTCCGCCGCGCAGCTCAGCAGGAACGCCTCGCGGCACTCACGGCTCGCGCGGGCCAGCTTCTCGGCGAACGCCTGCCGCTCCTCGAAGCGCACCTGACGGCCGGCGATGCGGGCCCAGAGGAGCTGCTCATCCTCCGCGAGGCGGCCCGGGTCGACTCGCTCCCACTCGCGCGTGATCACCGTCACCCGCCGGCGCGGGTCGGGAGTCACCGGCACCAGCCACGGCGCGGGCGAGAGCTTCCGTTTCGCGCGCCGCTGGATGCGGCGGCGCGGGGCCGGCGTGACGCGCGCTCCGGGTCGGTAGAAGTCCGAGTCCAGCAGACTGTGGATCGTGACCGTGCGGTCGTTGTGCGTGGCCGCGGCGT
>DATIBF010000023.1:0-18417 GCA_035457655.1 Gaiellaceae bacterium
CGGTGATGTCGGGCGCGAACGACGACACGTAGGAGCCGGCGATCGAGAAGTCGTCCGGCGAGAAGAGACCGTCGGACCCGAAGATCACGACGTCCTTGCCCTGCTCCTCGAGCTGGTTGCCGAAGAGTTGCGCGTTTGCCGCCACCTGCCACGGCAGGAAGACGACGTCGGTGTCGTCCGAGACGGCCGAGACGAGACCGGAGAAGTCCGTCTGGTCCGCGCTCACCGACTCGCGGGTGACCGTGACGCCGCCGGCTTCGAGGGCCTCGGTGGTCGAGTCCGCGAGGCCGGTGGAGTACGAGCTCTGGTCGTCGATGATGAGCACGTTCGCCGCGCCGAGCTCGTCGATCATGTACGTCGCATCGGTGGGGCCCTGGTCGGCGTCCGTCGGAACCACGCGGAAGAAGGTCGCGTAGTCCGTCAGATTGGTCGCCGTCGCCGAAGCCGAGATGAACGCCATGCCGGCGTCGCCGTAAATGGCCTCGACCGCATCGACCTCCTGGCTGCCAGCAGGCCCGACGACGGCAACGATGTCCGCGTTGGAGACGAACTGCGGCGCGACCGTGGCTGCCTGCGCCGGGTCGAGCTGCGTGTCGCCCTCCACGAGCGTGAACGTCGTGCCGTGCATCTCGTTGAACTGGTCGACGGCGAACTTCGCCCAGTTCAGCTGCTCCTGGCCGATCGCGGCCACGTCGCCGGTGAACGGCCCCATGATCCCGATCGACGCGGTGCAGTCGACCGCCTCCGTATCCCCGTCCGTGGCGGCCGTCGTGTCCTCGCCGGCCGGCTCGTCGTCATCGTCTCCGCCGCAGCCGGCTGCCACGATCGCGAGCGCGGCCACCAGCGCGAGCAGGATCCAGTAGCGGGACTTCCTCATGCGCGCCTCTCCTCTCCTTGGGCCTCTGGGACGTTGTATGCCATCGAGGGGTCGCCGGCCGGATGGAAGACGCCGAGGACCCTGAGCGTCCCCGAACCGACGTTCTCGAGAATGTGCGGCTCCTGCGGCGGAAAGTGAATGCAGGAGCCCGGCCGCACGCTCGAGCTCTCGCTGCCCATGTGAAGCACTCCCTCCCCGTCGAGGATGTACGCCACCTCCTCGTACATGTGGTAGTGGGGCTTCGCGCGCCCCGGAGGGATCGAGCCGACGAACTGGGTGACGGTCCGACAGCCGAGCTCCTCGTTGGCGACGTAGCGGAACTCGCGATCCTTCCCGGCGGGGTGCGCGGGCTGGTCCGCGACCCGGACCGGTCTCGGCGAGCTGCCCGCCTCGGCGCCGGCCTCCGGCTCGAGGCCGAGGACCGAGACGAGGACGAGCTCGGCAGGGCCGGGGTTCTCGACCTCGTAGGTCGATCCCGGGGGAACCAGAAGGCCCGTCTCCGGATCGAGGGCGTGGTCGGCGCCGTCGAGGCGGACCGTCCCGGACCCCGCCACCGCGAAGAGAAGCTCCTCCCGCGCCGAGGAGCCCCGCCGCTTCGAGCGCCCGGCCGCGAAGCGGATCACACGCTGCTCTAGAGCGTCGCAACCGAAGTCCGAGCCGATCGTCACCCGGGTCGTGGCGGTGTCGCCCTCGTCTCGGCGGGCCTCGGCCGAGGCCTCGTCGGTCACGTACCGCACCCACTACGCCCCGGGTGCGGGGCCGGGGCCGTTCGCGGGAGCCGTGACCTCGAGCATGGGCCTCACTTTCACTCCTTGTGACGCCGCTTCGTCGGCGTGGTTAGGCGCGTCCGTCCCGCTGGGGACGACGTACCCTATACCGCCCGAGGAGCCCAGGAACGGCGCGAGACTGCGTGCGCCCCCTCCACCACCCAACCCTTGACCGGTGAAGGATCGGGTTCGTTAGGATCGCTGAATGCTGCTGAGCGAGGTCGGGTACGCGCGACCTTCCAGCGTTGACGAGGCCGTGCGTCTCCTGGCGGAGAACGACGGCGCGAGGCCGCTCGCAGGGGGCCAGACGATCGTCAACGTGATGAAGGCGCGCGCCGCGGCGCCCGACGTCCTCGTCGACCTCGCCGACCTCGCCGACCTGCGGGCGATCGCGACCGCCCCGGACGGCGCGCTCGAGCTGGGCGCGCTCGCGACCTACGCCCAGGTGATCGCCTCGTCCGAGGTGAAGGCGGCGCGTCCCGTGATCGCGGAGGTCGCCACGCAGATCGCGGACGTCCAGGTGCGAAACCGCGGGACCGTCGGCGGCAACGTCTGCTCCAACGATCCCACCAACCATCTGCCGCCTGTCTTCGTTGCGGCCGGCGCCTCCATGACGCTCGTCGGGCCGGACGGAGAGCGCACTGTCCCGGCCGGGGAGTTCTTCCTCGGCGTGTACATGACCGCGGTCGGCCCGGGAGAGCTCCTCACGAAGGTCGTCGTCCCGGCTCGAGACGGTGCGGGCGACGGCTTCAGCGCGATCACGATCGGCGCGGACGGCACGTGCATCGTCAATGCTGCCGCGACCGTGGCCGGCGACGAGGCACGCGTTGTCCTCGGCTGTGTCGCCGCCACGCCCGTCCTGTTGACGGCGGCCGCGGGTGCGGGCGCCGTCCGAGAGGCCGTGCGTGCCGCCGGGCTCGACCCACCGTCGGACCTCCACGGCCCCGCCGAGTATCGGCGGCACCTCGCCGAGGTGGTCGCCGAGCGTGCGGTCGCCGCCGCGCGGGAGGAGACCTAGATGGCTCCCGTCACGAGCATGCACGTCTCGGTCACGGTCAACGGCGAGCTCCACGAGCGCGAGGTCGAGGCGCGCCGTTTGCTCGTCCACCTGATCCGCGACGACCTCGACCTGACGGGGACGCATATCGGCTGCGACACGGGGAACTGCGGCGCGTGCACCGTCGTCCTCGACGGACTGGCGGTCAAGTCCTGCATGCTCCTCGCCGTCCAGGCCGACGGCGCCTCGATCGAGACGGTCGAGTCTCTCGCGGGCCCGGATGGGGCCCTTCACCCGCTCCAGCAGGCCTTCTCAGACCGCCACGCGCTCCAGTGCGGCTACTGCACGCCCGGCATGCTGATGAGCGCAAAGCACCTGCTCGATCACAACGCGGAGCCGACCGAGAACGAGATCCGGCGCGCGATCCAGGGCAACGTCTGCCGCTGCACCGGCTACGTCAACATCGTCGACGCGATCGCTGCGGCGGCGAAGGGGGAGGTGTCGGCGTGACCACGACGGCGCCCGAGCAGGTCGAGGCCCCGCAGAAGGGGTTCGCCGGGCAAAGCATCCCGCGGAAGGAGGACAAGCGCCTCGTGCAGGGGCAGGGCGTCTTCTTCGACGACGTCAAGCGCCACGGGATGGGCTTCGTGCACTTCGTCCGCTCGCCGTACGCCCACGCGGGCATCGTCTCGATCGACGTGTCCGCCGCGGAGGAACTCGAGGGCGTGTACGGGACGCTGATCGGTGAAGAGGTGGCCGCGCAGACCGACCCGTTCTTCGAGATGTCGACACCACCCGGGAGCGAGATCCGCGACTACGCGCTCGCGGTGGGGAAGGTCCGCTTCTCGGGCGAGCCCGTAGCGGCGGTCGTCGCCGAGACCCGCGAGCTGGCGCGCGACGCGGCCGAGCTCGTCGAGGTCGAGTACGAGCCCCTCGAGCCCGTGCTCGACGCGGTCGCCGCCGCCGAGCCCGGCGCCCCGATCCTGCACGACGAGGCCGGGTCGAACGTCGTCTGGTCGGGAACCTTCGAGTGGGGCGACTTCGACGAGGCGCTGGCCGAGGCCGATCGCGTCGTCAAGATCGACCGCCTCTACTTCCACCGTTTCTCGTCCACGCCGCTCGAGTGCGCGGGCGCGCTCGTCGAGTACGACCGCGGCACGGCGCAGTGGACGCTGCACTGCAACCACCAGATGCCGGGGATCGGAATCGTCTGGATGGCCCCGGCGCTGCGCGTCGGCAGCGACAAGCTCCGCATCGTCACGCAGGACATCGGCGGCGGCTTCGGTAACAAGATCACGCTCCACCCCTATTTCGTCGCGCTCTGCCTGCTCGCGCGCAAGCTGAACCGGCCGGTGCAGTGGACCGAGTGGCGGACGGACCAGCACACCGCCAACACGCACGGGAACGAGCGGACCTTCCTCGACGTCGAGGTGCCGGTGCGCTCCGACGGCACCATGCTCGGCTTCAAGGTCAGGGCGTTCGACGACGCCGGCGCCTTCCCGCGCTACGAGCCGCTCGGCTGCATCATCTGGGCGCAGGTGACGCCCGGCTGCTACCGCTGGCGCCACGTGAAAGTCGACTTCACGCAGACCTGCACGAACAAGTCGCCGACGGCGCCCAACCGCGGCTATTCGCGCATGCAGCAGCTCTGGTTCACGGAGCGGGTGATCGACGTCGTCGCGCACGAGCTCAGGCTCGATCCCGTCGAGGTGCGGAAGCGGAACTACATCCGCAGCGACGAGATGCCCTACGAGACGCCGAACGGCTGCGTCTACGACTCCGGCGACTACGCGCGGTGCCTCGACATCGCGCTCGACCTCGTCGGCTATGACAAGCTCGAGGAGCGGCGCAAGGATGCCGAGTCGCGCGGGAGGCTGCTCGGGCTGGGCATCGGCTCGACCCTCGACTCGGGGACGAACAACTTCGGGCAGTCGCAGCTCCTGAACCCGGAGCTCCAGTTCTCCGGCAACAACGAGGTCGCGACCGTTCGGCTCGACATCTTCGGGGAGATCGTCGTCACGCTCGGTACCACGCCGCAGGGCCAGAGCCACGAGACCGTCGCCGCGCAGGTGGTCGCCGACCTGCTCGGCGTCACACCCGATGACGTCCACGTCCGGGCGGGCCACGACAGCTACTGGAACTCCCACGCCGGCTTCTCGGGCACCTACGCGAGCCAGTTCGCGGTGACCGGCCTCGAGGCCGTGAAGGGGGCCACCCTCGCGCTCGCCGACCAGATCCGCCGGCTCGCCGCCGTCATTCTCGGCGCGGACGGCCCTGACGACATCCTGCTCAAGGAGGGGATGGCCGAGCGGCGGGACATGCCGGAGGCGGCGCTGCCGTTCATGGCCTGCGGCGCCATCATCAACGTCAACAACGCCGGCCTCCCGCCCGAGCTCGACGACGTCACGCTCAACTGCCGCTACGTGTACCGGCCGCCGTTCCAGGTGCCCGACACGGAACGGAAGTTCGGGAACCTGACGCTCACCTACGCGACGCAGATCCACGCGTGCGTCGTGGAGGTCGACCCCGAGACGGGCGTGTACGAGATCGTCGACTACGCGGCCGTGGACGATTGCGGCACGCGCATCCATCCCCAGATCGTCGAGGGCCAGGTGCACGGCGCGACGGCGCACGCGCTCGGCGCCGCGACCTTCGAGACCTTCCCCTACGACGAGGACGGGACGCTGCTCGCGAGCAACTTCTACGACTACCACGTGCCCCACGCCCTCGACATGCCGCCCCTGAAGACGGGCTCCATCGAATCGCCGTCGCCCTTCAACTCCCTCGGGACCAAGGGGATGGGTGAGGGCGGAGGCGCCGGCATCCACGCCGTCTGCGCGGCGCTCCAGGACGCGCTCCGTCCGGTCGGGAGCCCGATCGTGACCGAGAGCCACAATCCGTACCATCGGGTGTGGGCGCTGATCAGGGAGCCGGAGGCAAGCCGCGCCGGCATCGAGGTCTCGGAGCGGTGAAGGTCGAAGGCACGCGCAGCTACGCAGCCTCGCGCGAGCAGGTCTGGGCGGTCCTCAACGACCCCGCCGAGATGGCGGGGTTGATGCCCGGCGTCGAGAACTTCGAGCTGCTCGACGAGACCCACTGGCGGGCCAAGGTGAAGGTGCCCCTCGGGCTTGGGAGCATGCGCATGAGCATCGACTTCGAGAAGGCCGACTCCCGGCCGCCCGAGCACGCCCGCCTGCAGGCGAAGGGCAAGGGCGTCGGGGCGATCATGAGCATGGAGACGGAGTTCGACCTGAGCGAGGACGGCGCGGGCACCGCGATGCGCTGGCAGGCGGACGTCCGCATCCTCGGCCAGGTGGCGAGCATGGGCCAGCGCGTGATCCAGCCGATCGTGAACCAGCAGGTGGAGAACGTCCTCGGCGCCCTCGACCGGCGGGTCTCCGCGAAGGCCGCGGGCGCGGCTGCGGGAGGCCCGCCGTCTTCTGGATAGTCGGCCGAGCGGGTCACTGAGGCGATGGCCCAGCCCTTCCGCATCGGCGTGATGCAGCTCACCATGGAGCCGCTCGAGGAGATGCTCGAGACGGCCGCCGTGATGGACCGCGTCGGCATGGACACCATCTGGCTTGCGGAGGCCTATCCCTGGTGGCGCAAGCACGGCATGGAGGCCCGCTCGTCGACCGTCGTCTCGGCGCTGATCGCCGAGCGCTCGGAACGGATCACGGTCGGCTGGGGGATCATCTCGCCCTTCACGCGGCACCCCGTGCAGGTGGCTATGGACGCCCGTGTCGTCCAGGAGGTCGCGGGCCCGGGCCGCTTCCTGCTCGGCTTCGGCACCTCGAAGATCTTTCTCGTGAACGCCGTCATGCAGACCAGGAAGACGCTGGGGCCGATGCGCGACGCGGTGGCGATCGTCCGCGGCGTGCTCGCCGGCGGTGCCTTCGAGTACGAGGGCGAGACCTGGAGCGCTTCCGTGCCGGCGCTCGCCCCGGACGCCGAGACGCCGAGAGAGGTGCCTCCGGTGTACGTGGCCGCGACGGCGCCGAAGATGCAGGCCCTGGCCGGCGAGATCGGCGACGGCTGCCTGACGCCCTCGATCACGACGCCGGCCTTCGTCCGCTATACCCGCGACAACGTGCAGGCGGACATCGACATCGGCTGTACCGTCGTCGCCTCCATTCACGAGTCGGATCGGGACGCCGGGCGCGACGGGGCGCGCGAGATCGCCGCCATGTACCTGGCGAACAAGTTCCAGAACATCCAGGGCTCCGCCGACACGCTGCTCGAGCTGGCCGGCATCGAGATGGAGGAGCTCGCGCCCGTCGCGGAGGCGATGGAGCGCGGCGGGCGGCTCGCCGCGAAGGAGAAGGTGACGGACTCGCTCCTCGACCGCTGCAAGCCGATCGCCGGGACGCCCGAGGACTGTGTCGCCGCGATCGAGGAGTACCGCGAGGCCGGCTGCACCCACGTCATGCTCGAGCTGTGGGGCGACGACCGGCACCGCCAGCTCGAGCTCTTCGGCGAACGCGTCCTCCCGCAGGTCCGATGATCGACGAGGGCCGTCTCGTCGACCTCGCGGTCAGGCTCGTCTCGACCCCGTCGTTCACCGGGTCGGAGCAGGCCGCGGCCGAGCTCGTGCGGGACGAGCTAGCGTCCGTCGGCCTTGACGTGCAGTGGCAGCAGGTCGAGGAGGGCCGTGCCAACGTGCTCGGAACCTGGCCGGGGACGGGGGGCGGTCCGACGCTCATGTTCAACGGGCACCTCGACACCTCGTACTCGGGCCGCGAGCCGTGGCTCCAGGGCATCCCCGGCTTCCAGCCCGAGGGCTTCGAACGGGACGGACGGATCTACGGCCTGGGGATCTCCAACATGAAGGGGGCGCTGGCGTGCTACGTCGAGGCGGTGCGCTCGCTGCTCGAGGACGGCGTGCGCCTGCGCGGCGACATCATGATCGCCGCGGTCGCGGGCGAGATCGAGAAGACGCAGGAGGGGGATGCCCAGGGCGCCGAGTTCCGCGGGTACGCGGCCGGCTCCCGTCACCTCGTCGGCCACGGCGGCGCGGCCGACATGTGCGTCCTCGGCGAGCCGACCGAGAACAAGATCGTCCTCGCGCACTTCGGGACGCTCTGGCTGCGGCTGCGGACCCGGGGGCCGTTCGTCCATACCGCCTTCAGCGCCGGTCGGCTGGCCGAGAACTCGATCGTGCGGATGCGGGACGTGCTCGACGCGGTGCTCGCGTGGCTCCCGACATGGGAGGAGGAGATGAGCTACGGGGAGGAGCGCGGCGTCGCGAACGTCGGGGCCGTCCGCGGCGGCTTCGGGTGGCGGGTCTCGCGCACGCCGCACGAGACCGACCTCTTCCTCGACCTGCGGGTCCCGCCCTCGGTGCCCATGGCCGAGGCGCGCCGGCGGGCGCTCGAGTTCGCCCGCAGCCTGGACGGCGTCGAGGCCGAGGTCTACGTGACGGCGCCGGGCGCCGAGATCGAGGAGGGGCACCCGCTCGTGGCCGCTCTGGACGCGGCGCACGCGGAGGTCTTCGGCTCGTCTCCCGAACGCGACGTCACGCGCTGGTTCTCAGACGCGTCGGTGCTCACACGCTACGGGATCGCCACCGTGAACTACGGCACCTCGAGCGGGCTTCCGGACGCGGAGCTGGGGGAGAATCTCGAGATCGAGGGACTGGTGAAGACGGCTGACGTGTACGCGCGGGTGGCGAAGGCGGTGTGCGGGGTGACCGCATGAAGCTCCTCACGTTCGACGAAGGCCGCGTGGGGGCGCTGGAGGGGGAGGAGATCGCCGTTCTCGACGTCACGGACATGCGCACGTATTTCGAGCGCGGCGGTGCCGGCGAGACCGGTGAGCGCGTCCCGCTCGAGGGCGCACGCCTCCGGGCGCCCATCGTCCCGAAGAAGTTCCTCCACACGGCCGGCAACTTCCGGGAGCACGAAGAGGAGTCGAAGCGGGTCGCCTGGTCGCACGAGATCGCTCCGTGGATCGTCTTCTTCCAGAACGTGGACGCGATCGTCGGCCCGGACGAGCCGGTCGTCTACCCGGAGCACCTGACCGAGGAGCTCGACTACGAGCTCGAGCTCGCCGTCGTCATCGGGAAGCCGGGGAAGTGGTTCGGACCCGACGAGGCCGCGGACTACATCGGCGGCTACGTGATCTTCAACGACGTCACGGCGCGTGACATCCAACGGCGCGAGATGCGCTCGGGCGTGTTCTCCTTCTGCAAGGCGATCGACACGTTCTGCCCGCTCGGGCCGTGGATCGTCACGCCCGACGAGATTCCCGACCCGCACGACCTGGCGATGGAGCTGCGCGTCAACGGCGAGGCGCGGCAGGTCTCGCACTCGAGCCGCATGTCGGTGACGATCCCGGAGATCCTCGCGCACTACTCCGCGCTCGGGTACAGCGCCGGCGACGTCGTCTCCACCGGGACGGTCTCCGGCGTCGCCGGCTTCAGCGAGGACGCCGCCTCCCTGTACCTGCGGCCGGGCGACGTCATGGAGGGCGAGATCGAGCGAATCGGCGTCCTCCGCAACCCGGTCGTCTCATGGGAAGACGCCCACGGCGAGCCCGCCCCGCCGCGGGTGCGCTGGTGATGGGCGCGCGCCGCCGCCCACGCCCGGCCCTCACGTCATGACGGGAGCCCCACCTCCCGCCCCGTATGGCACGAGCCTAACCGCCGAATCCGCGCCGGTGGGTGACGGAATCGGGCCGGAAGCGTGTCGATGAGCTGGCCGGTCGACTCGGCGAAGCTCGGCCGCGTCCGCGCGCTCATGGCCGAGCGCGACCTCGACGCGCTCGTCGTCCGCGCGCCCGACAACATCGTCTACCTCACGAACTACTGGTGCATGAAGGGGTACGACCTCGTGGTCTTCCCGCGCGAGGGCGATCCGACGCTCGTCGTTCTCGAGCCCCAGCGGGAAGACGCCGAGCGCACCGCCTGGACCTCCGACGTCCGCCTCTTCGCGGGCTACGACGCCCGCGATCCCCGCCCCCCGACGGCCCGTTCGCTCGAGCTCGCGCAGGCGGCCGTCCGCGAGGCCGGGTACGAGCGGATCGGCCTGGAGCTCTCGCTCGGGACGCAGGCATCCGACCGCATGGTCGGAGAGCCGACGACCTACACGCACGAGTTCTTCCACGCTTTCGGCTCCGCCGAGGACGCGACTCCGCTCCTCGCCGAGGCGCGTGCGCTCAAGACCGACCAGGAGCTCGAGCGGATGCGGCTCGCCAATGAGCTCGCCGCGCTCGCGATGGAGCACGTCGCCCGCGAGCTGCGCCCGGGGATGAAGGAAAGCGAGGCGGGGGCCCTCTGGGAAGGCTTCGTCCACGGAGAGGGCACCGGCTACCGGGGCAAGGTGGAGCTCGCGCGCGGCTTCGCGCTCGTCTGGTCGGGCCCGGGCATCCGCACCTTCACGGCGACCGGCGACCGTCCGGTGCAGGAGCACGAGCCGACCCTGTTCGAGATCTGGGTCTGCGTCGACGGCTACTGGTGCGACCACACGAAGAACGTCTGCCCGGGCACGCTGAGCCCCGCGTACGAGCGGCTGCTCGAGAGCCTCCTCGCCGTGTACGAGGCCGCGATCGGCCACGTGCGGCCGGGAGCCGGCCTCGCCGAGCTCGACATGCTCGTCCGCGACGGCATCGCCGAGGCCGGCTATCCGGGACAGCCCTCGCATCCGGTTGCGCACGGCGTCGGCGCCCGGGCCCACGAGCCGCCCTACGCGCACCAGGCCGCAGGCGGCATCATCCAGGAGAGCATGGTGCTGGCGATCGAGCCGGGTGCGTACTGGGATGGAGGCGGCGGGCTCCGCCTGGAGGACAACTTCCTGGTCACCGCGGACGGCGCCGAGCGGCTCTCGTCCTTCCCCGACGACTTCCGCGAGACGTGATCGACCGCGGGCGGATCTGGACCGGCTCCGTGAACGAGCCGTACCGGCGCGGCGGGACCGTCGGGCTCTACGACACGACGCTGCGCGACGGCGAGCAGACGGTCGGCGTCGTGCTCTCGCCCGACGACAAGCTCGAGATCGCCCGCGCGCTCGACGAGCTGGGCATCGAGCGGATCGAGGCCGGCTTCCCACGCGTTTCCGAGGACGACCGCCGCGCGATCGAGCTGATCCTCACGGCCGGGCTCGCGGCCGAGATCTGGGGCTTCTCGCGGGCCGTCCCCGCAGACGTCGAGGCGCTGCTGGAGCTGGGCGTGACCGCGTCGGTCGTGGAGTCGCCGATCTCCGACCTGAAGCTGGACGCTCTCGGCGTGAGCCGCGAGGCGATGCTCGAACGCATTCGATCCGCCGTCTCCTTCGCCGCCGGCGAGGGCGTCACGGTCGCGTACTTCGGGGTGGACTCGACCCGGGCCGACCCGGGCTTCTTCGACCGGGCATACACGGCGGCGGTCGAGGCCGGCGCGCGGGAGGTCGTGGTCGTCGACACCATCGGCGTCGCCTCGCCGGAGGCGGTCCTGGAGCTCGTCGGGCGCACGGTCGAGCTCGTCGGGCCCGACGTCCCCGTGCACTTCCACGGCCACAACGACTTCGGGCTCGCGACGGCCGCGGCGGTGGCGGCCGTTCAGGCCGGAGCCCGCTGGATCCAGGGGACGATCAACGGCATGGGAGAGCGCGCCGGAAACGCGAACCTGCTCGAGGTCGCGCTCGCTCTCGACGCGCTCTACGGCGTGGAGACGACGCTGCGCCTCGAGCGGGCCCGCGAGGTCTCCCAGCGCGTGCGGCAGCTCTCCGGCTACGCGCTCGAGCCCTGGAAGCCGGTCGTGGGGGAGACGCTCTTCCGGCGTGAGAGCGGAGCCGTCGCGAGCCAGTTCCACGACCCGCAGTCGATCGAGCCCTATTCGGCCGATGTCGTCGCCGCCGAGCGCGCGATCGTGCTCGGAAAGAAGAGCGGCATCGACTCCATCCGGATCAAGGCGGCGGAGCTCGGGCTCGAGCTCACCGAAGAGGACGAGCGCGCCCTGCTCGACGCCGTCAAGGCTCGCGGCGCGCAGAAGCGGGACCTTGTCACCGACGAGGAGCTCGCCGACCTCGCCCGCGGGCTCCACGAGTAGCGAAAGGAGGTCATGTGCCACGTCAGGACGTCAATCCGGACGCGCTCCATCCGGCTCCCGGCTTCAGCCACGTCAGCATCGCCGGCGGAAGCCGCTTCGTCTACTTTGCCGGCCAGCTTGCCCTCGACCGCGAGTTCGGGATCGTCGGCGGCGACCTCGGCGAGCAGACGAAGGCCGCGATGCGGAACCTCGAGACCGCGATGCGCGAGGTCGGCGTCGGCTGGGAGGACATCGTCCGCCGGACGATCTACACGCTCCAGCCCACCGAGTACGAGGTCATCACGGCCGCGATCGACGAGGTCACGGGTGGCGCGCCCCACCCCGCGCAGACGATCGTCGGCGTCACCGGCCTCGCCGTGCCGGGCTGCCTGATCGAGATCGAGTGCACGGCCGCCGTCGAATGAACCGGCGCCCGGGCCGACCGTTTGACATCTGATCAAATGGGCGGAACGATGGCGCTCGTGAGGTCCACGGCGCTCGCCCAGGGGAGCAGGCGGCATCAGACGATGGCCGAGGCGGCCGTCGCGGAGCTCCAGGAGGCGATCCTCGCGGGCGACCTGCCGCCGGGCTCGCCGCTCCGCCTCGAGGGGCTCGCCCGCTCGCTCGGGATGAGCATCTCCCCGGTGCGCGAGGCCGTCCGGCAGCTCGAGGGGCTCGGCCTGGCCGTACACGTCCCGCACCGCGGCGCCCGCGTGAGCGAGCTGGCGATCGAGGACCTGCACGACGCCTACGAGGCGCGGCTGGCTCTCGAGCCTCTGGCGGTCCGTCGCGCGGCGGTGCGCTTCACGGACGAGGACGCGGAGCGAGGGCGCGCGCTGCTGGACGCGTACGCCAAGGCCAGCCGGCGCGGCGATGCGCGCGCCGCGCGTCGCACGCACGCGGACTTCCACCTCTCGCTCTACGCCGCCTCGGGGTCGGCCTGGCTCGTCCGTTTGATCCGGCCCGCCTGGGAGAACTGCGAGCGCTACCGCGCGCTCTCCCTCTCGGGTCGGTCGCTGCGCCAGCGCCGCGAGGAGCACGAGGCGATCCTCGTGGCCTGCGCCCGGCACGATCCCGAGGAGGCCGCCGAGCTCTTGCGCCTCCACCTCTCGCTCACCGCCAACCTGGTCTCCCGGCGCATGGGCGCCGGCGATCTGTTCTAGCCTGTGAGCGACTACGCCGAGTTCGCCCCCGACCCCCGCGTCCTCGTCGGCGGCTACATCGAGGCGGACCCCGCGTTCGCTCCTCGCCGGCCGACGCTCGTGGACGAGGAGACGTTCAAGTCCGCCATGCGCTCGCTCGCCGCCGGGGTCGTCATGGTCGTGGCGCGCAAGGACGATCGGCTCTGGGGCCTGACCATCAGCGCCTGCTGCTCGATCTCGCCGAGCCCGCCGCGGGTGCTCATCTCTCTCGCGGACGACGCGAGCTGCCGCGACGCGATCCTCGAGACCAGGCGCTTCGGCCTGTCCGTCCTCCGCGACGACCAGAGGCATCTCGCGGAGCTCGGCGCCGTCCCCGGAGGGCCCAAGTACGTGGACGCGTTCTGCGAGCAGGCGGGGCCCGAGCGGACCGCGACGATGATCGCGGGTGCGCTCGTCCACGTCGAGTGCTCGGTCGAGCGGGTCTTCTCCGTGAGCGACCACACGCTCCTGGTCGGCGACGTCGAGGCGGTCGTAGCCCCGGACCGCGAGGGCGGGCCGCTCCTCTACTTCGACCGCACCTTCTACTCCCTCGGGGAGCCGCTGCCGTGAGCGAGCACTACGACGTCGTCTTCGTCGGCAGCGGCATCAACTCGCTCGCAGGCGCCGCCCTGCTCGCCCGCGCCGGGAAGCGCGTGCTCGTGCTCGAGCGGAACGACTATCTCGGCGGCGCGATCCGGACCGAGGAGATCACAGAGCCGGGCTTCCTGCACGAGGTCTTCTCGTCGTGGCATCCGCTCTTCGTCGGCTCTGCGGCCTACGCCGAGCTGAGCGAGGACCTCGCCGCCCGCGGCCTCGAGTACCTCCACACCGAGCTGCCGACCGCCTCGCTCTTCCCGGACGGGACGAGCGCCTTCCTCACAACCTCGCACGAGGCGAACGTCGAGGAGTTCGAGCGCCACTCATCCGGGGACGGAGAGGCCTGGCGGCGCGTGGTCGCGGAGTTCATGCCCAACGCCGACCTCGCGTTCGGCGTCCTCGGGACCGAGCTCTGGTCCTCGGCCGGAGCGGGGCTCGGACTCAGGGCCTACCGCCGCCTGGGCCGGCGTGGCCTGGTCGGCTTCACGGGGGCGCTGCTCGCCTCCTGCCGGGACTGGGTCAGCGAGACGTTTGCGTCGCCCCGGGTGCACGGCCTGCTCGCGCCCTGGGTGCTCCACACCGGGGTGGGGCCGGACGCGGCCTCGTCCGGGTTCATGACCCGGGTGATCGCGGTGGCGGTCGAGCTCGGCGGCATGCCCGTCCCGCAGGGTGGGGGCGTTCGACTCGTCGAGGCCCTCGCGGAGATCGTTCGCGAGGCGGGCGGTGCCTGCGAGACCGCGTGCGACGTGGGGCGCATCCTCGTCCGCGAGGGTCGGGCGGCCGGCGTCGCGGTCGACGGGGGCGAGACGATCGAGGCGACGGAGGCTGTCGTTGCGAACGTCACGCCGACGCAGCTCTACGGGCGCCTGCTCGATGGGACCTCGGTGCCCGCCGAGGCGGCGGAGGCGGCGCGGCGCTTCCGCTACGGCCGAGCCGGGATGCAGATCCACATGGCGCTCTCGGAGCCGCCGCGCTGGGCGGGCGACGAACGTCTCGGCCGCACGGCGATCGTCCACCTCACTCCGGGGCTCGACGGCGTCTCGCGCGCGGTCAACGAGGCCGAGCGAGGTCTGCTTCCCGCCGAGGCGACGATCGTCTGCGGGCAGCCGACGACCGTCGACCCTTCCCGCGCCCCCGAGGGCGCGTCGATCCTCTGGATCCAGCTCCAGGAGCTGCCGGCGCGAGCGCGTGGGGACGCGGCGGGCGAGCTGGACGTGGGCGACGGCATCTGGACGGAAGACCTGCGGGAGCGGTACGCCGACCGGATCCAGGCCCGGCTCGCGCGCCAGATCGAGAACCTCGACTCGGCGCTCTTGAAGCGGGTCGCCCTCTCACCGGCGGACATCGAGGCGGCGAACGTGAACATGGTCGGCGGCGACATCTACAGCGGCTCCTGCAGCCTCGACCAGAACCTCGTCTGGCGTCCGCGCCCCGAGCTGCCCGGGCATGCGACGCCGGTCGAGCGCCTGTACCAGATCGGCGCGAGCACGCATCCGGGGCCGGGCCTGGGCGCCGGCTCTGGCACGCTCGTGGCGAAGGAGCTGCTCAAGCCCGCGCTGCCGCGGCGCGCGCTGGAGCGCCTGGACGCGCTCAGGAAGCGGATTTGACACTTGATAAAACATGGTTCAGAGTCGCGGCGGCACGGGCGTCGCGACGCCTGGATCCGACCGGGAGGTAGCGCATGAGGTTCAGCCTGTACTCGGAGATCCAGCACTGGCCGGGGAAGTCGCCGGGCCGCCTCTACGAGGAGGTCGTGGAGCAGGTCGCCAACGCCGACCGGCTCGGCTACCACGCCTACGCCGTCATCGAGCACTTCTTCTTCCCCAAGTTCTCGATCTCGGCGAACCCGTTCGCGCTCTGGGGCCTGTGCGCCGCGCGGACGAAGCAGATCAGGTTCAGGACGCTCGGCCACGTTCTCCCGTACCACAATCCGACGATCCTCGCGTCGCAGATCGCGGCGGCCGACATTCTCTTCGGGGGCCGCTACGAGTTCGGCGCGCTCCGCGGCCACGGGTGGATCCCGCTCAAGGCCGGCGTGCCGATCGCCGAGACGCGCGACCGCTACGAGGAGTCGCTCGACATCCTCTTCACCGCGCTCGAGCAGGAGCGGTTCTCCTACGACGGCAGCTTCTACAAGATCGACGACTCCCACGTCGTGCCGCGGCCCGACGGCCGCTTCCGCGTCTTCCTCGGCGGGACGAGCGACCGTACCTACGAGCTTGCCGCCGAGCGTGGCTGGGCCGTCGTCGTGCCTCCGCTTCTGCCCTACGCGGCGCTCCAGGAGCAGCTCGACCTCTACCGGGCGAAGTGCGCCGAGCACGGGACCGAGCCGGACATCGTGTGGATCCACGCCTGCTACCTCGACGAGGTTCGCGACGCGGCTCGGCGCGAGGCGGAGGAAGGCATGAAGCGCTTCCTCGCCGGAAACGCCTCGCCGCTCACCGAGGGCGACGAGCTCCCGCCCGCCGAGGAGCTCCAGGCCGCGGGCTACGGGTTCTACGCTGCCGGGATCCTCGAGCAGCTCGCCGAGACGCCGTACGACGAGATGATCGACGGCGACATCATCTGGGTGGGCACGCCGGAGGACGTGATCGAGCGCATCGAGGCGGTGCGGGACGTGTGCGAGGGCCTCACGGAGATCTCGATCACGGTCAACGCCGGCGGCTTCGCGCACTGGCAGGCGATCAAGGCGCAGGAGCTTTTCGCCTCCCGGGTCATGCCGCACTTCGCCGGCGAGGGCGCGGTCGAGGCCGCGGCCGACCGGGCACGGGCCTGAGCGGAGCCGGCCGGTGACTCCGTCCCACCCCCCGTTCGCCGTCTGCGAGTTCACGACGCTCCGGGCGAGCTTCGAGGAAGACCTCGCGGCCTACCGAGCGGCGGGCGTGGACGGCATCGGCATCTGCGAGCTCAAGCTCGAGGACGGCCGCGACGCCGAGCTCCTTGCCGCGTTCCGGGAGAGCGGGCTGACGGCGACGAGCTGCGTTCCCGCGGTGCCGTCGATCCTGCCGCTTCCGCTCTTCCCGGGCCCCGAGGAGCCGGGCGAGCGGGTCGAGGCCTTGCGGGCCAGCGTCCGCCGCCTGGCCCCGTTCGAGCCGTCCGCGTTCGTCTGCCTGACAGGCCCCGCCGGGGCGCTAGGGGACGAGGAAGCTCGGCGGACGATCGTCTCCGGTCTCGCCGCCGTCGCGGAGGAGGCAGCCGCCGTAGGCGTCCCCGTGGGGATCGAGCCCATGTCTGCGCGCTTCCGGGACGACTGGACGACCATCACGACGCTCGACGAGGCCGCTGCGCTCTGCGAGGAGGTCGGCTCCCCGAACGTCGGCATCCTCTTCGACACCTGGCACCTGTGGGACGTCCCCGACGTGTTCGAGGAGATCGAGCGGCACGGGCACCTGATCGTGGGCGTGCACGTGAACGACTGGCGTGCCGAGACGCGGGGCTGGTGCGATCGCGTGCTGCCCGGCGACGGCGTGGCCGATCTCCCCGCGATCCTCGGCGCCCTGGTCGACGCGCGCTGGCAGGGTGCCTACGAGCTCGAGGTGTTCTCCGACGACGGGACGTTCGGGTCGGCCTACCCCGACTCCCTCTGGCTCGAGGACGCCGGCGAGCTCGCGCGCCGCGGCCACGAGGCCTTCCGCCAACTGTGGGCTCGAACCGGCGTCCATATCAAGGCGTGAGCGAGCGCGTCTGCATCGTCGGGGGCGGGGTGATCGGCAGCCTCTACGCCGCCCACCTGGCCTCGGTCGCCGACGTCTGGGTGCTGACGCGGCGTGAGGAGCACGCGGCCGCGCTCGAGGCGGAGGGGCTCCGCGTCTCCGGGAAGCACGACTTCACGGCGCGGCTCCGGGCGACCGCCGACCCGGAAGAGCTCCCCGAGATCGACCTGGTCGTCCTGGCGACGAAGGCGACCCAGCTCGAGGAGGCCGCGGCCGCGCTCGCGGGGCGTGTTCCGGGCGCGACGGTGATGACCGTCCAGAACGGCCTCGGCGCCGAGGAGATCGTGCGCCGCCACGGCGACTGGCCGCTCGTCTCCGCCGTCACGTTCATGAGCGGCGAGCGACACACCGACACGCACGTCGAGTACGAGCTCGACACGGCGACGTGGCTCGGCCCCTTCGCCGGGACGGCGACGCCGTTCGAGCGGGTCGTCGCGATCGAGGAGCTTCTGCACGCCGGCGGCCTCGAGGCGGAGGCGTTCCCGGACCTCCTGCCCGCTCAGTGGTCGAAGCTCGTCTTCAACGCGACGGTGAACTCGGTGGCCGCGCTCACCTGCCTCGGGCACGTCGACCTGTTCGCCCGCGAGGAGGAGCCCACCGACCTCGGGCACCTCGTCCACGCTCTCATGGTCGAGGGCGTGCGCGTCGCCGCGGCGGCCGGGGTCGAGGTGTACGAGGATCCCTGGGAGATGAACGTGCTCGCCGTGCGCCGGGGGGAGACCCACCGGAGCGACTATGCGCACGTGCCGTCGATGCTCGCGGACGTTCGCGCCGAGAGGCCGACGGAGGTGGACTTCATCACCGGCGCGCTCGTCCGCGAGGCCGAGCGGCTCGGGGTCGAGGTCCCGCTCCACGCGGCGATGTATCGCCTGGTGAAGGGGCGGGAGGCGGCGTTTTCGCCGCGAGAGAGCCGGGCTACGGGGGTGTCTGGTCAGTGGAAAACGGTCGAGAGGAGTTCGGCATGAGAGGGACGACGAGATGGAGCCTGCTGCTGGCCCTCGTGCTGGCGTTCGGGCTTGCCGTCGCGGCCTGCGGCGGAGACGACGACGACGAGGGTGAGCCGGCGGCCGACACGGCCCCGGCCGAGGACGGCGAGGCGGCGGGCGAGCCGATCGTCATCGGCGCGGCGGTGGATCTAACGAACCAAATGGCCCCCTTCGACGGGCCCGCAGTGACCGCCGCGCAGATCCAGGTGGACGCGATCAACGAGGCGGGTGGCGTGGACGGGCGGCCGCTCGAGCTGCGCGTCGTCGACCACCAGCTCGACCCGGAGCGGACGAAGTC
>DATIBF010000024.1:0-2149 GCA_035457655.1 Gaiellaceae bacterium
ATGCGCTTCGTGTCGGACTGCAGGTCGGACACCAAGCGTCACTCTCAGCGCTTCCAGGGCGGAACGGGCTCGGTGTCGACCTCGTAGCGCTCGATCGCCTGGGCGACGACCGAGGCCTCGATCGTCCCCTCGTCGGCGAGCGCCTTCAACGCGGCGACGGCGACGTGGTACCGGTCGACCTCGAAGAACCTCCGCAGCTGGACCCGGTAGTCGCTGCGGCCGAACCCGTCGGTTCCGAGCACGACATAGCGGCCCGGGACCCAGGCTCGGATCTGGTCGGCGTAGGTCCGCATGTAGTCGGTCGCCGCGACCTTCGGCCCCTGGCGCCCGTCGAGGCACTCCTCGACCCACGAGCGGCGCCGCTCCTCCGTCGGGTGGAGCATGTTCCTGCGCTCGGCCTCCATCCCGTCGCGACGGAGCTCGGTGAAGCTCGGCGCGCTCCACACGTCCGCCTTCACGCCGAAGTCGTCGGCCAGGAGCACGGCGCCGGCCTCCACCTCGCGCAGGATGGCGCCCGAGCCGAGCAGCTGGACGCGCGGCTCGTCGCCGGCCGGCGCCTCGCGGAGGGGGTACATGCCCTTGAGAATCGCCTCCTCGGTGCCCTCGGGAAGCGGCGGGTGGGGGTAGTTCTCGTTCATCACCGTGAGGTAGTAGAAGACGTCCTCCTGCTCGGTGAGCATGCGGCGAAGGCCGTCCCGCACGATCACCGCCACCTCGTATCCGTAGGTCGGGTCGTAGGCGACGCAGTTGGGGATCACCGACGCTAGGACGTGCGAGTGCCCGTCCTCGTGCTGCAGGCCCTCGCCGTTCAGCGTCGTCCGCCCGGCGGTGCCGCCGATCAGGAAACCGCGCGCGCGGCTGTCGCCGGCGGCCCAGGCGAGGTCGCCGACCCGCTGGAACCCGAACATCGAGTAGAAGACGTAGAAGGGGATCATCGCCGTGCCGTGGTTGGCGTACGACGTCGCGGCGGCGAGCCACGAGGAGAACGCTCCGGCCTCGTTGATCCCCTCCTGGAGGATCTGGCCGTGCTGATCCTCGCGGTAGAACATGAAGTCCCCGGCGTCCTCGGGCTCGTAGAGCTGCCCGACCTGGGAGAAGATCCCGAGCTGCCGGAACATCCCCTCCATCCCGAACGTCCGTGACTCGTCCGGGACGATCGGGACGACGCGTGGCCCGAGGACGTCGTCGCGCACGAGCGTGTTGAGGATGCGGACGAGCGCCATCGTCGTCGAGTTCTCTCGCTCGCCGCTGCCCTCGAGCACGTTCGCGAACGGGGGCGGCGTCGGGAGCGGCTCGGCGTCCGTGTGCCGTGCCGGGAGGCTCCCGCCGAGCGCCTTGCGGCGCTCGAGCAGGTGGCGCAGCTCCGGGCTGTCCTCGGGCGGCCGGTAGAAGAACGCCCCGGTCGCCTGCTCGTCCGTGAGGGGAATCCCGAGGCGGTCGCGGATCGCGAGCCGCGCCTCTTCGTTCATCGCCTTCTGCTGGTGGGTGATGTTGCGGCCCTCGCCGGCCGCCCCCATCCCGTAGCCCTTGATCGTCTTGGCGAGGATCACCGTCGGCTGGCCCGTGTGGCGCACCGCCGCGTCGTAGGCGGCGTACACCTTGCGCGGGTCGTGTCCCCCGCGACGCAGCGCCCAGATCTCGTCGTCGCTCCAGTCGGCGACCATGGCCTTCGTCTCGGGGTACCGCCCGAAGAAGTGCTCGCGCACGTAGGCGCCGTCGTTGGCCTTGAAGGTCTGGTACTCGCCGTCGACGCACTCCTCCATCAGCCTGCGCAGCCAGCCCTCGTCGTCGGCCTCGAGCAACGGGTCCCAGTTCGAGCCCCAGATCACCTTGATCACGTTCCACCCGGCGCCGCGGAAGATCGTCTCGAGCTCCTGGATGATCTTGCCGTTCCCGCGGACCGGGCCGTCGAGCCGCTGCAGGTTGCAGTTGACGACGCAGATCAGGTTGTCGAGCCGCTCGCGCCCCGCGAGGGCGATCGCGCCGGTCGACTCCGGTTCGTCCATCTCGCCGTCGCCCATGAACGCCCACACCTTGCGGTCGCCGTGCTCGACGATCTCGCGCGCCGCGAGGTATTTCATGAAGCGTGCCTGGTAGCAGGCCATGAGCGGGCCGAGCCCCATCGAGACGGTCGGGAACTGCCAGAACG
>DATIBF010000025.1:0-14855 GCA_035457655.1 Gaiellaceae bacterium
GCGACGAGACCCCCGAGGCAACCCGCCTCGCCTACCAGCAGGCCTCCGCCTGGCTCGCCGGGCTGGACGAGCGCCCGGTCTTGCCCGAGGGCGCGGACGAGGCCGCGGCGGCCTTTGGCGGCCCGCTCCCGGAGAACGGCTGCGGCGCCGTCGCCGCGCTCGAGGAGCTCGTCGAGGGGGTCGACGCCGCGACCGCCTCGCCCGGGCCGCGCTTCTACCACTTCGTCACCGGCGGCGTGACGCCGGCCGCTCTCGGCGCCGACTGGCTCACGACGGCCCTCGACCAGAATGCGTTCAGCTGGGTGGGGTCGCCGCTCGGAACGCGGCTCGAGACGGTGTCGGTCGCCTGGTTGAAGGAGCTCTTCGACCTTCCCGCCGAGTGGGGAGGGGCGCTCACGACCGGGGCGACGACCGCCAACTTCATGGGCCTGGCGGCGGCGCGCCAGTGGTGGGGGGAGCGGCACGGGCGGGACGTCGGTGCCGACGGCATGGCGGAGCTGCCGGCAGTGCCCGTGCTCTCGAGCGGCTTCGTCCATCCGAGCGCGCTCAAGGCGCTCGCCATGCTCGGGATCGGCCGTGCAACCGTGCGGACCTTCTCCCGCGACGACGTGGGCAGGATCGACCTTCCCGCCCTCGAGCGGGCGCTCGACGACCTCGGGGGCGCGCCCGCGATCCTCGTCGGGAACGCGGGCGAGGTGAACGCCGGCGAGTTCGACCCCATCGCGGCGCTCGCGGACCTGGCCGAGGAGCACGGCGCCTGGCTCCACGTCGACGGCGCCTTCGGGCTCTTCGCCCGCGTTTCGCCTCGCGTCGCGCACCTCGCGGAAGGTGTCGAGCGTGCACACTCCGTCATCGCGGACGGGCACAAGTGGCTCAACGTCCCGTACGACTGCGGCTTCGCCTTCGTGCGCGACGGCGCCCTCCTGGCCAAGGTCTTCTCCCTCACGGCGGCTTACCTGCCCGAGGACGAGCCGGAGCCGACCTACGGCTACCTGACTCCCGAGTCCTCGCAGCGGGCGCGCGCCCTGACCGTGTGGGCCGCGCTCCGTGCCTGGGGGCGGTCGGGCTACCGGGAGATGGTCGAGCGGCACCTCGACCTCGCGCAGCAGCTGGCCCGCCTCGTCGAGGAGGCGCCGGACCTCGAGCGGCTCGCGGACGTACCGCTGAACATCGTCTGCTTCCGGTACCGGCCCCCGGGCCTGCCGGAGGAGGAGCTCGACGCCTTGAACGCCCGGCTGGGGGAGGACGTGCTGGCGGACGGGCGGGTCTACGTGGGGACGACGAGCTTCGGCGGCACGGTCGCCTTCCGCCCGGCGATCGTCAACTGGCGGACGCGCGAGAGCGACATCGACCTCTTCGCCGACGTCGTTCGGGAGCTCGGGGCGCGCCTCCTCGCTCGCACAAAGTAGTCAAAAACGGCTCTAATTCAGCTAAAGAGCTGTTACGAACTCATGCTCGGGACTGATATCCTTCCTGCGAATAAGATGCATGCCGTCGTGGCCGCCCCCGTCCGCCGCTCGGCCGCCCCGTGACCCCCGGGGCGCTGCTCACGCCGCGTCCGATGCCGGACCGGCGCATGCCCGTCCTCCTGGGGGGCGCCGTCGTCGCACTCGCGCTTCCGATCTTCCTCCTGGCAGGCTGGGACGTGCGCGGCTGGGCGCTGGGCGCGCTCCTGTGGGCCGGTAGTCAGATCGTCGGGCTCCTGCTCAACAGAGCCGGAATCGGCGAGCCGACGCTCCGCGGCTCCGGCGTCGCCGCCTTCGGGATGATGGGCCGCGGGATCGTTCTCGTTCTGATCCTGCTGGCGGTCGCGGTTGCCGAGCCGTCGCTCGCCCTCGCGGGCGCGCTCGTGTACGCCGCCGCCTACAGCGCCGAGCTGATCACCAGCCTCGCGCTCTACTTCTCCGGGAGCTCGAGGCGATGAACGTCCTCCTGGCGGCCTCCGAGGCCGAGTTCGACCCCCAGCACGAGTTCATCCTCCAGGAGTGGATCCCGATCCACATCGGGCCGCTCGACCTCTCGGTCAACAAGGCCGTCGCGTACCTCTGGCTCGGAGGGCTCCTCACCATCCTGCTCGGCATCTGGCTCATGCGCTTCGGGCTCTCGCTTAGGCCCGACCGGCGGCAGACGACCGGCGAGGCGATCTACGAGGCCGTCCAGGAGCAGATCGCCGAGTCGAGCATCCCCTCGAAGGCGCTCCACACCTGGTTCCCCTACGTCGCCTCGCTCTTCCTCTTCATCTGGATCCTGAACATCGTCGGCTTCGTCCCGCTCCCGCTCTCGGACGAGAAGTTCGACTTCTTCGGCGTCGAGCTGCCGACCTGGGGCATCTACGCGGCGACGGCCAACCTGAGCGTGACGCTCGCGCTCGCCCTCGTCACCTTCTTCTCCACCCACGTGGAGGGCATCCGCTACAACGGCGCGAAGCGCTACTTCAAGAGCTGGATCCCGGAGGGGGCGCCGAAGCCGCTGCTCGCCCTGATCGTCCCGCTCGAGGTGATCTCCCAGTTCATGCGGTTGATCTCGCTCTCGGTGCGGCTCTTCGCCAACATGCTCGCGGGCCACATGCTGATCCTCGTCATGCTCGGCCTCATCTTCATCTTCTCGGCCTGGTGGCTGATCCCGTTCTCGGTGATCATCGGGACTGCCATCTACCTCTTCGAGGTCGGCATCGTCGTCACGATCCAGGCCTTTGTCTTCGCGCTCTTGTCGGCCATCTACATCGGCGCGGCCATCGAACCGGAACACTAAGGAGGAGGGACTAGTGGACATCCTGCTCGCACAGACCACCGACGAGGGCCTGACCGCTCTCGGCCAGGCGATCGCCTTCGGGGTGGGGGTCGGGCTCGGCGCGGTGGGCGCCGGCATCGGCATCGGCACGATCTTCGGCTCCATGATCCAGGCCGTCGCCCGGCAGCCCGAGCTCCGCGGTGAGCTCACCGGCATCCAGTGGCTCGGCTTCGCGCTCACGGAAGCCGTCGTCTTCTACGCGCTCCTCGGCGGCCTGCTCGCCTTCGTGCTCGTCTGATCGCCGATGACGGACACCCTCATCCAGGCGTTTCTCTTCGCCCAGGAGACGACCACGACGGCGGAGGAGGAGGGATCGCTGATCGACGTCGTCCCGGGCCTGATGGTCTGGACGATCCTCACCTTCCTCATCGTCCTCTGGGTGCTCAGGCGCTTCGCCTTCGGGCGCATCCAGGGGATGATCGACCAGCGGCGCGACCGCATCCGCGAGGCGCTCGACGAGGCCGACAAGGCCCGCGCGGAGGCCCGCGAGCTCCGCGAGCTGGTCAAGCGGGAGCGCGAGGAGGCGCTCGCCGATCGTGAGCGCATCCTCGACGAGTCGCGCCGCCAGGCGCAGGTCCAGCTGGATCAGGCGCGGACAGCCGCGGACACCGACCTGCAGGAGCGGCTCGAGAAGAACCGCGAGGAGCTCGAGGCGGAGAACGCCAGGCTCCGCGAGACGATCCGCCGTGACGTCGTCGAGCTGACGCTGCTCGCCGCCGAGAAAGTGACCGGCAAGGTGCTCGACGAGGACGACCAGCGGCGGCTGATCGACGAGACGATCGCCGAGGTGGACGTGAAGCGGATCGCGAGCGAGAACTAGATGGCCGTGGCCCATCGTGTGTACGCCGAGGCGCTCCTCGAGGCGGCCCGCGACCACGGGCGCCTCGACCAGGTCCGCGAGGAGCTGGAGGACTTCGTCGCGGCCGTCCAGGCCTCCGACGAGCTGCGCTCGCTTCTCCGCAACCCGCAGATCGAGCCGCACGTCAAGCGTGACGCGCTCGACTCGGCGCTCGGCGGCGCGGACCCGCTCGTTCGCAACTTCCTCCTCCTGCTTGCCGAGAAAGGGCGGATCGCCGAGGTCGAGGAGATCCAGGCCGAGCTCGAGCGGCTGGTCGCGCGGGCCGAGCGCGTCCTCGAGCTCGAGCTGACGACCGCAGTCGAGCTTTCCGAGGAGGAAGCGGCCAAGGTCGTCGGCCAGATCGAGCAGGCGGCCGGGCGCAAGGTGGAGGCGACGAGAAGCGTCGACCCCGACCTGATCGGAGGCATCGTCATCCAGGCCGGCTCGCAGCGGCTCGACGCGAGCGTGCGCGGCCGGCTGGACCAGCTACGGCAGGAACTGACAGCAAGGAGCTGAGAGTCACGTGAAGCTACGCCCCGAAGAGATCACCTCGATCCTGAAGCAGCGCATCGAGGCCTACGACGTCGAGACCGACCTCGCGGAGGTCGGCACCGTCCTCCAGATCGGCGACGGCATCGCCCGGGCCTACGGCCTCGAGAGCTGCATGGCGATGGAGATGGTCGAGCTCGAGCACGGCGTCACCGGCATCGCGCTCAACCTCGAGGAGGACAACGTCGGTCTCGCGCTCTTCGGCGACTGGGAAAAGGTCGCCGAGGGCGGGACGGTGAAGCGCACCGGGAAGGTCATGAGCGTCCCCGTCGGCGACGAGCTCGTCGGCCGCATCGTCGACCCGCTCGGCGTCCCACTCGACGGCCAGGGCCCGCTGCAGGCTTCGGACAGCCGTCTGCTCGAGTTCAAGGCGCCGGGCGTCGTCAACCGCCAGCCGGTCTTCGAGCCGCTCCAGACGGGCATCAAGGCGATCGACTCGATGATCCCGATCGGTCGCGGCCAGCGCGAGCTGGTGATCGGCGACCGCTCCACAGGCAAGACGGCGATCCTCGTCGACACCATCCTGAACCAGCGCGGGCAGGACATGATCTGCATCTACGTCGCCATCGGCCAGAAGGCCTCGACGGTCGCGCAGGTGTACGAGCGCCTGAAGGAGGCCGGGGCGATGGACTACACGATCGTCGTCACCGCGTCGGCGACCGAGGCGGCCCCGATCAAGTGGATGGCGCCCTACGCGGGCTGCGCGATGGGCGAGCACTTCCTCTACAACGGCAGACACGCCGTCTGCATGTACGACGACCTCTCGAAGCACGCCGACGCCTACCGGCAGATGTCACTCCTCCTGCGCCGGCCGCCCGGCCGCGAGGCCTTTCCGGGCGACGTCTTCTACCTCCACTCGCGCCTGCTCGAACGGGCCTGCAAGCTCTCGGACGAGCTGGGGGGAGGCTCGCTGACCGCGCTTCCGGTGATCGAGACGCAGGCCGGCGATGTCTCCGCCTACATCCCGACGAACGTCATCTCGATCACGGACGGGCAGATCTTCCTCGAGTCCGACCTCTTCTACTCGGGCGTGCGCCCGGCGATCAACGTCGGCATCTCGGTGAGCCGCGTGGGCGGGAACGCCCAGACGAAGGCGATGAAGAAGGTCGCCGGCCGCCTCCGCCTTGACCTCGCGCAGTACCGCGAGCTGGAGGCATTCGCGCAGTTCGGCTCCGAGCTCGACCCGCAGACCCAGCGCACCCTGGCCCGCGGCGAGCGCATGGTGGCGACGCTGAACCAGCCGCAGTACCAGCCGTGGCCGCTCGAGGAGCAGGTGATCGCCATCTTCGCCGGGATCCAGGGGATCCTCGACGACATCCCGCCGGAGCAGGTCCCGCGCTTCCAGGAGGAGCTCAGGGAGTACCTGCGGACGGAGGGCACCGTCTACGCGGGGATCCGCGAGAGCGGCGACCTCCCCGACGAGGCGCAGGCGGCCGCCCGCAAGCAGATCGAGGAGTTCCGCAAGAACTTCGCCGTCCACGAGGAGCCGGGGGTAGCCGCGTAGGCCGGCCATGGCAACCGTCCAGGACATCAAGCGGCGGCTCCGGTCCGTCCGGAACACGCGCAAGATCACGAAGGCGATGGAGCTCGTCGCAGCCGCGAAGCTGCGGCGGGCGGAGACGCGGATCGCGGCGCTGCGCCCGTACGCGGAGCGCATGCGGGAGCTCATGATCGGGACGGCCCGCGCGACGCCCTCCCGGGGCTTTCCGCTGCTCGAGGCGCGCGAGTCGATCCAGTCCGTGGCGATCCTGCCGCTGACCGGAGACCGCGGCCTCGCGGGGGCCTTCAACGCGCAGATCATCCGCCGCGCGCTCCAGCTCGAGCGCGAGGTGCGGGCCGGCGGCGCCGACGTCCGCTGGGTCGTCGTCGGCAAGAGGGGGCGCTCGACGCTCCGCTTCCGGCGGTACGCGATCGAGCAGGCCTGGGTCGACTTCACCGACCGCCCCGTCTATGCCGACGCGGTCGCCATCTCGAGGAAGCTCGCCGACCTGTTCGTCGACCGCGAGGTCGACCGCGTGGTCGTCGTCTACAACCACTACGTCTCGCCGCTGACGCAGACGGTCTCGGTCGAGGACGTCCTTCCGATTCCCCGGACGCTGCTCGAGGAGGAAGAGAAGAGCGCCTACGAGATCGCGCTCGAGGGCGACTTCATCTACGAGCCGGAGCCGGAGGAGATCCTCGGACGGCTCCTGCCGACCTACCTGGAGACGACGGTCTACCGCGCGCTGCTCGAGTCGGCAGCCTCCGAGCACGGGGCCCGCATGACCGCCATGCGGAACGCCTCGAAGAACGCCGGCGAGCTCATAGACGGGCTGACGCTGGAGATGAACCGCGCGCGCCAGTCGGAGATCACGCAGGAGATCCTCGAGGTCGTCGCCGGGGCCGACGCGCTGACGCAGTAGGTCCGAGTCGCTAACGAGGCGCCGGAGGCGAGCGTCTCAACTGGTGATGCGCGCGTTCGCCATCCTCCTCGTCGTGCTCGCGGTGGTCGTGGCCGCGGCCGTGATCGGGAGCTCCGGAGCCGGCACCGACGAGGCCGAGGCCGCGCCCTGGACGCTCGCCGAGCCCATGTCGCAGCGGAGGAGCTACATCGCGGCGGCGCAGATCGGCGAGAAGATCTACGCGGCCGGGGGGATGGTCGGGGAGACCGGTCGGCCCCTTCCGCTCTTCGAGGTCTACGACCCCGCGTCCGGGACGTGGAGCATCCTGCCGCGGATGCCCGAGGCAGTCCGGGCGGCCGCCGCCGCGGCCGTCGGCGACGTCCTCTACGTCATCGGTGGGACGACCGAGGCCGGGAACTCCCGGACGGTCTACGCGTACGACACTGCAACCGGCACCTGGAGCGAGCGGGCGCCGCTCCCGGAGGCTCGGTTCAACCACGCGGCGGTGGCAGTCGACGGGAAGATCTACGTCCTCGGCGGCTACCTCGAGGGCGAGGAGCGCGACGAGGTCTTCGTCTACGACCCTGCCACCGACGAGTGGTCCGAAGGCCCACCGCTCCCGTTTCCCAACCACGCGTTCGGGGCGGTGGCCTACGACGGCGAGATCTGGATGATCGGAGGGCTGCGCGGAGAGGAGCTCCTGCGTGACGTCTGGATACTCGACCCCGAAACCGGCCGCTGGCGAGAGGGGCCAGCGATGCCCGAGCCCATGGAGCTGCTGGGGGCGGCCGTCGCGGGCGACGAGATCCACGCGGTGTGGGAGAGCAGCTACCAGATCTACGACGGGGAGACGAACGTCTGGAGCAGCGGCCCACGCTCACTCGTCACGCGGCACGGGCTCGAGGTGTTCTACGTCGACGGCGAGCTGTACACGGTCGGCGGCTGCACGACGGCGCTCCGGGACTCGCAGGTCGTCGAGCGTCGCGTCCTCACCGGGCGCTAACTTCGGCCTGCTGGAAGCGTCTAAGCACCCAGTGGCCGCGGGGGCAAGGACTCCTCCGGCCGTTGCAGTGAACAAGAGGAGGGCATTCGTGCGCAGACAGAGATGGCTTCTGCTCGTCGCGGCGGTTGTCGGAGCGCTCGCGCTCGGTGCTGCCGGTTGTGGCGGCGACGACGACGACGCGGCCGGCGACACCGGCGGAGGGGAGCCGGCAGCGGAGCAGGTGCTCCGAGTCAACATCGGGTCGGAGCCGCCGTCGCTCGACCCGACCCTGGCGACGGACAACATTTCCTCGTTCGTCCTGTCGCAGATCCAGGACGGGCTTGTCAGCCTGGACGAGACCGGCGAGGTCGTTCCCGAGCTCGCCGACACCTGGGACGAGGAGGGCAACGTCGTCACCTTCCACCTCCGTGAGGACGGGAAGTGGACGAACGGCGAGCCGCTGACCGCGAACGACTTCGTCTACGCGTGGAAGCGGATCCTCGATCCCGAGATCGCGGCCGAGTACGCCTACCAGCTCGGCGGCATCCAGGGGGCGGCGGAGTACAACGGCTGCACGCCCGCCGGAAGCCCCAAGTGCGACGCGCTCGCCGACGAGATCGGCGTCCGTGCGGTGGACGACTACACCCTCGAGGTCACACTGACCTCGGAGCAGCCGTGGTTCGTCTCCCAGACCTCCCACCAGTCGTTCTTCCCGGTTCCGCAGGCCACGGTCGAGGAGTTCGGAGACACCTGGACCGAGCCGGCGAACATCGTCACGAGCGGCCCCTACCGGCTGACCGAGTGGCAGCACGACGAGTCGCTCACGCTCGAGAAGTGGGACGAGTGGCGCGAGGCGGACAGCGTCACGATCACGAGGGTCGAGGCGCGCATGATCAGTGACCCGGTGACGGCGCTGCAGGCCTTCGAGAACGGCGAGATCGACGCCTGCCTCGACAACAACTGCGAGCCGCCCCAGGAGATCGACCGGCTCAAGGAGACCGACACGTGGTTCGTCGTCCCCAACCTGGCGACGTACTACTACGGCTTCAACCTGAAGAACATCCCCGATGTCAACCAGCGCAAGGCGATGGCGCTCGCCATCGACCGGACCGTGATCGTCGAGAACGTCACCAAGGCGGGCGAGATCCCGGCGACGAACATGACGCCCGAGGGCGTGCCTGGCTTCGACGTCCTGAAGCAGGACTACCTGCCCGCGACGGCCGACCTCGAGCAGGCCCAGGCGCTCATGGACCAGGCCCAGAACCCGAAGACCGACATCACCCTCTTCTACAACAACGCTCCGGGCCACAAGGAGATCGCGGTCGCGATCCAGTCCATGTGGCAGGAGATCGGTCTCAACGTCGAGATCAAGCAGCAGGAGTGGGCGCAGTTCCTCGAGTTCATCGGACCGCCGCCGGACAACGCGGTCGACGTCTTCCGGCTCGGGTGGCTCGGCGACTTCGTCGAGGCCTTCAACTTCCTCGAGCTGTGGATGTGCGACTCGGGCAACAACAGCACCGGCTACTGCAGCGAGGAGTACGACGCGATCATCAACGAGGCCCGCGCGACGCCCGACGACGAGGCCCGCTACGAGCTGTACCGGCAGGCCGAGGAGCTCCTCTTCAGCGAGGACGGGGACTTCCCCATCATCCCGATCTACTGGTACACGACGTCCTACATGCATGCGACGACCGTGGAGGGCTGGACGCCGAACATCATCGCGCAGTACGACGTCACGAAGGTCAGGATCACGAACTAGACCTGCGCGGACGAGGACGGGCGGGGCCGTGGGCCCCGCCCGTCCGTTCCGACGGTTGCGCAGTCCCGCCCCCGGGTAGATGATGAAACGGTGACGGCGTTCGTCCTCCGGCGGATTCTCTGGACGATTCCCGTCGTCATCCTGGTCATCCTCCTCACCTTCCTGATGATGAGGGCGATCCCGGGCAACCCGTTCCGGAGGTCCGACCGCCCGATACCCGAGTCGATCCAGCGGAACCTCAACGCGAAGTTCCACCTCGACGACCCCTGGTACGAGCAGTACGCGCTCTACGTCCAGGGCGTCTTCACGTTCGACCTCGGGCCCTCGATGGTTCTGCGCGGCCGCACCACCAACCAGATCATCAAGGACAACTTCCCCACCTCGATCGAGCTCGGTCTGCTCGCGTTTGCCTGGGCGATCCTGATCGGGATCCCGGCCGGCATCCTCGCCGCCTTACGCCCGAACTCGATCTTCGACTATGCCGCCATGTTCTTCTCCAACGTCGGCTTTGCCGTGCCCAGCTTCCTGGTCGCGACCCTGCTCATCTACTTCGTGTCGGTGAAGGCGGGGTGGGTGCCGACGAGCGGTTGGGGGGAGGACTGGCAACCCGACTCGCGGAAGATCCTCCCCTCCCTGGCACTGTCGCTCGTCCCGATGGCGTACTTCGCGCGCCTCGTCCGCGCCTCGATGCTGGAGACGATGCAGCAGGACTACATCCGCACGGCGAAGGCGAAGGGGCTCCGCTGGCGCCGCGTCGTCGGCGTCCATGTCATGCGGAACTCCCTCATACCCGCGATCACCGCCGCCGGCCCCCTGCTCGGCTACATCATCACCGGCTCGTTCATCATCGAGCTGATCTTCGCCATTCCCGGGATCGGGACGTACTACGTGACGGCCGTCGAAGGTAGGGACTACTCCGTGGTCATGGGGCTCACGGTCATCCTCTCGGTCATCATCATCGTCGCGAACCTGATCGTGGACATCCTCCACGGCTTCCTCGACCCGCGGATCCGAGAGCAGACGTAGCGTGGCCGTCGATCCCCGGCAAGCGACGCTGCCCGAGGTTCCAGCGACCGCCGGGGCTGCGGAGGCGGGGGCGGCCGGGGCGCCGATCCGGCAGGCCAGCCTCTGGCGGGACGCCTGGCGGCGCTACGTCCGGAACAAGGGCGCCGTCGCCGCCGGGATCATCTTCATCCTCATCGTCCTCTACGCCGTTCTCGCGCCGATCTTCTCGCCGTACGACCCGAACAAGGTCGACTTCACGCAGGCGTACATCAGCCCGAACCTCGAGCACCCCTTCGGCACCGATCAGTTCGGGCGCGACCTCTTCACGCGTACGGCGCTGGGTGGGCGCGTCTCGATCCTGATCGGGATCGGGGCGGCGCTGTTCATCCTCGTCATCGGAACGCTGTACGGATCCATCTCGGGCTTCGTCGGCGGCAAGCTGGACGACGCGATGATGCGCTTCCTCGACGCGCTCTACGGGCTCCCGTACCTCCCGTTCGCGATCATCGCGCTCCAGATCGCGCCAACGGTCAACGCCTTCACGATGATGCTGGCGCTCTCCATCGCGAGCTGGTTTACGGCTGCCCGCATCGTGCGCGGGCAGATCATCAGCCTGAAGCAGAACGACTACGTGCGGGCGGCACGCGCCGTGGGGGCCCGCTGGCAGCGGGTCCTCTTCCGCCACTTGCTCCCCAACACTCTCGGCATCCTCATCATCGTCATGTTCCTCGAGCTTCCGGGCGTGATCCTCGGCGAGGCCTTCCTCTCGTTCATCGGCCTCGGGATCAACCCCCCCGACGCCTCGTGGGGCTCCATGGCCCAGGAGGGCCGCGACGCCTACCGCGTCTACCCGTGGATCATCATCATCCCGAGCGTCTTCATCGCGACCCTCGTCCTCTGCGCGAACTTCATCGCGGACGGGGCCCGCGACGCCCTCGATCCGCGCACCCGGGAGACATAGTGCCCCTTCAGGCGATCCAGCCCAGATGGCGGCCTTGGCAAGGGCGAGGGTGGGCTCTGGCGCCGCGTGATCGCGGGGCAGAAGCGGGCTCGAATTGCCTGGAGGGGGGCTAGGGGCCGTACGAATGGCGTTGCTCGAGGTCAGCGATCTGAGGACGTACTTCCACACGCGGGAGGGGATCGTCCGCGCCGTGGACGGAGTGTCGTTCTCGGTGGAGAAGGGACGCACGCTCGGGATCGTCGGCGAGTCCGGCTGCGGCAAGTCCGTCACGGCGCTCTCGATCATGGGCCTTATTCCCAAGCCGCCGGCGTGGATCGAGAGCGGCTCCGTGGTGTTCGACGGTCGCGACCTCGCGACCCTATCGGACAGGGAGCTCGAAGACGTCCGCGGCCGGCAGATCGCGATGATCTTCCAGGATCCTATGACGAGCCTGAACCCGACGTTCAAGATCGGGACGCAGATCACGGAGACCCTCCGGCGTCATCTGAGCATGACGAAAGGCGAGGCACGCACGCGCGCCGTCGAGCTGCTCGAGGAGGTCGGCATTCCCAACCCGGCGGAGCGCCTCGACGACTACCCTCACCGCTTCTCGGGCGGCATGCGCCAACGGGTGATGATCGCCATCGCGCTCTCCTGCAACCCGGAGCTTCTCATCGCCGACGAGCCGACGACGGCGCTCGACGTGACGATCCAGGCGCAGATCCTCGATCTCCTCGAACGCCTGCGCGAGGAGCACCAGATGGCGATGATCATCATCACCCACGACATGGGCGTGATCGCGGAGGCTGCAGACGACGTGGCGGTCATGTACGCGGGCCAGATCGTCGAGCAGGCCGGCGTGCTCGACCTCTTCGACAGCCCCGAGCACCCGTACACGGAAGCGCTGCTCGGCGCCCTGCCGCAGCTCGAGGGCGACAACATCCGGGAAGGCAGGCTGACCGCGATTCCGGGCCGCCCGCCGGACCTCCTCGACCACCCGGAGGGCTGCCGCTTCGCCCCCCGCTGTCCCTACCGCGAGCAGGACGCGTGCGCGAGTGAGCGGCAGGAGCTGCGGGAGGTGCGGCCCCGCCATTTGGTTCGCAGCGCGCACCCCGCGAGCGAACGCGACCGTGCGCCCGATATGGTGACCAGGTGAGCCAGCTGCCCCCATCGGACGACGGGGCGCTCCTCACCGTCACCGACCTCCGGAAGCACTTCCCCGTCCGGAAGGGGATCCTGTGGGAGAAGACGGTCGGCTACGTCAAGGCCGTCGACGGCGTCTCGTTCTCCATCCCCGCCGGAAAGACTCTCGGACTGGTCGGCGAGTCCGGCTCCGGGAAGTCGACGACGGGATACTGCATCCTGCAGCTCCTGAAGCCGACGAGCGGCTCCGTGCGGTTCGACGGGGTCGAGCTGACGGCGCTGAAGCGGGAGCAGCTTCGGAAGACGCGGCAGGACATGCAGATCGTCTTCCAGGATCCGTACTCGTCGCTCGACCCGCGTATGACCGTGGGGCGCATCGTCGCCGAGCCGCTCGAGGTGCACCACATCGGTACTCGAAAGGGCCGCGCCGAGCGGGTGCGCCGGCTGCTCGAGGTCGTCGGGTTCAACCCGAACTTCACCAACCGCTACCCGCACGAGTTCTCCGGGGGCCAGCGCCAGCGCATCGGGATCGCACGCGCGCTCGCCCTCAGCCCCAAGCTGATCGTCTGCGACGAGCCGGTCTCGGCGCTCGACGTGTCCATCCAGGCGCAGATCCTCAACCTCCTCAAGGACCTCCAACGAGACTTCGGGCTCACGTACCTCTTCATCTCGCACGACCTCGGCGTCGTCCGGACGATGTCCGACGAGATCGCCGTCATGAACAAGGGCGAGCTGGTCGAGGTGGGGCCGGCCGAGGAGGTCTACTTGCAGCCGAGGCACGAGTACACGAAGGCGCTCTTCACGGCGGTGCCGGTTCCCGACCCAAGGCGCCAGAAGGAGCGAAAAGCCGAGCGCGCGCGGCTCAAGCTCGAGCAGATCGCCGGGATGTAGGTCTAACCTCCGGCTTTCGCTATCGTCTGAGCAGGTATGGCTGGCAGAAACCCGCTGACGGAGCGGGCTCCCTGCGAACGGGCGCGGGAGTGGGCGTCGCTGCGCCTGGACGGCGAGCTCTCGCCGTTGGAGGAGGAGCTTCTCGCACGGCATCTCGAGACGTGCGACGAGTGCCGCGCCTTCGAGAGCAACGTCCGTTGGGCGACGGACGTCATGCGCCTGACGGCCGCCGAGCGGCCCTCGCAGCGGGTGACGATTCCCGCCCGGCCCGCAGCCGGCAGGTGGGTCGGGCCTCGACGGGCCGCGCTCGCGGCCGCGGCCGCCCTCGCGCTCGGCGCGCTCGTGGGCTCCACCGCCCAGGGCCCTCAGTCGAGCGAGCCCGGGTCGCCCCCGCAGGTCAGCCTCGTCGACACGGACGACTTCCCGCCCTCCGCCCCCGTGCCCGCCCCTTCGCCGGTTCGACCTCCTTCCCCGAACCCGCCCGAGGGCGTGATCTAGCTCAGAGCGCCGGAACCGTCCGGCGAGCACGAGCCTGGGGCCGCGGCGCCTCGGATAGACTTGGGTCGGCCGAAAATGCGGCCGTCCTCGCACGCGATCATCCAGGAGATCCATGGCCACTGAGAAGAATGTCGGCAAGATCGTCGAGATCAGGGGCGTCGTCATCGACGCCGCCTTCCACGGCGAGCTTCCGAGCATCTACAACGCCCTTCGCATCGAAGTCCCCGAGCAGGAGGGCCGCCCCGCCGTCGACCTGATCGCCGAGGTCCAGCAGCACCTCGGAAACGACCGTGTCCGGGCGGTGGCAATGGACTCGACCGACGGCGTCCCGCGAGGCGCCGACGTGGAGGACACCGGCGCGCCCATCTCCGTTCCCGTCGGCCAGGTGACGCTCGGCCGGATCTTCAACGTCCTCGGCGCTCCCATCGACGAGGGCGAGGAGGTCGAGGGCGAGCGCTGGCCAATTCATCGGCCCGCGCCGACGTTCGAGGAGCTCGAGCCGACCGTCCAGATCTTCGAGACCGGGATCAAGGTGATCGACCTGCTCGCTCCGTACGTCAAGGGCGGGAAGGTCGGCCTCTTCGGCGGCGCCGGCGTGGGCAAGACCGTGCTCATCCAGGAGCTGATCCGCAACATCGCCGCCGAGCACGAGGGGCTCTCGGTCTTCGCCGGCGTCGGCGAGCGCTCGCGCGAGGGGAACGACCTCTGGCGCGAGATGACCGAGTCTGGCGTGATCGAGAAGACCGCGCTCGTCTTCGGGCAAATGAACGAGCCTCCTGGCGCGCGCCTGCGCGTCGGTCTCGCCGGACTGACGATGGCCGAGTACTTCCGTGAGGAGGGCCAGGACGTCCTCCTCTTCATCGACAACATCTTCCGCTTCGTGCAGGCGGGCTCCGAGGTCTCGGCGCTCCTGGGCCGCATGCCCTCCGCCGTCGGCTACCAGCCGACGCTCGCCACGGAGATGGGCCAGCTGCAGGAGCGCATCACCTCGACCCGGAAGGGCTCGGTGACGTCGGTGCAGGCGATCTACGTCCCTGCGGACGACCTCACCGACCCCGCGCCGGCGAACACGTTCGCCC